>NZ_JBQHDG010000023.1:0-184639 GCF_052068095.1 Phytohabitans sp. LJ34 | reverse complement strand
GCGCCCAGCGCGCGTGCAGCTCCACGGACTCGCCGTCGAGCAGGGCCTTGATGACCGGCTTCACGTCGTACGCCCGGTTGGGCTGCGCCGGCATGAGGGCGGCGAGATCCACGCCCTCGCGGGCGTCCGCGGCGGATATACGGCCTTGCTGGCCCAGCAGTACCGCGAGCCGTCGACCGATGGCCAGCGCGGACTCGTTGTCATCCGTGGTCACGTGCACCACGCCGGAACGCCGGCCGTGCGGCTCGGGACCGCCCAGACACTCCATGTCTACCTGCTCACCCGTGACCGAGCGGACTGCCTCCGGCCCGGTCACGAAGATCCGGCCCGCGCCCGCCATCACGACGATGTCGGTCAGCGCCGGCCCGTACGCCGCGCCACCGGCCGCCGGGCCGAGCACCACCGCAATCTGCGGTACGCGCCCCGAGGCCCGCACCATCGCCGCGAAGACCAGGCCGACCGCGTCGAGTGCGACCACACCCTCGGCCAGCCGTACACCTCCCGAATGCCATAGGCCCAGCACCGGGACCCGCTCGCGCACCCCGGCGTCGATCGCTTCGACGATGTGCCGGCAGCCCTCTCCGCCCATCGCGCCGCCCGGGTCGGCGGCGACGGCGTACGCCACCGCTGGCATCCCGTCGATCAGCCCTCGCCCCCACAGCACGCCGGCCTGCTCACGGGCCTGCGTGATACGAAGCCATCCGTCGTCGAACAGCTCGCGAAGCCCGAGGTTCGCACCCCAGAGATCCAACGGCCCGGCGCCCGTTGTCCAGGGCGCAGGCCGCTCCATGGCTCTCCTCAAGTCGGTGTCCGATGACCGCCGCACTGGACCGGTCTCGGCTGGCCAGGCTCTAACCTGGCCCGGTGCGGCGGCGTCGAAGCAGAGTGTGCCGTGACATCGGCGCTGTCACCCCGGGGAAGACCCGAGTACCGCGCCGCCGACCTTCGCCTGAAGCCGCGGTACCGCTGCTCGGCTACGGGCATGAGGTGTAGCGTTACTTGGTATGAGGGCGGAGGTACTGAAGGGCCACCTGGACGGCTTGATGTTGGCGGCGCTGGAGGACGGGCCGTTGCACGGGTACGCCGTCATGGAGGCGCTCCGTACGAACAGCAACGGGACGTTCAACCTGCCGACCGGCACGATCTATCCCGCACTGCACCGGCTCGAGCGCGCAGGCCTGGTCGCCGCGTCGTGGTCGACCAACGAGGGCCGCCGCCGGCGTTCCTATTCATTGACCTCAGCGGGGCGCAAGGAGTTGGCCGCGCAGCGGGCGAACTGGCAGGAGTTCTCCAGCGCGATGTCGGCGGTGCTCAACGGGGAAACCTCATGGCCGGCGCCGGCGTAACAGCCCTGCCGCCCGACGTGGATCCCGCCGCGCGGCCCTCGCTCGAGGACTACATGGACGAGCTCGCGCGTGGGCTGCCCGGGTCGCGGCGGGCGAGGACGGCGATCCTCGCCGAGGTCGGCGACGGCCTCGCCGACACTGTCGAGAAGTATCAGGCAGAGGGAGCCACGCCCGACCAAGCCGCCACGGCCGCCATCGAAGAGTTCGGCAGTCCACGCTCGCTGGCCGCCCATTTCGCCACCGAGCTGGCCGGCATCACAGCCCACCGCGTCGGGCTCGCGTTGGTCTGCACCGGACCCGCCGTGGGGCTGGTGTGGCTGGCCGCGTTCGTCGCCCGAGGCGAGGGCCTCGGCTGGAGCGGTGAACTGACCGCCATGCTGTCGACCATCCCGACCTACGCCGTCGTCCTCGCGCTGGTTGTGCCGGCCGCCTTACTCGCCACGGCAGGGGCTGGCACGGTCGCACGACGGCTTCCGGTTGGTCCCCGGCTGGCGGCCGCCGCGGCGAGCTTCGCCGCCATCGGCTGCGTTGTCGGGGATGCCACCTTGATCACCGGCCTGATCATCTCGACCGTGCGCGGGGCCGACGAGTCATGGCTGGCGTTGGTGGCAGTTCTCGTCAGCGGCGTCCGCCTCACTCTTGCGGGGCTGGCGGCGCGCCGGTGCGCCGCGCTCCGGGCCGCGGCGGCTTGAGCCGTGGCGCTCCGAAGCGCACGAGACCCAGGACGATCAGCGGCACGCCAACCGCCGCCGGCAACACCCAGTACGCCAGATGTGGCAGGCGATCCCACACCGGCAGCTGCGAGCCGTTGTCCACGTAGAAGCCGGTGAGCAAGGCGATGTACGAGCCGCCCATCCCCGCCGCGTGCCACACGGCCCAGTTTTGGGGGCGGCGCCGGCGGGCGATGCGGCCGCCTATAGCGAGGGTGTAGGCGATCGCGGCGATGGCGAACAAGTGAGCGTCGCGGCTCCAGCGCATACTCGCCATCACGGTGGCGGTCGCGAACACCGCGCCCAAGCCCCAGAAATACACGGTGCCGGCCGCCGGGTGGCGACCCCCTTGCTTGCGCGACGCGGCTGCCAGGGCGCCGCTGACCACAGAGGTCAGGCCGGCCAGGATGTGCACGACGAGCGCCGCGCGGAACACCGGACCGCGATCCGAAATGACGACGGCCGCGGCTTCCGCCGCAATGACATGGACGGCCTGCATGCCGGCCTCCCGGACCGCAGTTCCTTGTAGCATTGCTACATGTAGCGACGCTAGTGTATTACCCGATGCCGGTCAACTCTCGGAGGGCGCCGTGATCTTCTCTGTCTCGATGGCCTCCATGCCCGTGACGATCGTGCGCTCGATCGCGCTCTTCCTGCTCGCCGCCCTCGCGGAGATCAGCGGCGCGTGGCTGATCTGGAAGGGTTGGCGGGAACACCGCGGCCTGATCTGGATCGCAGGTGGAGTGCTCATCCTCGGCCTCTACGGCTTCCTGGCGGCCCTCCAGCCAGAGCAGCATTTCGGACGCGTACTCGCCGCCTACGGCGCCATCTTCGTCGCAGGGTCACTCGCCTGGGCCGCCATTGTGGACAAGTTCCGGCCGGGTCGCTGGGACCTTGTTGGGGCTGCACTCTGCCTTCTCGGCGCTGCCGTGATGATGTACGCCCCCCGCGACTGACCCTTCGCGGCGAGCCGTCCCGACAGTGGAGGGAGGGCGTCAAAAGTGAGATGGCCAATAGCCCGCCGAGCCAGCCACGCTCGGAGCAGGTTCGATCCGGGCGGTTCGTCGATCCCGACCGCGCTTGGCCGGCCTTGACTCGGTACTCGGGTATCGGGCCTACGGTCAGCTGGTGGGAACTGACG
The DNA here is from genome assembly GCF_052068095.1 of Phytohabitans sp. LJ34. NCBI lineage: Bacteria > Bacillati > Actinomycetota > Actinomycetes > Micromonosporales > Micromonosporaceae > Phytohabitans > Phytohabitans sp. LJ34. Next base: position 181,442 of record NZ_JBQHDG010000023.1, on the reverse strand, counting down.
TGTATGACATGGCGATCGTGGGGTCGGGTGCGGCTGGTTTCGCGGCGGCGATCGCGGCCCGGCGGCGGGGTGCCCGGGTGGTGATGGTCGAGGCCGGCACGGTGGGTGGGACGTGTGTGAACACCGGTTGTGTGCCGTCCAAGGCGCTGTTGGCCGCGGCGCGGGCTCGGCAGGTGGCGGTCACGGCCAGCCGCTATCCGGGGATCCGTGCCGAGGCTGGGCCGGTGGCGTTCGGCGAGCTGGTCGCCGGCAAGGACGCCGTGGTGGAGGCGATGCGCGCCGATAAGTACGTCGCGTTGGCCGCCGAGCATGGCTGGCCGATCGTGGCGGGCACTGCCCGGTTCGCCGCCACCGCGGGCGGGCCGGTGCTGGACGTCGAGCTCGATGGGGGCGGCACCAGCCGGCTGGAGGCGGAGCACTATCTGGTGGCCACCGGCGCCGCCGCGTGGATCCCGCCGATTCCCGGGCTGGCCGAGGCCGGCTACCTCACCTCGACCACGGCCGTGGGTCTGGAGGTGTTGCCGGAGTCGCTGGTGGTGCTCGGCGGCAACGCGACCGGGCTGGAGCTCGCGCAGCTGTTCGCCCGGCTCGGCACCAGCGTGACCGTGGTGGAGGCGGCTGGCCGGTTGGCTCCGTTCGAGGAGCCCGAGGTGTCGGCCGCGATCGAGACCGCGTTCGCCGCCGAAGGCATCACGATCCACACCGGCGCCACGGTCTCCACTGTGGGCCGGGACGGCGACCGGTACCGCATCACGGTCGACGGCGACCACCTGGCGCCGCAGCGCCTGTTGGTGACGACCGGCCGCCGGCCGGTCACCACCAGCCTGGGGTTGGTGGGAATGGGGGTCAAGACCGGCCCACGCGGCGAGGTGATCGTGGACGACCAGCTGCGGACTAGCAACCCGCGAATCTGGGCGGCCGGTGACGTGACCGGACATCCGCAGCTGGTGTACGTGGCCGCCGCCCACGGCAGCATCGTGGCGGACAACGCCCTCGCGGGTGCCGGCCGCGGCGTGGACTACCGGCACCTGCCCCGGGTCGTGTTCACCATTCCGGCCATCGGCGTCGCCGGGCTGACCGAGGCCGAGGCGACCGCCGCCGGACACACCTGCGACAGCAGGGTGTTGCCGCTGACGCAACTGCCGCGCGCGGTGGTCGACCGCGACACCGGCGGCCTGGTCAAACTCGTCGCCGACACGCGCACCGGTCGGCTGCTGGGTGTGCACGCGGTGGCCGACGCCGCCGGCGAGCTTGCCGCCGCCGGTGCCTGGCTGCTCACCGCTGGTGTGACAGTCGACCAGCTCGCTACTGGCTGGGCGCCGTATCTGACCGCCGCCGAGGCACTCAAGCTCGCCGCACAGACGTTCACCCACGACGTGGCCACCCTGTCCTGCTGCGCCGCCTAACCCCTTTGTGGAGGATCACGATGAACAAGCCACAGCTGCGGGTCGGTGTCACCACCGACCGCATCACCGGCGTATCCGCCCCGGCCCGCCGCGTGCACCGGGCCATCCTGCGCGCCTTCGCCAGCACCGGCCGGCCGCCAGACCGCGACAGCCTGACCGCCGTCACCGGCCCGAGCCTGGACGCCCTGCTGCGCGAACTGCACGACCGCGACGTGGTCCGCCTCGACGAACGCGGGGGCATCCTGGCCGCGTATCCGTTCTCGGGCCGACCCACCACGCACACGGTGGCGATCGCCGGCGGGGCGACCGTGTACGCGATGTGCGCCATCGACGCGCTCGGCATGAGCGCGATGCTGGGGCGCGACACTACGATTCGCTCTACTGACCCGCACAACGGCCACCAAGTCACCGTGACCGTCCACGATGGACAAGCGGCATGGGAGCCGGTGACCGCGGTCGTGGTCAACGGCGTAACGGGCACCAGCGCGGACGAGGACTGCTGCGTGCCGGCGGTCGACCGGTGCTGTTCCGTGCTGAATTTCTTCACCGACCCGGCCAGCGCCCATTCTTGGTTGGCCGCACGCCCGGCGGTGTCCGGCGTCGTCCTGGACCAGGGCGAAGCTATGCAGACTGGTGTGGACACCTTCGGCAGGCTGCTCGAGTAATAACAAGTTAGGCCGTGCGACGCTCCAAGGCTTGCGCGGACCGTGCCGTGCACGTGCCGCAGATGGCCACCCCGGGGCCGTGTACCAGCGGCTGGCCCGCCGATTCGGCGGCCCCGCAGAAGGAGCAGGCCGGACCGCGGCGACGTTTGCCCCGCCAGCCGATCCGGCGCGGGTTCAACGTGAGGTGGCAGGCCAGTTCCTTCTTGATGACGGCTATGTCTGCGCCGAGGTCGACAAGCACCCGGCGGGCCCGGCTCCCGGGATCGAAGGCGAGCACCAGCAGCAGGTGCTCGGTGCCGACCTCGACCCGGTCCGGATCGGCGGCGGTGGCCTGAGCGTGATGGGCGGCGGCCTCGATCGCGCAGACGGCTTCCGGCGACAGCATCGGCGGCCCGTCGCCGGGTGCGGGCGGGCCGAACAGGCGGCTGCTCGACTCCTGGAAGGCCGCCGCCGTCACCCCGATCTGGTCGAGGACCGCCGCCGCCACCCCCTCGGCCAGCAGTCCGGCCAGCAGATGATGGGTGCCCACCTGCCCGGCCTGCTCGGCCGCCGCGACCTCGTGCGCACGGTCCAGGCACGTTCGCAGCCGCGGCCGCACCACCACGTTCGCGGCGAGTACCGGCGTCGGCGGACGCTCGGTGAAGCGTTTGCGGGCCGCCTGCTTACTCACTCCCAGCCGGCCGCCGATCTCGGTCCAGGACACCCCGGCCCGGCGTGCCTCGCCGACAACGTGGTCGACCAGAGCGTCGGCCCGCTCACTCAGCCCACCCGCTAGGCCCACGGCGGCCTCGACCCGATTCAGATGGTCCGCACCCGCGGCGCGGTGGACCTGCGCGATCAGGTCATCCAGCGACACACCAGCCATCCGACAACCATAAGTTGTCGCACCGTGGGGTGACAACCCAAGGTTGTCGCTGAGGGTTGACTCTGTACCTGGGTACCGGGCCTATCGTTCGGGGGTATGAGAACGGGGCAGGTCGCCGATCAGGCTGGCGTCAACATCCAGACTCTGCGCTACTACGAACGCCGCGGCCTACTCCCCGCACCGGCCCGGCGGGCGTCCGGATACCGGGTGTACGGGCCGGACGCGGTGCGGGTGGTCCGGTTCGTCAAGCGTGCTCAACAGCTCGGGTTCACCCTGGACGAGGTAGAGTCCCTGCTGCATTTGGCCGAGGGCGGGCCGGACAGCTGCGACGGCGCCCGCGACCTGGCCACCGACAAAATCAGCGACCTCGATCGGCGGATCGTCCAGCTGACCGCGATGCGCCAGTCGTTGCAGCGACTGGTGGTCACGTGTGAGCGGCCTCGTACCCAGCGGGAATGCCCGCTGTTGCAGTCCATCGACCAACCCGGCAACCCGGATTATCCCGCCCTGGTCAGATGACGATCGCCGCTGACGGTGTCGAGTGGACCGTCACCCTCGACGACCAGGACTGGCGGATCTCCTGGCACCCACCGCCCCAAGTCCCGCCCGGTATCCCGCACGGCTCGGCTGCGGTCTGCCACGCCGACGGGCAGATCGTGCTGGTCAGCGACGACGGACGCAGGTGGGGAATTCCCGGCGGCCGGCCCGAGCCCGGCGAGGACTGGACCGCCACCCTGCACCGCGAAGTGCGGGAGGAAGCCTGCGCCACCGTGACCAGGCAACGGCTGCTCGGCTACAGCCGCGGCGCCTGCGTCCGCGGCCACGAGCAAGGACGGATCCTGGTCCGCGCCTGGTGGCACGCCGACGTCACGTTGCTCCCGTGGGAGCCGACGTTCGAGATGACCCACCGCCGGCTCGTCCCCGCCGACCAGGCCCCCGCTGTCATCTGGACGGAAGCCGGATACGAGCCGATGTACCGAAGGATTTTCGCCGAGGCCGCCCGGCAGGATCTCGGTTGCGGCCCCTCAACCGGCCAGGCGGCTCGACCGTGACCGACCCATCCCCGTCCCCGCGAGCCGACCCACCAGCCGTTGACGAGACATCGCCGCCGAACGGCGAGCAACTGGATCAGGAAGCGGCCGAGCGACCAAAGTCGCTGCGGCTGCTGCCCCGGATCACCACCGACGCCCTCCGGCTGGCATGGGCTTCCTCGCCGCGCCTTCTGATCGCCAACGTCGCGCTGAAACTGGTCAACGGCGCCGGTCTGGCCATCGCGCTGATCTTCGCCCGCAACCTCGTCGGCGACGTCCTGGCCGCCAACGACCGTGCCACGGCGCCCGGGATCGGTTCGGCCATCCCCGGCGGCTACATCGACCAACACGAAAACCCGCACACCGCGGCCGAACGCGAACTACGCGAGGAACTCAACCTCGCCCTACCCGCCGGCGACCTACTGGTGGTCGACTGGGCCTCACCAGCAGGACCCCGGCCCCGAGCGCTGGTGAACTTCATCTTCGACGGCGGCCGCCTCACCCGCGACCACGACATCCGCGTCGATCCAGACGAGTTGGAAACCTTCGGGTTCCACGACCCCGAGCAGTGCCGGCGGCTGCTCCCACCCCGCGTCGCACCGCGCATCGAGGCCGCTCTCGCCGCCCGCGCCAAGGGCACGGTGATCTGCCTGATTGACGGAGCCTCACCGACGCCCTCCTGATCGCGACCCGCTCTCACGGCGGCGGGCCCAGCCTTGCTGAGCTCGGCGGGGCGCGTACCTTGCGGAGACCTCTTCGGTGAAGGAACGACGGGAACCACCGGGACGCCTGCTGCGAAGCCACGGCCGGTGCAACTGGTCCACCCCGCGGGACAGAAGAGTGACATCCGGCGCCTGAGCGATCGGGACAGTCGCATCGGGACACCGCTGCGGGGACATCGCCGTCCCGGCCCACCGGGACGCGGGAATCGCGGCGTTGAGCGCCGTCCCACCGACCGTGTCCCGAAGCCGGGCGCAACAACCGAGACAACCGTGGGCGACCACCCGGGCGGCGCAGGTAGCCGTGGCCGCCGCACCTGGCCGGCGGCCACGACGATCCCCCTTCTAGGCCGCGCGACGGATACGACGACGAGCGGCGGCCAAGCGCCTGGTCGGGTGATAGGCCGTCTCGGCCTCGCGGACGCCACTTGAGCGTTGCGTCGGGCCGAAGATGGCTGTCTCCATCAGCTCGGCGGCCTTGCGCGCGCTCAGGTCCAGCACGTGGGTGTAGACCTCGTCGGTGGTGCGCCGGCTGGCGTGGCCGAGCCGGTCCTTCATGACGTGCTGCGGCACGCCGGCGTCAGCACCGGTGGTCGCCGAGGTGTGTCGTGCGTCGTGCAGGGCGATCACCGGCACGCCAGCGGCCCGGCAGCTCCGCTCCCATTCCTGCGTCAGGTACCGCGGGTAGTACGGCCGGCCGTCCTCGCGACAGAACACGTAGCCGCCATCGTCGTATACCTCGGCGGCGGCTTCCTTCTCGGCATCCCGGCAGCGCCGGTGCACACGCAGAGCGGTCACCGCGGTGGGCCCGATGGCCACGGTGCGCTTGCCCTTGCCCTCGGCGCCTTTTCGATGGCACTGTCACGGGATGTCGTCGTGCGCTGCCAGTAGATGGCGAGAGCACCGCCGTCCAAGTCGACGCGATCCCATTTGAGCCCGAGTAGCTCGCCGCGGCGCAGGCCGGCCACGATGGCCAGGACCCAGGCCGCGTAAAGCCGGTGGTCGGCCTGGTGAACTAGGAACTGAGCGGCTTGCTCTGCCGTCCACACGCCCTTGCGTCCCTGGGTCTCCCGGTCCTCCTTGCGCGGTTCGCGGACTCCGTCGACGGCGATGCGTAGATCCTTCAGCGCTTTCATCAGCACCCGGTGCACGGTCCGCACGGTGGTCCGCGACAACGGAGTGCCGCGCTTGCTGCCCCGCTTGAGCAGCGTCATATAGAAGTCGTGGATGGTGCGCTTGGACAGCGCGTAGACCTGCCGGCTGCCCAAATCCGGAACGATGTAGCAGTTGACGATGTCACGGTAGTTGCCCAGGGTGGTCTGCTGCACGTCCAGCTCCCGCTCACGGAGCCACACCGCCAGCTCGGCGGCGAGACTGCCGTCCGCGGCTAGGTCCGCGCGGGCGTACGACCTGCGGGCCTCGGTCTCCGCCGCCTGTGCGGCCTGCTGGGACACGAAGCCCCTGCGGTTCATCTGCCGGCGCTTGCCGTCGGAGGCCGGGGGCAGGTCGATGGTGAACATCCAGCGAGTCTGGCCGCGGGCCAACTGGTAGGGGTAGATAGCCACGGGTCGATCTCCTCCGCTAACGGGGCGAGGACTCGACCGACACTGCGCGATCACTGTTAGCGGAAACCAGGCAAGATCTTTAATCTTGCCTGGTCAGCCATGGTCGGGACGGCCGGATTTGAACCGACGACCCCTTGACCCCCAATCAGCGGCATGCTCACGCATGTTTGCCCCAGGTCACTGGAAGCATAAATCGGCCGAGTAAAGGAGTCCCACCGGACACACGATCCGGGTCCCCGCCCAAGGCCAGACAACACAGCAGGGTGCGAAGCGCGCTGCGCAGCCGGATGCGTCCCACGACACCGAGGTACCACAACACTCGGGCAGCGGCGGCAGCCAGATACGGACCGCCCTCACCCAGAAGACCCCGTAGTAGCGGCAGCCAGCCAACGCGACACGGTCGCTACGGGCACGGGCCCGTAGCGCGACAGCCACGGCACCGCAGCCCAGGCATTAGGGGCCCGGCGACGCAAGACCAACACCCGCGCTACAACAACAAGCTGCCACGCCGGACCGCGACCCGCTCCCGACACTGACGATCGGCCCAGCTTCGTCACCCCTCGTAACGGCCGGATCGCGGCTACTTATCTAATTTGATCTACGACTCCAGCCCGGCCAGGCTGGGTCGAGGTGGCCGGCGGGTTGCTCTCATTCGCGGCTGTCCACGGCTCAAGGGGTGTGACTCTCATTTGGCGTGCGCCCGCCGGTCACCGCTGCGGGAGTGGCTCAAGAGCGGTTTGCCCAGCTGGAAGTAGCGTTGCCCTCCTCGCAATAGTCCACTGTGTACAAGCGAGGAGAGCGAGCGCATGGGTCGTGTGGTGATCGGGATGGATCCGCACAAGCGGTCGGCCACGGTAGAGGTCATCGACGAACGCGAGCAGATGTTGGCGAAGGGCCGCTACGGCACCGACACCGACGGCTACCAGCAGATGCTCGCCGCCGGCCGCCACTTCCCCGACCGCATCTGGGCCGTGGAAGGCTGCGCAGGCATCGGCCGGCACATCGCCCAACGCCTGGTCGCCGACGGCGAACCCGTCCTCGACGTGCCCGCCAAGCTGTCCGCCCGGGTGCGGGTCTTCCACACCGGGCAGGGCCGCAAGACCGACCCGGTCGACGCGCACAGCGTCGCGGTGGCCGGGCTACGCACCCCGGGTCTGCGTGCCGTGACCGTCAACGACGCCACCGTGGCGCTGCGGCTGCTGGTAGACCGCCGTGACGAGCTCGGCCGGTCCCGCACCGAGACGGTCAGCCGCATCCACCATCTGCTGCTGGAGCTGATCCCGGGCGGGGCCAAGAAGTTCCTCACCCGCGGCCAGGCCAGCTACCTGCTGCGCACCGCGCCCGAACCGGTCGGCATCCTCGCCCGGACCCGTCACGACCTGGCCCGCGAGCTCATCGACGAGCTGACCGTCATCGACGCCAAGATCCGGGCCGCGGACAAGCAGCTACGCCAGCTCGTCTCCGCGGCGGGCAGCTCGCTACGCGACCTCAACGGAATCGGCCCATCCGGCGCCGCACGCCTCATCGGCGACATCGGTGATGTCGCCAGGTTCGGCAGTGCCGCCCACTTCGCCTCACCGAACGGCACCGCCCCGATCGAAGCGTCCTCCGGCGACCAACGCCGCCACCGCCTGTCCAGGCTCGGGAACCGGCGCATCAACCGGGTCCTGCACATCATGGCCATCGTCCAGCTGCGCCACGACACCCCCGGCCGCGCCTACTACCGGCGCCGTATCGCCGAGGGCAAGACCACCATGGAAGCCCTGCGCGCGCTCAAACGGCACCTGTCCGACGTGGTCTACAAGCAGATGCTCCGCGACGCCACACGCAATCGAGCCGGCGGGACGGGCCCGGCAGGACAATCGGGAGCGACTCTGCAATCCAGCGCGGACGGCCCAATCCCGACAGCCGCCACTTCGGACAAGTCACAACCCGGACCCGCCAGCGGCAAGCCTAGAACAAAACTCGCCGCAACCCCTTGACCTAGAGGGGAACCATGAGCGTGCGCCTGATCTTGCGGTCAGCACCGCGCGGATCGGCGACAGATGAGTAGGATGATCTTGATCCATGCGGCGAGGCCGATGTGGTGAGTCCGTGCACGGTGCGCTGCGCTGGGAAGACAGGCATTCGCGCCCGTGCGGCGGTGCAAACTCGGCGGGCAGCGCTCCCCCGACACAGCCCAACAGGAAGAATGACCGTGCAGTCGCGCGCGATCTCGCGGCCAACAGCTTTCAACACGGTGTCATGGGAAACGTTCCCGGGTGCACCCGCCAGCGTCCAGCGCACTGGGTAGCGGAGACGACGGCCGCTCAGATCTTCAGGAGCACGGACCCGCAAACTCGAACGGGACAGCCGACTCCCCCTCCAGGCCAGCGGCGATCGAAGCTCATCTCGCAACCGGCGGTCCCGCCGTCGATAACGGCAGGGATTCCGTGCTCGGACGCGGTTCGCGACTCTCGGCTGTTACCCGTGTTGTGGCCTGGCGCGGGCGAGGTCCCGGGCGAGCCGGGCCAGCGCCAGGGTCGGCGCGGACGGCTGCTCGTTGCGGTGGGCGAGAGCGAGGTCGACGACCTTCGCCGCGGGGTGAACGGCGTGGAAGGTGACGTCGTCGTGGTGGGTGCGGGTGAGCGATGACGGGACCAGGGAGACCCCGAGGCCGGCTGCGACCAGCCCGAGAATCGTCTGCATCTGCACGGCTTCCTGCACCACGGTGGGCGTGAAGCCGGCGGAGCGGCAGTAGTCGTCGATCTGGTCGCGCAGACCGGGGCCGAGGCGGCGGGGGAACAGCACGAACGGTTCGTGCGCCAGCCGGACCAGAGCGATGCCGCGGGTACGGGCGAGGCGGTGGCCGGCGGGCAGGGCCGCGACGAGGCGTTCGCGGCCAACCGATTCGACGTGCAGGCCGTCGGCGTCGGGCTCGGGCACCGGTGGCCGGAGCAGTCCTATGTCGAGCCGGCCCGCCCTTAACTGGCCGGCCTGATCGGCGGTGGTCAGCTCGCGCAGGTCCAGCGTCACGTCCGGGTAGCGGTTGCGGAACGCGCGCAGCAGAGGCGGCAGCAGGGTCAGCGCGGCCGAGCCGACGAAGCCGACCACGAGGTGCCCGGTCTCACCGCGGCTGGCCCGTTGCGCGGCGCGGGTCGCCGCGCCAGCGTGGTCGACCGCCTTTTGCGCGTCGGGCCGGAACGCTTCACCAGCGGCGGTCAGCCGCACCTGCCGGGTGCTGCGGTCGAACAACGCGACGCCCAGCTCCGCCTCCAGCGCCTGGATCTGCTGGCTCAGCGGCGGCTGCCGGATGCCCAACGTCTCGGCGGCCCGGCCGAAATGCAGGTGCTCGGCGACGGCGAGGAAGTAACGCAGGTGTCGCAGCTCCACCCTCTGACGATATGCGACGGATATCTAACAGTCGTCAGCGATATATGAAACGTGACGACAGCCCTCGTGGCCGAGAACGGTGGATGGCGACCTAAGGAGGAAACGATGATGAGGAACCTGCTGCTGGCCGGTGCCGGTGCGATCGTCGCGGCGACCCTGCTGCCGGTGACAGCCGACGCCACAGAGCACTCACGCACGATCCGAACAGATCTGCGAGTCACCAGCGATCCCGGTGTCCGGATCGCGGTTCGTGAGGTGCGACCGGCTCGCCCTTCACTACGGCCGCCGGTGCTGCTGCTACACGGCGCGCGGGTGCCCGGGGTGGCCAGCTTCGACCTGCCAGTGCCGGGTGGCTCCCTGGCCGGCGTCCTCGCGGACGCGGGCCACCGCGTGTACATCATGGACGCGCGCGGCTACGGCGCCTCCACCCGCCCGCCGTCGATGGAGCAGGACCCGCGGGCCAATCCACCCGCCGCCCGCTCCGCCGAGGTGGTCCGCGATGTCGCCGCTGTCGTCGACCTGATCAGCCGGCACACCCGCCACCCCCGGGTGGCCCTGCTCGGCTGGGCCACCGGCGGCCATTGGCTGGGCCAGTACGCCGCCGCCAACCCGCACCGCGTCAGCCACCTGGTGCTCTACAACACCTTGTACGGCGCCCACGACGGGCATCCGACCCTCGGACGCGGAAGCGACTACGAGGACCCCGACCGGCCCGGCCAGTTCCACGCGGCGGCTTTCGGCGCGTACCGGCTCAACACCGCCGACAGCCTGTTGCCGTCCTGGGACGCCGGCATCCCGGGCGACGACAAGACGGTGTGGCGTGATCCGGCCGTCGCGGCGGCCTACCAGCGGGCCGCGCTCGCCTCCGACCCGACCAGCGCCTCGCGGACCCCGCCAAGCTTCCGGGCCCCGACCGGGGCGCTGGAGGACAGCTTCCTACTCGCCACCGGGCGCCAACTGTGGGACGCCAGCCTGATCACCGCCCCGACGCTGATCCTGCGCAGTGAGTACGACTTCTGGAGCCGGCCCGAGGATCCCCGCGCGATGCGAGACCACCTCGTCCACGCCGCCGAGGTCCGCAGCGTCGAACTGACCGGCGCGACCCACTATGCCCACCTCGACCGCGACAACCACGGACGCAAGCGGTTCCTCGCCGAGACCACCAATTTCCTGGCCCGACGCTGAACTCGCTCAGGCGGCGGTTTTGCCGATCCGGGCCGGCCGAGCAGCCGTGCGGGCGACCTCGCCGACGCCTACCTCGACCTCGTAGCCGCCACCGGCAGCTCGGTGGGCGAACTCAACCGGGATCGGCCCGTCCCGGGCGGCCCGCCTGCTCGGTGACATCGCAGACGTCAGCCGGTTCCGCAGCAAGGCCCACTTCGCCTCGTGGAACGGCACCGCGCCGATCGAGGCATCCTCAGGCGACCAGAAACGCCACCGTCTGTCCCGGGCCGGCAACCGTCGCATCAACCGGGTCCTGCACATCATGGCCATCCTGCAACTACGCCACGACACTCCCGGCCGCGCCTACTACCGCCGCCGCGTCGCCGAAGGCAAGACCACGATGGAAGCCCTTCGCGCCCTCAAACGCCACCTGTCCGACGTGGTCTACCAGCGAATGGTCCTCGACACCCGACGCACCCAGACCAGCAAGGCCGGCCCGGGAGGACACCAGGCAGCGACTCTGCAATCCACCGCGGCCAGCCCAATCCCAACAGCCAACTCTTCGAACAAGTCACAACCCGGACCCGCTGCCCACCAGCCTAAAACATCCCTCGCCGCAACCCCTTGACCTAGAGGGAAGCCAAATGAGTGAAGTGGTGGGGCGACGTGGCCGTGTTTGCGGTGGCCGGCCACGTCGCTGGCTGCTCAACTTACTCGCTGATCGACAGATCCCGGCGGATGCCAGGCCCGTGCGGGCAAGGCCGCGACGCCAGGCATGCTGTGCCGGAAGGTACTCCCATACGCCGCCGGCACGGCAACGGACCAGGGCTCCTCGGGCCTAGCCGTGGGTCGGGCCGGCCAGCAGGGGCCCGCGTGGCGGTATGCATTGATGTTGAGGCGTCTCTAGGATTTCGGGTCTTCTTGACATGTAATCAAGTGCTCGACAGTTGAGCTTTGTGTCGTCGGACGGCTGCGGAGCGTTCGGCCAGTTGCAGCATGTACGCCTTCCGCGCGTGCTTCGCCATCGCGACGCGGGTCTCCTCAGGTAGCACGCCCTCGGGATCAACCTGACGCTCGAACCGATCGAGGAACGCCCTAGTGCCAGAAGACGTCCGGGCCGTCCGGTTGACGGTCCTGGCCCATGATGCGTGCGCGGCGATCCGAGCTCGGCGACTGCGCTGCGCCGCGGTCAACCCACTCCCCCGCACCCGGCCGCCGCGCCCATTCCGCTTTTCAGACACGTTCGCCTACCTTCAGCCGCGCGTGTATCTTCTGGGCGCGCTCGGCTGCGGCGCTCGCGCCGTAGCGGCGCGGCATGTCATCGGATGTCCAGCCCAGCAGGAGCATCAAATCGCCGGTGTCGCCGCCGGCCAGCTTCCACTCGTGGGCGAAGGTGTGCCGCCAGCGGTGAGCGTGCAGATGTGGCACGCCGGCCGCCTCGCCGCGGCGGCGGAGCATAAGCTTGATCCCGTTCGCGGCCAGCGGGTTGCCGCCGCGCACGGCGAGCCACAGGTGCTCGGAGATGGCGTACCGGTGCTGGGCGCGGGCGCGCAGGTATCGGCTCAGCGCTCGGCCGGTCCTCGGTCCGAATCGGACCTGCCGGTCCTTGGCACCCTTGCCGTGGTAGTGCACCACGTCGCGATTGAGATCGACGTCGGCGACGGCCAGGTGGGCGACCTCCGACAGCCGCGCTCCGGTGTTGTACAGCAGGCGGATGATCGCCTCGTCCCGTAGTCCGGCGAAGTCGTTGCCCTTGCACACGTCCAGGACGCTCTTGGTCTCTTCGTCACGCAGGACCGGGATGAGCTTCTGCGGTGTCTTCGGCTGCCGCATCCGCTCCATCGGCGACCGTTCGATGACCTCCTCGTCTTGGAGCAGCCAGCGGAAGAACTGCTGCAAGGCCTTGTACTTGTTCATCGCCGTGGACGGTGAGCGGGTCTGCACCATCCACGCCTGGAAGCTCTCCAAGTGCGCTCGCCGCACGGCCGTCGGATCCGCGGCGGCGGCCTCGGCGCTGGCATCGACACGGTGGTCGTCGAGATAGCGAGCCAGTTGCACGACTGCCAGCAGGTAGTTGTACCGGGTTGTCGTTGGATAGTTGCCGGCTCTCAGTGTTCGGTCCCAGTCCCGCACGAATCCGGCCCAGACGGCGGCAATTCCCGTTGTCAGCCGCACCAGATCTCCGGTCACGGCACTTCACCGTCTTCGCAGGTAGCCGCGCGCCGCTCCGCTCCCCTGAAGCTGCCGGTCACGTCAACGTCGGACGGCGTACGCGGGAGTGGACGCGTAGCTGCTTGTGTCTGTTCGAGATGACGCTCTCGCGTCGGATAGGCAGGCCCTTCATGTCCTTTGAAGGCCCAACAGCGCCGACGAATCTGTCGACCGGTGACGGTCAAGGAGCCAACAGCACCCAACAGCGCCGCTCGAGCCCGGACATCGACGGCCAACAGCGAGTGCTGTGCACTGGATCGTGTTGACCGGTGCCCTGGGCCGCAGAGACTCCCCTGACTGCCTGACCGGCAGCGACCCCCGCGACCGGACGCCGTGTCGTGGCGTGTTCGGGCCGTCGTGTGTCTCATGCCTTGCTCGTGGCGGCCTCTCACAACGGTCCCCGCCCCGGGGCGTTCGCGGCGAGCCGCCTGATCGCGATGTCGTGGTAGTCGGCCTTGATATCGATGCCCCAGTACTGCCGCCCGAACTGGACGGCGGCAACGCCGGTGGTGGCGACGCCACTGAATGGATCCAGGACGCGCCCGTCTGGTGGACATCCGGCCTTGATTGCCGTTGTCGGCAGATCCAGTGGATAGACGGCGAAATGGGCTCCGGCGTACGGGCGGGTGGGGATGCTCCAAACCGACCCCGGGTTGCGGCCTCTGGGGTGCGTGGTGGAGTGCGTGGTTCCGGTGGCCAGCAGGTGCCTGCGGCCTGGCTCGCTGTGCTGGACGGCCCGGTCGGTCGCGTATGTGGCGGGTTTGGCGCCGTAGGCGGTGGCTCCGCGGCGGCGGCGGGTCGGGCCGATCCCGCCTGCCTGGCCTTTGTGGCGGCCGCCGATGATGCGGGTGCCGTCGAGGGCGTCGGGTCGTGCGAGGGGGACGCGGATCGCGTCCAGGTTGAAGTAGTAGAAGCGGTTCTTGGCCAGCAGGAACACGTACTCGTGGGAACACGACGGCCGGTCCCGGACGGATTCGGGGGTGGCGTTGGGTTTGTGCCAGATGATCGCCTGCCGTAGGTACCACAGCCGGGTGTCCTGGAGCGCGAACGCGACCCGCCACGGAATTCCAATCAAGTTCTTGGCGGGCAGCAGATCCTGGGTGCGGGGCCGGATCAGGCCGGGGCGGCTGGTGGCGGTGCCGCGGTAGCCGCTGTAGGTGCCGCCGCGGGGTGCGCCGCCGGAGTTGAGGCTGTAGGAGTCGCCGAGGACCAGCCACAGCGTGCCGTGGTCGCGTAGGACGCGATGGACTTCGGTGAAGACCCGCACCATCGTGTCCACATAGGCCTGTGGGGTGGGTTCGAGGCCGTACTGGCCGGGCACGTCGTAGTTGCGCAGACCGTAGTAGGGCGGTGAGGTGACGACGGTGTCGACGGACGCGGTGGGCAGCGCGGTCAGGACGCGGTGGGCGTCGCCGAGGTAGAGGGTGACGGGGCCGTCGCGGTGGTAGAGAAACCGGTCGGCGGGTTCCGGCGCGGCAAGCGCGGTGCGGGTCATGATCGCCTCCGCGCGGCGTCGGCGGCCGTCTGGTCGCTGTTGTGGTTGTCGGTGGGGCGGGCGTGCCAGTCGGGGGTGGTGACCTGCCAGCGGGTGCGGGCGACCTGGTCGGCGCCGTGGCTGGTGCGGGGGCGGGTAGGTCGGTCCCAGCCGCTGCTGGCGGGGATGTCGGCGACGGCCCGCCAGCCGGCGGCGCGCAGGCTGGTGCCGGGCTCGTCGTGGCGGGTGTAGGTGATCATCCGCTGGTAGCCCATGCTCCGGGCGACCCGCCAGGCCGCGGCCAGCAGCGCGGAGCAGGTGTTGCGGGAGCCGTTGGTGGCCAGTCGGGTGACTTCGGCGGTGAGGCCGTCGTCGTGGTGGCGGGCGATGGGCCGGCCGACCATCGCGACGCCGACCAGGTCTCCGCTTGGGGCGGCCAGGCCGATGGAGTATTTGTGGCCTTGCGGTGGTCCCAGGTGCCGGTGATGGGTGCGGATGAACGCGCACGCCTGCCGATAGCTGATCGGACGGATCCGGGGCCGCGACCCGCGACGGACACGGTCAGTGCTGCGACGGGCACCGTGGCGGGTCATCGTGGGGCTCCGTCCGCCTGGCCGGCGGCCACCTGGATACCGCAACGCACAACAACGGGGTTGGCCGCCCGCCGTTCGCGGCCTGCTCGCCGCGGACTGGAGGTCGTGTCGCTTCGGCGGGCCGGCCGGGTCGCGACATCCTGGCCGTCCGGTCGCGACCGGTCTGGCCTCCTGGCGGCTGCGCCGCGACACGTCGCCTCGACGCAGCGGCGCATCTCGGGTGACGGCAGCCGGCCGGCGCCGGTCTTCGCGATGGGACGTTCGCCCTCTGGCCGGCGACGTGGTCTGCGCCCGAGCTGTGGTAGTCGAAGGGTCTGTGGGGACGGGGCGTGGCCGGCCTGCGGTTTCAGCGTTGACGTCTGGAGGCTATGCATCGGTACCTACCGGCAGGACGAAGACCAGTAGGTCTTGGTAGTGGCCACCGGTCTGGGCGGCGTCGTGGTGCAGCGCGGCGACCTCGTCTGGGGTGGCGACGTAGGTGAACCGGTCGGTGGCGATCGGCACCGTGACGGCGACGATGTGATGCAGCCGGCGCAGCTGCGCACGACAGGCCGCGGCGAGCAGGGTGCGGGCGTCATCGGTGTAGCGGCGGTCCGGTGTTGTGGTGGCACGGCTGACGAGCAGACACCCGTCGGGGGCCAGAAGCCCACGACAGGCGGTCAGCAGCTCCACCAGATTTCCGTCGGGCTTGTCCTGCTGGTGAGGCCAGCGCAGTGCGATAAGTCCGGCCGGCCGCGGGAGATGCGTCGGGGAGGGCACTCGGGTCGGCGAGGTGACCGGCATGTAGCGGCGACCCGTTGCCTGGGTCACCGAGCGGAAAGTTGGGTCGTTGTCGAGGTCGACGACCACCGCGCCGGGCGTGGTGTAGGTGCGCACCAGCAGTCGCGCCAGCCGGGCGGCGGGGTCGCTGCCGCTGTCGTGGCCGGTCGCGAATCGCCAGACAATGACCGCGACCGGGCCATCGCTGTCGTTGATGGTGAAGGCGTCGGCGGCGACGAGGGCGTCGGTGAGCCGGCCGACTGCGGCAGCCAGCTCAGTAGCGATGAGTTCGGTGTCGGTAGGTTCGTTGTGGACGTGCGGGGGTCCAGTCATACGCGGGTGTTGCTCCCGCGCCGGCCGGCCGTGTTCACATCCATACAAGGCCCAACAGAAGTGCCCGTTGGCGCTGTGTGACCCGATCCGCCACCCAACAGCACCCAACGGCCCTGACCAACGCCGCCAACACCACGTCGGCAGACAGCCTCCACCGCGGAGCGCGTGGCCGGACGCCAACCGTTGGCGGCTGTCGAGATCTACGGTGCTACTCGGCTGCCGAACTGTCGTCCGCGACGCGGATGGTGGTCAGGGTCAGCCACTGGTGCTGCTGCATCAGCTGCGGTAGCGGCCCTTGCCCCCGGCGGCCCGGCGCCACAGCTCTTGCGGTGTGGGCCGTGGCGGCGGCGTTGCGTCGTCCGTCGGGAAACGGGCGGTCAACGCATGGTCGACGTAGTCAGCGTCGACCAGGAACGGTGCGGCCGCCTCGACCACCGCGCGCGCCAGTCTGCTCACGTCGCGCCGTAGGTCGGCGGCGAACTCCTGGGTGATAAGAGCGGCGGCGTGGTCGGCGGCTGCCGAGCGTCGGTCGTTGGAGAGGCTCAGACCGCAAGCCTTCGCGCCGCTGCCGCGTGGTGGAGGCCGCCCAACGCTGTGGTGTGGCCGGCGCTGTTGTGCCCGTTGGGCGCAGGCACTTGTGGAAGGCGGCGCCGTTCGAACATCACGTTGGCCGGTATCGAGTTTCATCGAACAAACACCTTCTGCGTGGTGGTGATGACCTGCGCCATCGCGGGAGAACCTGTCCGCGACAAGGTTCTTGGCGCTCCGCGCTGCCGTTGCCGTCGCGGCCTCGTCGGCACGGCTGCTGAGCTGGCCCAACAGCCGGTCATCGCGGCGTTCCGGGCGTCTGCGCCCCGGGTGGACTTGTTGGCGGCTGTTGGCCGGCTCGCGTTGGGTTGATGTGGCTGGCTTGGGGTTGCGGCACACCCGGGTGGTGTCGCGCCTATCCCCTGTTCCTGCTCTGTGTCGGGAGCCAAGCCATGTCATCAATGCGAGTCTCCGCCTGGTGGATGTCGGCGCCGGAACACGCCGAATCGGCCTTCGACGTTCTCGCCGGCCCACCGTCGCCATTGCAGGTGGACGGCGAGGTACCTGGCTTTCCGGAGCGCACGCTGCGTCTGGACGAGCTACAGACGATCGTGCGGGCGGCGCGGACACCGCACCGGGTGCGGGTGGCGGTGTGGCGGGTTCTGGTGTTGCGGGCTCGCTACGACGGTCCGGACTGGACGGTGGCATGGGTCGGCTTGGCCATGCCTGGCCTTCGCCGGCGTGCCCAACTCCTCGCCGACCGACGAGGCGGCGACGCATGGCAAGACGCGGTGCTGACCGGCTTCCTCACCGCCGTCCGGTTGGTCGAACACGACGACCGGCCGGGCGGCCGTCTGTGGGATCCGTACCGTGTGCTGGAGCGGCCGGCAATGATGGCCGCCAACCATGTCTACCGCCGTGCTGGTCGCCGGCTGGCGTGGGTTCGTCTGGCGGTGCGGTGAGCGGGGTGGCTTCGTCGTGGCCGTCGTCGTCTCTGGCCGCCGCTGATCGGGCTTTCGCTCTGTTGACCTGCCCGCCGGCCCCGCTCGCTTTTGACGGTCGAGGCTTCGACGGGTTACCGGACCGCATCGTGGCTTTGGACGAGCTCAAGAAGCTGCTGCTCGGGCGGGGCATGTCCCGGCTGGAGCAGGACGCGGTCTGGCGCGAACTCGTGGTGCGGGCTCGCCGGGACGGTCCGGCCTGGGTGATCGCCTGCGTTGGCCTGGCCATGCCGGGCCTGCGTCGCGCGGTACGCCGGGTGGGCAGTGACTGGGCGTCGCCTACGGTCGACCTGCACGCCGAGGTCTTGGAAGGCTTCCTGACCCAGTTGAAGAGGGTCGACCTGGACGACGACCGGATCGTCGGGAAGCTGGTCGATGCCGGCACGCGTCGTGCGCGTAAAGCCCGCGACGCGGACGCCGACGCGTCCGCGATCCGCGTGAATCGGCCGTGGTCGCGGGCGCCGCTAAACCCGTGGGACCATCCGGACTGGGTCCTGGCCCGCGCGTTCGCGGCGGGCGTGATCGATAGCGAAGAGCACCAGCTGATTGGCCGCACTAGGTTGGAAGGTCACACGGTGGCCACGGTTGCCGCGGAGTTGGGCATCAGCGCAGCCGTCGCGGGTGACTGGCGGCGCAAGGCACAGCTGAAGCTGGCCGATGCGATCCGCGCCGGCGAGTTGGACCACGTCCGGCTGGACGCCACCCTGGTCCGCCGCCGTAAGCGGCTGCGCGAACTGTTGGGCGTCGTGCCGGTCGCCGCATAGCTGGTTTGTTGGGTGCTGTTGGGCGCTCAACAGGCCGTGGCGTGCTAGATCGGCCACCCAACACGAGCCCTTGGAGGGGCAAGGAGTCACCACGGCCGGACGCGGTCACCGGTGTCTCCCTGCGCCGCCAAGGGCTCAACCGTGTGTGGTGACGGGCTGGCCGACCCGGTTCGTGTTCACACCTGGCCCGCATTCGGCAGACAAGGAGCAACGCTCCCACCCGCTTGCCGCACGCCTTGTTGATCCCTTGGTGGCGCTTCCCCTACCGCTTCGTGCACGCCCCCACCTGTGGGTGGGGGCGGGAGGTGCCCGTCATGAACCGCATCATCCGTACCGTCGCCCGGACCGCATCGGCTGTGACCACCGCAGTCGTGCTGGCCGCGCCCGAACCGGGCGAGGACCCGACCGCCGACCTCGAGCTCGTTATCGACGACGCCACCAAATGGATCGCGGGGATCGCGTTCGCCATCGCGACCCTGTGCGGCACCGCTGGCCTGGCCCTGTACATGATGGCCGGCGGCGACACGACCCAGCTCGAACGCGCGAAGGTCGCGTTCAAGGCCGCCGCTGTCGGCTACGCCGGCGTGATCCTGACGCCGGTCTTCATGGGGATCCTGGGCCAGATCCTCGGCGAGATCTGACATGGGCTGGACCCCCTGGGGCTTCGGTGTCGAGGCGCTGCTGGATCAGGTCGTCAAGTGGTTGGGCGGTGTCGCCGCTGACGTGATCAACACCGTCTGGGGTTGGCTGGCCGCAACTGTGCTGGTCGTGCCGAACGTGACCGTCCTGCCCCAGGTCCAGGCCCTCCATGACCGTTCCTTGGCGATCGTCAACGTTTGCTATGTCCTGGCGTTTGTCGCGGTCGCGGTCGTGGTGATGGCCCGCGGCACGGTCCAGATGCGCTACGGCTTCACCGACCTGGCCCCGCGTCTGGTGATTGGGTTCGTCGCCGCGAACTTCGCTATGCCGATATGTGATGCGCTGATCACCTTCGGGAACGCGGTGACCCGGGCGATCACCGGGCAGGACATCGCCTCCGACGAATCGCTGTCCCAGATGCGGCGGATCGTCGAGGGGTCACTGGCGAACCCGGCGATCGGGCTGTTCACCACGATCGTTTCACTGAGCATCGCCGGTCTGGTGATGTGGATCATCCTCGGCTGGATCCTTCGGCTCGGGCTGGCCATCGTCCTGGTCGGCGTGGCGCCGATCGCTTTGGCCTGTCATGGGACTCCGTGGACCGATCCGGCCGCTCGGTTGTGGTGGCGGGCGTTGTTCGGCGCGCTCGGCACGGTGACCGCGCAGGCGGTCGCGTTGCACACCGCCGCGGTCATCTACTTCTCCCCCGACGCGCAGGTCGACCAGTTCGGGCTGCCCAATGACCCGACCGAGGTGTTCAACCTCTTCGTGATCGCCTGCATCCTGTACGCGGTCGCGAAGATCCCCAGCCTGATCCGCCAATACGTCACCCACAGCCGCGGCGGCGGCAACGTGCTCGGGATGATCCTGCGGGTCGCGGTCGTCCAGCAGGTGACCCGGGCCGTGACCGGCGGCGTGTGGGGCGGCGGACGAGCCGGCGCCGCCGCAGCCGCCGGCGGCAAGACCAGCCGATTTCCGCGCAGCGGAACCGGCCGGCTGCCCCGCACCACCCACACGCGGATCCGACCCACCTGGATCCGGCCACGCTCGGCTCGCACGTCGACCACCAACGCCAGTCACGTTTCGGCCAGCGCCGCAACCGCCGGCTCATCGCAGGCCGATGTTGATCCGGCCGCACGGTCGCGGCCGGTCGTGCCGTCGCATGTCACCCCGGGCACCGCGATGCCGCGCAAGCCGTCCCGGTGGTCGCGGCCTTGGGCGCACACCGGCTCGGCCACCGGCTGGCCGGCCGAGCCGATCCAAGGCCCGCAGCCGTCCACCGCCCGGTCCTACCAACGCGCCGTCCCGGCCACCTTGACCGCCTCCACCCACGGCTCACCGCTGATCACCGCGGGCGAACCCATCCGGGCCACCGCCCCAGCACCGGCTGGGGTCGCGCCCACCGGACGCCGCGCCACCGGCACCGGCTGGCCGGTCCTACCCGACCGGCCGGTCCGGACCCGGCCACGGGACCGGCCGCAACTGTGGCCGGACACCCAACCGAAATGGCCGCGGCCGGCCGGCTGGCACGCGCCGCCACCAGCCGCGACACCACCCCGAAACCGCTGAAAGGACCAACCAGCGATGCCCGCAACCCACCCGCCCACGCCCGACACGAGCAGCGCCGACACCGGCGGGCAGGCCGCCACCCGGGTGCCTACCGGCACTGGCTGGCCCACCGACCCACCCACCGCATCACCAACTGGCCGGGCGACCGGCACCGGCTGGCCCACCGACCCACCTGCGGCGAAGGAGCACCCCGATGTCTGAACCGGAGATCCGCGCGAAGATCCACGCGGACGTCGAAGCCCCCGACAAGATCCTCTACGGGCTGACCGCCCGGCAGGTCACCATCCTGGCCGCCGCCGCCCTGGCGGCGTATCTGATCTGGCGGGTCGGCGCCGGCTGGCTTCCGACGCCGGTCCTGGCCGGTGCTCTCATCCCGCTGACCGCCGCCGCGGCGGTGCTCGCCCTGGGCCGCCGCGACGGGCTCAGCTTCGACCGGTGGCTGCTGGCCGCGCTACGCGCCGCCCGCGCCCCACGCCGGCTGGTGCCCGCCGCCACCGAGGTCACCGCCCCGCCGCGCTGGGCACCCGCCGGCACAAACCCTGCCGCGGATCCTGCGCCGGCGGTGCTGCGGCTGCCCACCAACGGCATCACCGAGGCCGGAGCGATCGACCTGGGCGGCAACACCTACGCCGCGCTGGTCGCCGTGTCCACTGTGAACATCGGGCTGCGCACTGGTGAGGAGCAGGCGGCGATGCTCGGCGGGTTCGCCCGCTGGCTGCACGCCCTGTCCGGGCCGACCCAGATCGTGGTGTCCACCCGCCGGGTCGACCTGGCCGCCCACGCCGACCGGGTCCTGGACGCCGCGCAGGCCCTGCCGAACCCGGCCCTTCACGATGCGGCCTGCGACTACGCCGGCTTCCTGCTCGACCTGGCCGAGCATCGCGACCCGCTATGGCGCACCGTCACCATCGCGCACACCGCGACCGGCCGCCACGCCGATATCGAAGCGATGCGGCAGGCCGAACACACCGCCGGCGCCCTGTCGGCGCTCGGCGCCGCCACCCGGGTCCTGGACGGCGGCACCGTCACCGGCGTCCTGGCCGCCGCGACCGACCCCTATGCCGGTGTCGACCCGCATCCGGGCCGGGCGCGGCCGGACCAGCCGGTCACCACCAACGGGTGGAGGCCGTGATGCGGGTTCCATGGTTGACCCGGCCACGCCCGGCACCGCCGCCCGCCCAGGGCGCCGACACCGCGGCGGCGACCGCGGTCCTCGGCCCAGCCGCCGTGGAGGTCGCCGCCCGGCATCTGCGGGTCGGGGATGGCTACGCCGCCGTCCTGATCGTCACCCAGTATCCGGCGGAAGTGTCCGCCGCCTGGCTGGAGCCGCTGCTTGCCTGGCCGGGCCGCCTCGACCTGACGTTGCACATCGAACCGCTCCCGGCGCCGGTTGCGGCTCGCCGGTTGCGGGCGCAGCGGGCCCGGCTGGAAACCGTCCGCCGCTCCGACGCCGACCACGGCAGGCTGCACGACCCGAACACCGAGGCGTCCGCCGAGGATGCCGCCGACCTGGCTGACCGGGTCGCCCGCGGCGACGCCCGCCTGTTCCGGGTCGGGATCTACCTGGTCGTGCACGCCCCCACCCTGGACGAACTCGGCGAGTCGGTGGCCGAGGTGCGAGCCATCGCCGCCTCGGTTCTGCTGGACACCGTCCCGGCCACGTGGCGGCAGATGCAGGGCTGGACCTCGGGGTTGCCGCTCGGGGTGGACAGCCTCGGCATGCGCCGGGTCTTCGACTCCGACTCCCTGGCCTGCGCCTTCCCGCTCGCCTCCGCGGACCTGCCGGCGCCGCTGCCCGGCGACCCACCCCAACCGGGCGGTGTGCTGTATGGGCTGAACACCGCCACCGGCGGGGTCGTGTGGTGGGACCGGTGGAACGCGGACAACTACAACAGTGTCGTGCTGGCCCGAAGCGGTGCCGGCAAAAGCTACTTCATCAAGCTGGAGATCATCCGGTCCCTGATCGGCGGGGTGCTGATCCAAGTGATCGACCCGGAGGACGAGTACGTCCGCCTCGCCGCCACGGTCGGCGGCACGCTCATCCAGCTCGGCGGCCCCGGGGTCCGGATCAACCCCCTCGACATTCCGCCCGGCGACCGGCATCCGGCGGCGTTCGACCGGCGGGTCCAGTTCGTCGTCACCCTGGTCGCGGTCATGCTCGGCACCGACCACCTGTCCGGCCCGGAACGCGCCGCCCTCAACGCCGCCATCCTGGCCGCCTACGAACAGGCCGGCATCGACCTCGACCCGGCGACCTGGTCTCGGCCAGCGCCGCTGCTGCGTGACGTCCTCGCCGCGCTCGAAGCGGCCGGCACCACACCGGCTTTGTCGCTCGCCGCGCAGCTGAGGCCGTGGACGTTCGGCAGTCTCAAAGACCTCTTCGACGGCCCATCCACCACCATGCCGGACGGGCGGCTGGTCGTCTGGTCCACCCGGCAGCTGTCCGAGGAACAGCGGGCGCCGGCGATGCTGCTCGCCTTGGACGCGATCTGGCGGCAGATCGACACCCCCGCCCCGCAGGCGGTCGCCGACGACCTGCGCCAGTTGGTCATCGTCGACGAAGCCTGGAAACTGCTGCAAGACGACGCCGGCGCCGCGTTCCTGCGCACCCTGGCCAAGTCCGCCCGCAAACGCCGCGCCGGCCTGTCCGTGATCACCCAGGATGCCGCCGACGTCCTGGGCAGCACACTCGGCCGTGCGGTGGTCGCCAACTCCGCCACCCAGATCCTGCTGCGCCAGGACGCCTCCGCGATCGCCGACATCGCCACCGCGTTCGGGCTGACCACCGGCGAGGCACGGCTGCTGCTGTCCGCCCGCCGCGGCGAAGGCCTGCTGCTGTCCGGCGGCCACCGGCTCGGATTCCAGGCGGTCAGCTCCCCCGCCGAGCACGCCGCGTGTACCGGGGACCGCGACGTCGACGGCGGCCAGCCATGACGCCGCTGCGGGTGTGGACGGATCGGGCCTGGCTTCGGCCTACACCGACGCCGTCACCGACCAGCCGCACCCCGCGGCAAGACCACCACGATTCGTCCCACCCGACGATCGACGCGATCGGGCAGGCGGCCTGGTGGCTGCGGGACCGGCCCTGGCTGCTGCTGCTCGCCACCGCCACACTCTTCGCCACGATTGTGGTGCACGGACGGGTGCAGATGTGGCGGCACCAACGCCTCGCCCGGCACGCGCACCAGATCACCATCACCCCACCACCGGAGGTTCAACCCGAAGGCTCGGCGGTGTGGTGGGCGACCCTGGCCCAGATCCTGCGCCCGATCTGGTGGCGCCGGCTCATCTACGGCACCCCACACGTGGCCATGGAGTACCGGTGGGCCGGCCGACAACTGACGATCATGCTCTGGGTGCCCGGCACCATCCCGACCAGCCCGATCGTGGCCGCCGCGGTCGGGGCCTGGCCCGGCACGTCCTGCATGGTCGACAGCGCCGCATCACCACCCGTGCCGCCCCCACCGGCCCACACCGTCACGGCGAAGCCGGACGCCCCCGTCGAGCCAGTCAACCGCGGCCGTTCGACGGTCCCGGGCATGCGCGCCGCGGCTGGCCGGCTGTTCACCTGCCGCGCCAAGGCGAACGCCCCGACCGCGGTCGCCGCTGGTGGCGCCCTGGTCCCGGCCCTGCCCGGCTGGCAGCCGCTGCGCACCGAACACGACACCGACCCACTGCGGCCGCTGCTGACCGCCGCCGGTGGCCTCGGCGACCACGAACACGCCTGCGTGCAGGTCCTGACCCGGCCCGCCACACCGCATCAGGTCCGCCGGCTACGCCGCACCGTCGGCGCCCTCCGCGCCGGTCACCCACCAACCGGTCTGCTCAACCCAGGCCGGTGGCTGGGCGCACTACTCGACCCGCTGCTGCCCACACCAGCCCCCCGCCCCCAAGGCCCGGCCGGCGGCCGGGTAGTCAACGTTCACCACCCGGAACGGGACCGAGACATCCGGGCCGCGGTGGACAGGCTCGTCGACGGCCCGATCTGGCAAACCTGCATCCGCTACGCCGTCGTACACACCAACCCCCGACGGGTGCCCGCCGCCCACCTCCACGCCCGGGTCAAGACAGTCGCGCACGGCATCGCCGGCTCGTACGGCGTCTACAGCGGCGCCCGGCAACGCCTGCGCCGCCTAGCCATGCCCCACCCCGCCCGGGTGCTGGCCGGCCGGCCGCTGCGCGGCGGGTTCCTGCTGTCCACCGACGAACTTGCCGTCCTCGCCGGGCTCCCCCTGGATCTGGCGGTGCCCGGGCTGCTGCGGGCCCGCGCGAAGCCGATGCCGGCACCGATCGAGGTCCCGGCCGGCGGCCGCAACGTCAAAATCCTCGGCCGGGCCGAGGTCGGCGGCCACACCGTCGGCCTCGCGGTCGCGGACGCCCGACATCACCTGCACGTCATCGGCTCCACCGGCACCGGCAAGTCCACCCTGCTGGTACGGATGATCGTCGCCGACATCCTGGCCGGTCGGGCCGTGGTGGTCATCGACCCCAAAGGCGACCTGGTCACCGACGTCCTCGACCGGATCCCCGCCACGATGGCTGACCGGGTCATCCTGATCGACCCCGACCAACGCGTCGGGGACCGGCTCAACCCGCTACTGGGCGACGACCCCGATTTGGCCGTGGACAACATCGTCTCCATCTTCTCCAAGATCTTCCAAAGGTTCTGGGGACCACGGATGGACGACATCTTCCGCATGGCCGGCCTCACGTTGATGCGGCACGCCAACCCGGTCCTGACCAACATCTCCCCGCTGCTGCTGCAAAAACAGTTCCGCTCGCAGCTGACCGTCGACCTGGACGACCCGGAAGGTTTGCGCGGGTTCTGGGACTCGTTCGAGACCACTCCGCACGCCCAACGCGCCCAGATGATCGCCCCGGTGCTGTCCCGGCTGCGGCTGATCCTGACCCGCCCGTTCCCGAAGTACACCCTCGGCGCCGCCACCTCCACATTCGACATGGCCAAGGCGCTGAACACCGGCGGTATCGTGCTTGCCCGGCTGCCCAAAGGGCTGCTGGGTGAGGACACCGCCAGGGTGATGGGCTCGTTCGTACTGTCCACCGCCTGGCAGGCCGCCACCGCCCGCGCCCGCGTCCCTGAGGACCAGCGCCGGGACGCCACCGTCTTCGTCGACGAGGCGCACAACTTCCTCAACCTGCCCGGCTCGGTCGACGACATGCTCGCCGAAGCCCGCGGCTACCGCCTGTCCCTCGTCCTCGCGCACCAGAACCTGGCCCAACTGCCGAACGAGACCCAACGCGCTTTGTCGGCCAACGCCCGCAACAAAATCTTCTTCGACATCGCCCCCGAAGACGCCGTCGATCTGGCCAAACACACCCTGCCCGAGCTCGACGCCCACGACCTGTCCCACATGGACGTCTACCGCGCCGCCACCCGGCTGGTCGCCGCCGGCCGCCCCACTCCAGCGTTCACCCTGCGCACACTGCCGCCGACCGACCCGGTCGGCGAAGCCACCGCGATCCGGCAGGCATGCACCGCCCGCGTCGCCAAGAGCGACCCGGACGAACCCACCGGCATGCAACGGCTGGCCCGCCGCAGATAACCAGCACCGCGTCGGATGGCGACAGTCCCGGCGCCGGTGCCAGGCCCGGCTCAGACCCGGCGCAGCCATGGTCACCGAACTGCCGACCCTACGCCGGCCCACACCAGCCCAACACCGCAGCTAGGAGACGGTCATGCCCGCACCCATCCGATCCCAACAGTCCCCACAGGGGGACTCACTCCTACCGGGGGAACCCGTGTCCACACCAAACGATCGACGGTCCGCTCCCCGCTCCACCCGCCGCACACTCGTCGACATCTCCCCCCGGCTCCAACCCCGCGACTACGCCATCGCCGAACTCCTCGTCGACCACCAAGTCCTCACCACCCGACAACTCACCAACATGCTGTTCACCTCACCCACCACCTGCCTGCACCGGCTGCACACGCTGCGCCACCTCAGCGTCGTCGACCGCTTCCTGCGTCACCGGCCCGGCCAGCCCGAACCCCTGCACTGGGTCCCCGGGCTGCTCGCCGCCCGCTGCGTCGCACTGGCCCGCAACGAAAAGCCACCCACTCCGGCCGCGGTCTACGAACGCAAAGACCGCGCCATGATGCGCCCCGACCTGAACCACCTCATCGGCGTCAACCAGTTCTTCACCGACCTCATCGCTTATGCGCGCGCACATCCCGAGTATCGGCTGGCCCGCTGGTGGCCCGAGAACCACACCGTCGACGCCTTCGGTCGCCGGATCCACCCCGACGGGCACGGCGTCTGGAACCACCCCGACGGTAGCGTCGGCTTCTTCCTCGAGTACGACACCGGTACCGAGAAACTGCCCGTACTGACCGACAAACTCGACGGCTACCGGCGGCTACGCCGCGAAGGCGGACCCCACTACCCGGTGCTGTTCTGGCTGCCCACCCGCACCCGCGAACAGAACCTGCACCGCCGCCTCGCCGACGGCGTCACGCCGGGCATCACCATCGCCACCGCCGCCCGCGACACCGTCAACGGCCACAGCCCCGCAGGGCCCATCTGGCGGCTCTACGGCAACGGCCGCCACCGCCTCCACCTGGCCGACATCCCCGCTCACCACGGCGCCGCCGGCCCGCTCAACCCCGCAGCCCCTACCCCAGACCAGGACCCGCTCGCCGCGCTCAACGGCGCATAGCTCGTCGTGGGTGGCTGGGCTGGCGGTGTTGAGGAAGTCGTAGCAGAGGTTAAGCAGGACGGCGATCTGGTGGCAGCTGTTGGTGCCGGCGCCGTCCGGGTCGAAGGCGGGCTGTTGCTCGCGGCCCGCGCGTTCTGGATGCTCTGATGTGGACACTGCGACTGGGGTGTGGGTCAGGCGGCGGGTTTCTGCCTGCGGTTGCGGGTGGTGCGTAGTCGGTAGGAGTCGGTGCCGGTCTCGATTTTGTGGCTGTTGAAGGTGAGCCGGTCCACGATCGCGGCGCAGAGCCGCACGTCGGTGAAGGTGCGTTTCCACTCCGAGAAAGGCGCGTTGGACGCCACCGCGATCGCCCGGCGCTCCTCGCGTTCGGTGAAGACCTGGAACAGCAGCTTCGCGCCAGCGGCGTCCGGCTCGAGATAGCCAAACTCGTCCAGGCAGAGCAGGTCGACCCGGCCGTAGCGGGCGATGGTCTTGGACAGATGTTTCTCGTCAGCAGCCTCGACGAGCTCGTTGACCAGGTTCGCGGTGGTCGTGTACTTGACCTTCAGCCGGGCCTCGGCGACCGCGGTGCCAAATCCCGATCAGCAGGTGTGACTTGCCGGTGCCGGAGTCGCCGATCAGGCAGAGCGGGCTGCCTTCACGGACCCAGGCAGTGGAAGCGAGGGTGTTCACCGCGGCCGGGGAGATGTGCGGGTTAGCGGCGAAGTCGAAGTCTTCCAGGCGTTTGGGGCGAGGGAACCGGCTTCGCGCACGAGTCGGATCTTGCCGCGTTCCTCGCGGTCGGTGACGTCGCAGGCCAGCAGGTCGGCCAGGAACTGTCTGTAGGAGGCGTGCTCGCGCAGCGCGTCCGCGGCGATCTGGTGGTAGCGGTCACGGATGGTGGGCAGGTGCAGGGTGCGGCAGGCGTCATCGATCGCCGCGTCGGTGGCGTCGACGCCGGGCGCGGCGGCCCGGGTGCGCGGTGGGCGGACCGGCCGGTCGGTGACGGTGCTGGCGGTCATGCGTTGTCCTTTGCTGGGCGAGAAAGCAGTTGGTCGTAGATGTCGACCGACGGCGGTGGCCGGTTGTCCGGTGGGACGCGGCGGTGCGCGTCAAGGTCGATGACCGGTGCGATGGGCAGCTCATCGACAGCCGGCGGCCACTGCTCGACTGGTTCGTCGTCGACGTCGAGGTCCGGCTCCCGTATCAGGTCGGCTGGGTGGTCGTGGTGCAGGCCGCCGGCGGCCTTGCGGGCCTCGATCGCGACCAGCTCCGGGCTGGTGGAACCGACGCCGAGCGCGGCCCGCATCCCGGCGACCACGGCGTGGGCGGGTCGGTGCCGATGCAGCAGCAACACCTCGATCAGTACCCGGGTGCTTTTGGCGTCGCCGTGGGGTGTGCTTGGCCGCGGTCCAGAACTGCTCGTGCACGTCGGTGAACGAGCCCTGGCGCGGGCCTGCGCCAACCCGGTCGATCCGGCCAACGCACGGGCTTGGCGATCAGGATCTCGATGAAGTGGTCCAGGTCGTCGCGGTAGTCGTAGCGGCGGTTGATCCGCGGATGCCGGGCCATTAGGCGGCGGCCGTCGAAGACCAGTACCTCGTTCGCACGCAGCAACAGCCGCACCTTGGCGCCGATGAATCTGGCCGGCATCGAGTAGTAGCACTGGCGCACCACGACCCGCGAATAGCGGTTCACGGTCGGCGTCAGCGTCGCCCCGCACTCGAACTCCTCGCCGGGCAGCGGCGCCAGCAATGGCGCCTCGACGGCGAAGTTGACCCCGACCGGGGTCGGGCTGCCGTGCACGTGCCGGCGGTCTTCGGCGGCGTCGATGACGGCCAGCTTCTCCTTGAGCTCGGCCAAGGACTCAACTTCGGGCACCGGGACCAGGTGCGTGCGGCGGAAGCGGCTGCCTTCCTGCTCCACTCCGCCTTTCTCGTGCGCGCCGTCCTTGCCAGGCTGACAGTAGAAGGCGTCGAAGCCGATCCCCGGTGAGTTCACGAATACTGACGCCGCGCCTTCCTGAACTCACCGCTGCAACAGCGCAGCAACGGCCGAGTTCGACCTTCGTGGCGCTACTGACAATGAGCGCCGTCGCGCTCATTACGCTGCCGCCTGCAGCACCGCGCAGCACTCATCCCTCGATGCGAATCACCGCGGACGGCCGCGACCTGTCAGCCGTCCTTTGTTACTCAGCCGGTCCCATGCGGTTGTCGGCCGTCTCTGTGGCGAGCAGCCCCCGCAGTATCTCCATGTCGCCGATGTCTTTCTGCCGCCATGGCCGGCCGTGGCGCAGGTGTGGAAACTGCTCCTTCATCGCGAGCATGCCGGAAGCGCTCATGGCCAGGACCGGCGTGCCGTCGAGCGTCACGGGCTCGTCGTCAAAGGATCCTGGCGGAAACCGCCAGTCAGAGAACCCCCCGATGGGCTGGTAGAAAGATCCGTCCGGCCGCCGGTCGAAGTAGGCGGTGCTGAAAGAGGTCCCGTCAAGGATGAACTCGCAGGCCTCTTCTGGCGGCTGAGTCGACAAAGCCGTGCCACCAATCCCTTCGATCAGCGCCCTTGATTGGTCGGCGTGAATGCGTTCGACCCAGAGCTCCACGTCGCCGTGCTCTCGCGTGATCCGGCCGATCCTTGCGTCGAGTCCCCAGCCGCCGAACAACCACGCCGAGATGCCCTCAGCTTGCAAGGCCGCGATGACCTCGCGGATGACACGCAACTGCGCCCTGGCCTTTGAATCCATGGATTGATCCTGTCATGCAGCGGACGGCGCACCCATGTCCCCTGGAGCAGTGGATCGTGATGCTTATCGATTCACTTCGAGTTGTTCACGTCGGGTTCTGGTCGGCGGGCTCCGGCCAGACAGTCTTGGCGTAGCGCAGAGCGGGTTTGGCGGTGAGGCCGAACATTGCGGCGATGTGCAGCGGGTCACCGTTGGCAGCTCGCGCCTCCTCCAGGATGCGATCCTCGCGAAGCTGGGCGGCGGTGGCCGGCAGGCCGTCGAAGAGGCAGGTGAGCCAGTGGGCGCTGACCGGTCCGCGTTCGTGGGCGTTGCGTCGCGTCAGCTATAGGTGCTGGTTTCCCGTGTCTGGCCAGCGCTGATGCCGGTAGTCCAGGTAGGCGGCCAGCGCTGCGGCGGTGAACGGATCCAGGCGCCGTCGGGCGTGCCCAGGTCGACGCGTTGGTTGGGTAGATCGATCTGATCGAGCGTCAGGCTGCGGACCTGATGAGGGCGTAAGGCGTGGACGCCGATGAGCGCCACCACGGTCTGCAGGGCTGGGTCGTTCTTGGCCGCGTCGCCGATGGCGTGGAGTGCTTCGCAGGTCAACGCGGCCGGCGTGCTCGGGT
The DNA here is from genome assembly GCF_052068095.1 of Phytohabitans sp. LJ34. Lineage (NCBI taxonomy): Bacteria > Bacillati > Actinomycetota > Actinomycetes > Micromonosporales > Micromonosporaceae > Phytohabitans > Phytohabitans sp. LJ34. The sequence continues at coordinate 150,779 of NZ_JBQHDG010000023.1, read as the reverse complement.
TGGTACTTCCGACGTGAATTCGTGTGAGCGGATTGGCGAAGACCAGGCGCTGGGCCTTGAGGACGCCGAATAGGTCACGCAGGGCGTGAGCGTCGGAGGCCCGGTGTTTGCGGTCGTCGAGCCAGTCGAGCACGTCTTGGCGGGTGACCTGGCGAAGCGTGGTGTAGCGGTCGGCGATCTCGGTGAGGAACGGGTGAGCGGCGGCAAGCAGCGTGAAGGCGGTGATGCGGGGCCGGGCTCGCCGCCGTGCAGTGCCGTGTCGTAGCACCGTGATCCAGGCGTCGAGCTCGTCGCGCATCCGCGGGGGCAGCGAGGCGAACTTGGCGTCGATCCGGACGGTGAGCGAGTCGGTGCGATCGTCGACGACGAGGTCGTCGCCAGCGGCGAACAGGACTTCGAGCACACGCAGGCCGGGGACGCCGTGCGGGCTCATCGCGGTGGCGGTGCTGGCCCTGACCGGCTCACCCGGCTCGTGACAGCTGGCGATCATCCGCAGGCCTCGGCGGACCTGTTGCAGGGTGCGTGGTGGCCAGCCGTTGTGCTCGGCCAGGACATCCGCGTGGCGCAGCGCCAGGTGCAAGAAGCCGGGATCGCGGGGCGGGTCGAGGCTGCTGGCATGTCGGCAATCGCGCGGCGCATCGACAAGAATCGGCTGCTCCCAGCCCTTCGGCTGCGCTGCCAGGGCCGCCAGTGTCGGCGGCGGCACTCGTGACCGCACCCACTTCGAGCGCGTCCGGGCTGCCCGGGAGAAACCGGCGAGGAATAGTTGCTGGCCGGTGCTGGCCGCGACGGTCAGGTCCAATGCGGTCTTGCAGTGGGGTCCGGCGATCAGGCTGGCCTGTCGGCGGCAGAGCCGGCAGACGCCCTCGTCGACCGGGACGGCCCAGCGGGCGCAGGTGCGGCAGCGACCGAGCGGATGCATGGTGGCGAAGGTTTCGCAGCCGCGGCAGAGCCGCTGGCGTAGCACGCCCCAGGCCAGGCACTGCTCGCAGCTGCGCGCCGGCCCTCGATAGACGCGTTTGCCCCGGCGGCGCAGTGACGCTGTCCTCATACCGGGGGTTTGCTGCGTCCGGCGTGTCGGCGCTGGATCGGCGCCTCGCCCGCTACGGCCCGCAGCGGAGCTGCCTCGGCCGGGCGCGGCGCCGGCAGCGGGGCGTCTTCCAGCACCAGCAGATCGTTCGGGGTGCAGCCGAGCACCGTGCAGATGATCTGCAGATCTTCGAGCCGGATCGTCACCGGCTGGCTCGACCACAGGTGCGACATCTTCCCGGCGCTGATCACCAGACCGGCGTCCGCGAGCATGGCCTGCAGCTGCGAGGGCTTCCAGATGTCGCGTTGCGCGGCGGCCAGGCGCAGGTTCCACTTCATCGTCGGCTCCCGAAACGGTTCGCGGCCCGCTGGCCGACACCGGCCCATGCGTCTTCGATGTGGGTCTTGTCGACGTGCTCTGGCGACGTCAGATATTGGAACTGTCTGAATGCCCGTGTGCAGACCACCGCGCCACGCCGCCCGCCTGATGGCTGAGCAACACTCGGGCGGGCACTACGTTCAGTGACCGGCAGAGATTGGGTCCGGAATCCCGACGTGTGCGTGTGGCCGCGCGTCCGGCCGAGGCCGCCGCCGTACAGTTGATCGCGTCGGCGAGCGTTGTACCCGCGACCGCCCGCCGACCCTGCGGTGACGCGGTGGCCAACGCGAACATTGACGACTCCTTCGCGTCAGCGCCTTACCGGCGGCAGATCCGGATACCCGATGACCGACGATTCGCTTCCTCTCTAGTCTCAGCTCTTCAACGGGCGCGGCTGGCTGAGGTGCCGAGGAACGCGAAAGTGCTTCTGATCTGGGATGACATGACTTGTCTAGGACCAGAATCGTCGTTTTCGAAGGCACTCTCAAGGTGCAGAGTACCGGCACGCGTCCGAAGGTTAAGGTCACCCGCTCACGGCCGCCGCCCAGTGCTGGTTGAGGGAAAGCACCTGTCCGGTCAGCGGGTCCGCCACCACGACGGCCGGCCCAGACGCAGCGCCGAACGGCGTACGGCCAGCTCACGCACGATCGGGTCGCCGAATCCCAGAACCTCGATCTGGTCGGGGAGCCGGTCCTCCAGCATCGCCTCGTACTCCTCCTGATGGCCCTGGTCGAGCAGCTCGGCGATCAGGAAGAATGCGATGGTCGCGGTTTGCCGGTGGGTGCGGCCGAGCACCCGGTCGGCGTCGGCCAGCCCGGTGCGCAGGGTGGCCAGCGCCGCGGCCGGGTCGCCGCCGTCTTTCTCGCAGCCCGCGAGATGCCAGCGGGCCCGGATCACCTCGGGATGGCCCGGTCCGAGCAGTTGAGTGCCCTCGTCGACGACCCGGCGCAGGACAGCACCGGCAATCGCGGGATTGCCGGCGCGCCGGGCCGCGGCCCCGTGGTCGACCCAGTCCTGGATCGTCTCCGCGGTGATCGGCCCGGACGGCTCGGCAGGTTCGAGGTCGCCCGGGTTGTCCTCGGCGGCGATCGCCCGGCGGATTAGGGCGGTCACCGGATGATCGGCGCCGAGTTCCCGGTCGGCGTCGGCCAACACGTCCCGCCACACGGCGAGCGCCTCGGCGGGCCGGCCGCTGTGCCGCTGCACCGCGCCGACGTTGATGATCGCCTTGAGGGTTTCCGGGTGGGCCGGCCCGAGCACCCGCCGGTGCCGGTCGGCGACCCGGCGGGCCAGCTCCAGTGCCCGGTCGAAGGCGCCGATGGTTTGCAGATCCACCGCGAGGTTGGCGTAGGCCAGCCAGATCGCCGGATGGTCGGGGTCGAGCCGAGCCGCCGCGATCGCCTCTTCCCGGACCCGGACCGCGCGGTGCGGCGCGCCTTCCTGCTCGTGCACCGACGCCCGGTGGTCACGCACGGTCAGCAGTCGCGGGTCGTCGTCGTCGAGCAGCCGGGTCGCGGAGCGCACCGTCCGGTCGATCAGCGGCCGGGCCGCCGCCCCGTTCTGCGCGGTGAGCAGCACGACCGTGGCCCGGTCGAGCAGGTCCAGCACCCGAAGGAAGTCGTCATCCGGATCGGTCAGCGAGATCCAGGCCAGCATGTGTGGCAGCAGCCGGAAGCACCGGGCCGTGATGGCCGGATCGTCGTCGCCGAGGTAGGCGCGCATGTACAGCACCGCCTCGGCCCGGCCGTCGGCCCCGTGCCGCTCGCGGATCTCCCGTTGCAGCTCCGGCGCGATCGACACCGTTCCGTCGGCATCGCCGGCACGCAGGATCCCGGACAGCTGCCGGCGGGTGCGCCGGCCGGTCCAGCCGCGGCCCGGATCGGGCAGCACCTCCGCCGGGATGTCCTCCGGCGCCAGCCAGGCGGCGATCTTCAGGATATCTTTGGCTCGGCTCACCTCACGCTCCCACATGCACGTACGAGGCCCACGTCGTCGGCGCAGCCCGGTGGGTTTCCCGCAGCTTGCGTACGGCGTGGTGCAGCGCGACCGCCGACACGGCTGCTCGTGGCGGATGCTGCCCGCCGGTGGTGAGCCGGTCGTAGAAGTCCCCGGCGAGCCGGGCCGCGATCGTGTCGCTGACAGGCCACAGCGCCCCGATCACGTGCCTGAACCCGGCCAGCTGGAAGGCCGCGGTCAGGTGGGTCGACTCGTCGGTGAGGTCCGGGTCGACCTCGGAGGTGCTGCACGCGGACAGCATCGCCAGTTCGCGCCCGGGCAGGTGCAGCGCGGCCAGGTCGGCGACGGTCAGCGGGGCGGTCTCGTGGTCGGCGAGCAGCAGCCGGCCGGCGCCGGGCCGCCGGGGATCGGACATCGCGTGGCAGGCGAGGTGCACGTGGGTGTGCCCGGCCAGTGCGGCGAGCACGGCTTCGCGGGTTGCCGCCGCCCCGGCGAGGACGGTGCTGCCGGGCAGCAACGGCCCGAGCGCCGCGATCTCCTCGTCGACGCCGCGCAGCGGGACGACACCGGCCACCTCGGGGGCGGCCACGACCAGAGTTCTCGGCGGCGCCGGGTCTCCCCCGGCGCGGGTTTCCCGCAGGGCGCGCAGCCCGGCGGTGTAGGAGGACACAACGTGGTCGAGCACCCCCGGCCCGTCCGCCAGTCCGGCCGCGTGCCACGGCAGATAGCCGAGGAAGCCAATCGGGCACCACCACACCCGCGGCCCGGCGGTCGCCGGCTCACCGATGACACCCAGAGCGTCGAGGATCGGCCGGGCCGCGGCCGTCCACAGCCACTGCAGGGTGGCGCGCACCTCCTCTTGCGCGCGGCGGCGGACCTTGAGCGGGTAGACATCGTCGAGCGCGTAGTGCCGCGCGGCCAGGAAGGTGAGCACCCGGTCGCGGGTCTCGTCGGCGGCCAGGCCAGGCAGTGGCAGCGCGACGACCGGCCGGTCCGGCTCGCCGGTCAGGATCAGCGCCTGCCCGTGCGGGTCGGCGGCCGCGACCAGCAGGATCGGGCCCGCGGCGGCGAGCTCGGTGAGGCTGGCCGCGGTCTCCGGCCGGCCGGTATGCACGGCGGCATCGGCGCGCAACCGGTCCCAGCGGTCGAGCAACTCGGCGCGGTCCGCCGCCAGCGCCCGTTCGGCCTCGCGGGTGCGTTCCGGGCCGGTCGAGCCACGGTCGCGAGCCTGCAGATCCCGCAGCGCCGCGGCGGTCTCCTCCAGGGCGCCGGCGAGCGCCTCGTCGCGGGCCCGCACCCGGCCCAGGTCGCCGCGCAGGTCGAGGGCGTCTTGGGCGAGCAGGCCGCGGGCGCGCTCGAGCAACCCGACCGTACGGACCGGGTCGCCGGACGCCGCGCCGGCGGTGACAATGACCGCGCTGAGATCGGCATACGTCCGCAGGATCTGCTCGCGGTCGGACAAGAGCGCCGCGGTGGAGAAGTTGTGCCGCAGCAGATCGACGACGATCTCCATATCGGACAGTTTGACGGCGGTGGCCGGCCCGGACGCCAGCTGCGCGGCGGCCCCCAGCCGGGTGTCGGGGCGCGCGTCCACCGATCGGGCGACCTCGCGCAGCGCATGCCGGGCCTCGGCCAGCGCGGCCGGGTCGCCGTCAGCGCGGGCGAGGGCGGCCAGCGCGGCGGAGCGTTCGGCGGCGGTGAAGGCGGTCATCTCGGCCGGCGGGCCGATAGCGAGGAGCCGGTCGGCGACACGGATCGCATCGCGCAGCCGGTCCCGGTCACCGCTCGCGGCGCCCAGCGCTCGATACACCCGCAGCAGCGTGACTTGCGCGACCGACGCCGCCGCATGGTGCGCCGGAATCACCGTGGCGGCGGCCTCGGCGTGCTCGACGGCCTCGTGCAGGGTGGTCAGCGGCTCGTCGAGGGCCACCAGGAACAGGTCGGTGAGCGCCTTCGCGAGGATGGTGCGGGTCACGGCGTACGAAACCTGGGCCGCGCCCATGCGGGCACCGACCTCCCGCAGCGCCTCGACCGCCTCCCGCAGTTGGCCCGGATCACGGCGGTGCGCTGCCAGGGTGTAGCGGAACGTGGCGTGATTGACAGCCATCCGGATCGCGTTCGGCGAGTCGTCGTCCGGGGCCAGGGCGGCCTCGGCCTCACCGGCGGCGTGCAGGGCGTCTCGCTGTGCCTCAAGGTCGCCCGTCAGCTCGTACAGCGCCCAGTGCGCACCGGCCAGCACGCCGGTGACCACAGAGCGATCGTCGGGGTCCAGCGTCAGTGTCGCCTCGGCAATGGCAATCGACTCCCGTACGGTAACGAGGTCCCCGTCGACCTGACCGATCACCGACAGTGCGGACGCGACACTGGCCGCTATCGCGATTTTGTCGATAACCGGCTGGGCCGGCAGCGCGAGCGCCCGGCGGCCCCAGCCGGCGACCTCACGGAGACTGTCGAGCCGCAGCTCGTCCAGATAGGCCAGCGAGGCCAGCTGAGCCAACGCGGCCAGCGCCGGGGCGTCGGCCGGCGTGTCCGGCCGGCCGGAGCCGAGCGAGTCGCGGCAGAAGGCGGCGATCCGCTCGTGCCAGGCGGGGTCAGCGACGAGCTTGCCGAGCAGCACGGCCAGATTCGCGATAGCGCGAGCGTCCACATCGGCGGTTTCCCGCAGCACCCGCAGCGCGCGAAGACCGACCGTCTCGTCGTCGCTCAGCGGCGCCAGGGTAGCCAGCGCGCCGCCGAGATTGATCAGCGTGGTCACGTCCCCCGGGTCGAGCTCGTGAGCCTCGTCGAACAACCGCACCGCCAGCGCCAGCAGGTCGAGGTCGTCGTGGTCGTCGCCGAGGCGGAACGCCGAGAAGCCGGTGAGCATCAACAGCTCCGACCGCTCGGCATGGTCCGGTGGCAGCAGGCCGAGCGCGTACAACCCGGTCTCGACCAGCTCGGCGCGGGCGTCGTCGTCGCCCGCCGAGCGCAGCACGTCGAGGTAGCGGACCAGCCGCAGCGCCACCTCGCCGATCCGCGGATGCTCCGGGTAGGCCGCGTGCAGGGCCAGCCGCTGCAGCCCGACCGCGACCTGCAGCGCCGCGGCGTCGCCGTGGTCCAGCCAGTCGGCCATCGCCATCGCCGCGATCTCCTGGCGGCCCTCCGGGTCGTCCGGGAGGTTCGCCGGATCGAGTTTCGACCGGTCTGGACGGCTGGATCGACTCATGGCCCACTCCGCACGGTGGATTTGGACGATAAGCTACTCGCGTGTCCGAGGATGCGCCCGTCGCGCCAGTGTCACATCCCATTCCCGCCGCGCTTGCCGAGCGGATCGGGCAATTCTGCCGGCAGTACGGGAGAAACGATCAGCTTGCCGACCTGATGACCGAGGTCGGCGCCGACGACCTGCTGGCCTCGGCCCTGTCGCTGGCCACTTCGGACAGTGCCGGCCCGGCCGAGGTGACCCGCGCGCTGGACGCCGTCGAGGAGGTCCTCGCCGGCCTCGGCATTCACGGCCTCACCAGCCCGAACCGGGAATGGCGCCCGCTGCCCGGAGTGACCGCGTCGGACGCCGCTCTGTCGGTGTGGGTGTGCCCGGTCCGCCGCTGCGCCCGGGCCGAGACCAGCGCCGCCGCCTGCGGCCTGACCGGCGGGCCGCTGACCGCGATCCCGATCCCCCGGTGAACCCGCTGCTGCAGGAACTGTCCAAGAAGCTCGCCGAGCGGTGGGCGACGCTGTTCCTCGGCCCCGGCCTGCTGTTCGTCGCCACCGCCGCGCTGGCCCGGCACCAGGGTTTCCGGCATGCCGTGGACCTGCCTTTCCTGCGTCGTCACCTGTCCGGGATAACGACCGACACCCGAAACCGGGAAACCGCGGTCCTTCTGATGATCGCCGCGTTCGCCGCACTGGCCGCGGTGATCGCCGGCCTGCTGGTGGCCGCCGCCGGCCGGCTCATCGAACGGTTGTGGACCCCCACCGGAACGGCCCGCTGGACCGGCTGGCTGACCGCGTGGCGGCTGCGCCGCTGGACGCGCCTGCGCACCGCGCTGGCCGAGGCAACCACGCAGGCGGGCGCCACCCTGGCCATCGACCGCTTGTCCGCCGGCACGCCACTCGAGCGCCACTTCCCGCGCCCGCACCGGCTGCGCTCACGCTTGGAGCACTGGTCCGAGGGCCGCCCCGACCAGCCCACCTGGTACGCCCAGCGGATGGCCGCCCTGACCCGGCGCCTGCACGACCGCTACGGCATCGACCTGGCCCTGTTCTGGCCGCACCTTTGGACGATCGCCGGCGCCGACGCCCGCGCGGACGTGCAAGCTGTGCAGGACAATTACGCTTCCGCCGCGCGCCTGGCCGGCTGGGCCGTCGCATACGCAATAGTCTTCCCTGGAACGGGTTGGTGGCCCGCCCTGCTGATCGCGCTCGCGCTGGCCGCCATGGCCCGCAGCCGCGCCCGCGCCGCCGTGAACACGCTGGTCCCACTGGTCGAGAGCATGGCCGACCTGAACCTGCGATCCCTGGCCGACCGTCTCGGCGTGCCGTGCCCGCAGACGTTCACCCCGCAGGTCGGAGCCGAACTCACCACAATCCTCCGCAGCACGGGCACGGCGAACACCTCACCCGATCCGATCCGGCCGGCACCGAGGTGAGCGCGACGCTAGCTTCAGCCCTTCAACAGGCGCGGCTGGCTGAGGTGCCCAGGAACGTGAAAGTGCATTCGCGGGACTGTGCCACGAACGGCACCTCTCTGCTGCCGACGTCTTGACAAAGAGAGGTGCCGTTCGTGGCACAGAACCGGCGAACCAGCCGCTCCCGCGGCGCGATCGTGTCCTCTTGCAGCCCCCGAGCCGCCACCTCGTTGGCGTGGTATCCGAGGACGTCGCGCAGGATGAGGACGGTGCGTTGGCGGGCGGGCAGGACCTGCAGTGCGGTCACGAAGGCCAGGGAGATGGCTTCGGTCTGTTCGTAGTGTGCCTCTGGGCCGAGCGGCACGTTGATCGCGCCTTCGAGGAGGGCGTCGGGGTACGGCTCGAGCCATACGACTTCGCCGATCCGGGTCGGCTCTGGCGGGTCAATGTCGGGGATGTCCCATTGTTTGGCCGGGCGTCGGTTTGCCGAGCGAAGCGCGTTGAGGCAGCGGGTGGTGGCGATCCGGTATAGCCAGGTGCGGACCGAGGCGGCTTGGTGGCCAGGACGTAGCCGACACGGTGACCGGCCAACCGCGAAATCACGCAGCCACACGCCGATCGAACCCACCGGCCGGTCACCCGCACGGTCCACGATCACCATCGGATAGCCCTCACCGTCACGGGCACGCGCGTGCTGCCGCGCGATGAACGCCAGCCCATCCTCGCGCGTGAACGGGCACGGGACCGTCGTCACCAACGGGATATACGGATCGGCCGCGGCCTCCCGCACCAGCCCAACGTCACCCGGCTCGAACGCACGCAACACGTACGGCCCGGCAGCCAGCCTCGGCACCGCGAGCGTTGACGTCACCCGCCGATTCTCGCCATCCCCGCAGTGGTGCTCAAACTCATTGCCAAACGATCAAGGGCAGCAACGCCAACTCGCTACCACCCAAGTAGGAAGTGGCGCTCGTTCTCCTTGCCCGACTGGCGCTCAAACACGTTGCCACAAACATCGATAGGCAACTGGTTGCCTGCCACCTAACCGTAGTGGATTCGGACTCTAAGCTCTCCGTACGCCTCGGCGCCCTCCGCGTTGAGGTCCGCGCGTCGACGGCAGTAGATCCGGTAGCGGACGAAAGTGGCCAGCAGCCCGAGCGCCGCGACGGCGAACGTCAAGAGGTCAAACCCCCACGCCACCCACAGCACGCTCCGGTGCCGATCGCCGCTGACGTCACCGAGCAGAGCTAGAACACCGGCGCCGACGGCGGCCAGCACACCGCCCACAAGGAACCTGACCGCAATCGACCTGAGTCGTTGCCTGATATGGGCGGTGTGGTCTGCCGGATAGATCGGCGCCATGGGATCAGTGTGTCGACCGGACCGCAAATCCTACAAGGACTCGGCGCGGTCACGACGCGAGCGGGACATCTCTCGCCGGCCTCGATGCCGTGCAAGCCAGCCCAGTAGCTTCAAACCCGGCACCTGACGACGCCGCACCCCAACAGTAGTCAACAGCTAGCCCTCCTGCGGCCGCTGAAACCTGGCCAACAGTGCAGGTCTCGGTCGCCCTACCGGGGTTTCTCGCGGTGGCGTGATCTGTTGGGTTGGCGCGGTACGGTCGCATTTCAACAGAGTTTGAGCACCACCTGGGGCGTTGCCCGCTCGCGGTCGCAGCCGCATCAGCCCACCTGCCGCACTGGCCGGTCGGCGGCGTCACTGCCCGCGCAGCCCACGCCCACCCGCACCACCTTTCCCGCCGCTCTTGACGGCCACCGCCAGCCAGATCCAGCTTTCTGGACGCTCACGGCGGCACAGCCGGCACCCACTCACGGGTACGCCCGGCCAATCCCCTCTGCTTCGCCCCCATCGCCGCGTCCGCGACCGCAGACCGGTCCCATGCCTTGCGTGCGCGGGCAACCCGTCTCCCCATGGAAAGGGGGTCTTCCCATGCCGATCGCCATGCCCTGCGGTGTCATGGTCCGCACCATCACGTTCTGGTACCCGGCCGACCATCTGGGCATCGACGACTGGACGGTGCCGCTGGCCACCTACTTCGACGACGAGATCCAGCCGCACCGCCGGCTGCTGGCCGCCGCGCCGCGGTCCGCGTGGTCGCTGCTCGCCGCCCCGCGCAGCGGGCGCCGCATGTGGTGTGCCGGCGGGCCGCTGAACCTGCTGGACCTCGCCGGCACCGGCGCCATCGCCGGCGAAGAGGCCCGTTCCCGCTTTCAGCTGTGGACAAGCACCGGGACGGTTCGTGGGCGTCGACCCGGCCCGGCCGAAGCTGACCTGCTCCGCGCCGGTGAGCAGACCTACGTGGCCTACCACAGCCTGCGTCGCGTGGTCGGCGACGTGTTGGTCGTCATGCGCAACGGCTGGCTGCCGCAGCAGCCCGCCGCGGGCACACCCGACGCCCTAATTGCCTTCGTCCAGCGCGCCACCGGCCTGTTGGCCCAAGCCAACCCCAACGACGTGCTCATCACCGTCGCCATCTGAGCACCGCCCCCGCTCGGTCTGCCCGCGTAGCGGGCACCCACTGGCCGCTGCCTACCGACATCACCCCGCACCGCCGCGGCGACGCCGCCGCCCAGTGGCCCGGCGCCTATGCCGCGCGGGCCGCGGCCCTTTCATCCATGCAGAGTAGGAGGAGGTTTCCCTGTGTTCATCGATTCGCGGACCGTCGTGGTCTGCGTGCCCGCCGCCACCCCGGTGGAAGACCTGGTCGATGTGGCTGGCGCCCGGCTGGCCACGCTCGGCCTGACCACACACGGCCCCGTTGGCCACTTCGTCGTTCACCCTGGGCCCGCCCCACGCCGGTTCATCCGCGGGAAACGCCGCCCGACACCGACTCTGACGTACGGCGGGCCGATCCGCCAGCTGGACCTGGCCGGCATGCGCCACGGCGCCGCCGCGCACGCCGCCGAACTTTGGCAGCTGTGGCAGCAGGTGGTCGCCAAGACCCCGCCTGCGCGGCCGTACTGGTCCTTTGAAGACCGTCACTACGAGGACCCGCAACGGTGGCCGTTGGCCCGCGCGCAGCTGGCTTACACCAGCCAGCCCCGCTACCAGGCCATGGCCGTCTACAACGCCGCCGTGCACCCGGTGCACCAGCTTTCCACTGACCATCTCGAAGCGTTCCAGGCCGGCGCCGACGCCTACACCCGGCTCGCCGCCCTCGCGGCCGTCCCCGCCGACGCGGTCGCCACCGTGCCGGCCGACGCGGTCGCGGTCGCTTCCGGACCGCCGGGCTGGTTCACGCCCACCTCCGCACGCCTGGCCGACCTGGTGGCCTACCTGACGCTCGCCAACCGGCTGCTGGACAGCCTGCCCCTGGACACCCGTCTGGCGGCGCTCACCGCCAGCTGACCGACTCGCACAACCCGTCCGGGCACGGTGTTTCGCCGGTCCCGCCCGAGACCGCGGCGGGACCGGGGGCGTCGCGTATTGGCCTGTCGACTCCGTTCGGCGCCTGCTGCGCGCCGAGCGCTCACCTCAGAAGGAGATCCACATGACCATCGCCAACCAGCCGAGCGGGTCGCTCGACGACGAACAACTCCGCGCTGTGCTGACCCGCGCCTGGGCCGAGTATGGCTTCGGGCCGGTCGCGGACCCGATCGTCCAGTCGTTCCTGTCCGCTGCCGCCGCACGCCGGGCTATCGGACTGGAGCCTGACCCGGCCGGGCACAACCATTTCGACGACGAGCGCGATGGCTGCGTCGCCCGGCTCGTTGAGGACGTCCGCGCGAGCCTGCGACGGCGGGCTGCCGCCCAGGCCGCCACCGACAGGCAGCGCCGGGCACTGCACCAGTTGCAGGTAGACCTCCGAGCAGCTGCGGTCGACGCGCTGGCCACGCAGCCGCAGCTCGCGCAGAGTCTGGAACCGGCGCTGCGGGACTGGGGTATGCCACCGATCCCCACCCCATACGCGGTCACGTTGCAGGTCCCGATCGTCGTCCACGTCGACGCGGCCGGTGAGCAGGAAGCCACGGACCGGGCGACCGACCGGCTCCGCGACGAACTCCACCCGCCGTACGGGATGGACATCGACATCAGCGAGGCGTTCTGCACCGACCTCGCCGCCGAGTAACACCTGCCGCACACGCCGTGCCACAACCGGCTTTGCCTAAGCCACCTCGAAATCCACCGCAGGTGGCGTTCTTCGTATCCGCTCACTCCCGATTGGAGACGCCTGGCCATGACCGACTCCCCGCCCCAGCCCGCCACCGCCGACACCAACGCCGTAACGGTGAAGCCCGTTGAACTCGGCGTCGCCGAGCAGCTCACGGCTGTCGAGCTGATGCTGGCCAATGCATGGTTCGCCATCGACGGCCAACCCGTTGCCCCGCCGGCATGGCTACACCTGGTTGCCGCCCGCGTGGTGGCTGACCTTGGCCCGATCCCCGGCCTGGACACCCTCGCCGGGGTACACCGGTGGCTGGTCGGCTTCGCCGACGCTACCCGCGCCGCTGCCGACGCCGCGCACGCAAAAGCCGACGAGGCGGGGCAGGCGCTGGATGACTTCCACGCCGATGTACGCCGCCGCGCCGCGCACGCCGTGGCGGAGGGCCAGATCTGCCTCTCCGGCACCAATCGCACCCTCGACCGGTTCGGCGTCGATGAGTTGCCCGAGAAATACCGGGTCGACCTGCTGGTCCCGGTCGCGGTCACCGTATACGCCACCGACGAGGACGACGCATACCGGCAAGCCGAAGAAGCCGTCCGTGACGACCTGGTCGGATCCGTCGTCGACATCCACACCTGCGATCTGCGGCATGAGGGCGCCGACGCCACCGGCGAACTCGATCCGGACGATCTCGACTGAACCCGTTCGCCTGGGCCTATCTCGGGTCCTACCACCGTTTCCCACACCGCCGCCGGTTCAGCTAACGGCGGTGAGTGAAAGCGCGCAAGCACCCGGCGCTGACGCCGCTCGACCCCGACGCTGGCGCCCGGCTCGTTGACACGGCACCGCGGCGGGCCGGTCGACCAAACCCCTTGTGGTCCTCTGCGGCCTCCGGCCTGCGACCGCCTTTGCTCTGGTCGGATCCGGCGCGCCGATGAGCCCTCACGCCGATGGGCGTTTCCACGTGGTCGCACATCGCGCTGCGAATCCTTCTTCCGTCGCTCCGCTCGGTTGCCTATGCCGCGCGGAGTCCACTCATGCAGGGAGACAACGATGACCGAGTCGACCAACATCCTGGCCGGTACCGCTGATCCGGCCTGTCCGCGGTTCCGGGTGACCGGCACGCTGCCGGTGACCGTCACCGTCGCCGCCAACCACACCAGGCACGCACGCCTGCTCGCCCTGGCAACCATCGCCACGGCGCTCGCCCCGCACGCCGACTTGCTCGTCGACCTGCACGTCGACCCGCAGGCCGCCTACCCGGTCGGCACCGCCGACACCGAACCGGTCGCCGACGGCGAACCCCCACGGCAGTGGCGGGTACCGGTGACCGTGGCCGGCCACATCGACATCGCCGCAGACGACGCCCTGACCGCTGCGGTGCTCGCCCTGGAAGCCATCCATGGCCGCCTCGCCCCGCACCCCAGCCTCGACGTCGACGCCGCGGCCGCAACCTGCGCCACCTGCGAGCCGATCACCGAAACCACCGTCAACTGACCGCGGTCGTGCTGACCCCGACAGCCCCGGTCAGGGCGTCGCCCTCGCGGGACCGGCCCGCCGCCCCAGCGCCAGGGCGATCCACCGTTCGACCCAGCACTGCCGCCCACGGGGGCTCACGTCGTCGAAATCGCCCGCCCTGCGGGCTGACTCAAACGCGGCAATAGTGCGGCGCCCACGCCAGCGCATGCCCGATGCGGCGTCGCGGCACAGCGCTGCCCTGCTGTAAGCAGCACACCGCTTCTCTGCGGCCGTTGCCCGGCCACTGACCCACCCGCGCGAACGCGCAACGTCCGGGCACGGCCACCTGGCCGCGCCCGGACTCCGTCTGTCCACAAAGGAGATCCGGATCGTGAGCCATCCAACGCACACCCCAATCGTCCAGCGTCCGATGCTGCGTCTGGGCCAGCAGGTGCATGTCAACGCCCGCGCCAGCTGGCTTGCCGCCACCGTCACCTCGATCGCCCCGGTCAGTGTCGGGGTCCGCTACCACATCGCGACACCGCTGGCCCCGCTGGTCGCGCCGTGGCTGATCCGCCCCGCCGCAGGAATCCGGCTACAACCGGTCCACCAGCTCGCCGCCGGCGATCAGGTGGTCGCCTACGACGGCGCCATTCAGGTCATCAGCGGCCCGCCCTGGCGGGGCCGCGACGGCTGGTGGGTGCTCACCTACGACAACGGCGAATCCGCCGTCCTGCCAGCATCCGCCGTTCTGCGTCTGAACGACCCCGGTAGTGGCGATGCCTGAGGCGGCCGATTGTGACGCTGCCTCGCGGCCGGCGCGGGCAGGGACAGGGTGTGCGCGCTGCGGCGGCGCCGCAACGGCGCTGGGAGGCCGTCGGTGGTGCCCGTCGTGCGGCATCTATCTGGTCCTTGATGTCGACTCCGGCGAATGGGGTCAGCCACGCCGAGCTCGACCATCGCCAGCGCGAGGCCCGCTCCCGACGGGCCGTGGGTGTCTCCGCTCGGCTGGCTGCCGCGCACTGCCTGGGGTCCGCAGGTTGTTGCCGGCCGGCTGGTCGGCCACCGCGTCGCAGGCGATCAGCGGGGCGACGCACACCATCGCGATCACACCGCCGGTCGGCGCCGTGGATGCCAGCGCGTACCTGTCCCCGCCCGCGTCGGACAGTGACAGCGGTTGGACCGTGCGGATCCACCACCGTGCCGAAGGCATCGGCTTTCCGCTCTACACCGCCGGCGGCGCCCACGCCGCTACCTACTCCACGGCGCCGGACGCGGCTGCTGCGGCCGTCGCAGCCCTGCGCTGCGAAACCGCGCGATAGACCCGCCGCAATCCCGCGACTACGGGCCATAGGCGAGCCAACCCGGGGCCGCCACCGGCGAGCGTCCGCACAGAAAGGTTCTCATCCGCATGACGATCTTTGACCTTTTCAGCGCGACCGAGGGCCACGACGGGCACCGGCGTGCGTCCGGCCTGACGGCCGTGGTGTGCCTGCCGCCCGGCAGTTCCGACAACCCGGCCGCGGTGACCGCGGCGGTGCAGAGTCGGCTGCCGGCCCTGGTTCATCCGCAGATCGACCTACGCCTGAGCGAGACGGCCTATCTGTCCCGTACAGGTCTCACCGCGCGCGAACACCGGCAGCTGGTCGGCGCCGGTGCCGTGGTGGACGGGCGAGTTGGCTGCGCGGGTGGACCGATCGGCTTGCTGGACCTGCCGGCCACCCGCGAGGTCGCCGCCGCCGCAGCCCGGCAGTTGTGGCAGCGGCACCACAGCGTCGTCGCCGGGACACCGCCAGCGGCACCGTGGTCACAGTTCGCCGACCGCAACGAGGCTGACCCCGACCACTACCCGTATGCCACCGCGGTTTGCGAGTTCACCGCGCAACCCCGGATCGCGACCATGCTCGCGCACGACGAGTTCACCACTGATCCCGACGACACGTTCACGCTCGACGACTATGGACCGGGCCTGGCCGCCTACGACGATGGGCCCGCTGCGTACGCCGACTACCGCGCCGGTGTCCTGCTCTACGGCGACGTGCTGATCGGCGTCAACGGCCGCCCGGTGACACCGACCGGGCAGCTGCTGCCGTGCACCTCGCACACCTGGCCGCAGCGGCAGGCATACCACCAGCTCGCCGCCGCACACCTGGCCGACTGCGAGCCCGGGACCGTGCTGCTGTCCGTCACCGTGCAGGGCAGCGAAAACTTCTAGCCCCGCACCCCGCTCGCCCGGCCGGTCCCCTTTCGTGGGACCAACCCGGACATTGGCACCCGTTGGTATCTGGTAACCGCGTCGCCGCTTGCACCCGCCTGCGGCGACGCAGGCGGCGACGCGCACCTCCACTGGCGAAGGAGCGCGCCATGCCAGCCACGGCCTACCCCGTCGGCACCTCCCGGCGTCCACGGTGGACACCCGCCTGGATCGGGCTGCCCGACCTGCCCGCCCCGTACCCGGCGCTCGTGGCTACCCGCCGCCGCCGACACACCAACCCGATCGCCCGAGTAAGTCTGCCGGTCCTGCAACGGCTCGCCGGCGACACCATCGACCGCTGGCACACCGACCCCGAACCCGGCCGGCTGCTGCCCGTCATCACCCTGCACGACGGCGACGTTCACATCCTGGCCCGCTTCGGCGACCGCGACACCCCCGTCGAACCCCTGCCACCAGACGCGGACGGCCTCTACCGCATCGCCGGCCCGCTATGGCCCTGGATCGTCAGCCACTAACCGGCACACCCCAAACCCTGCGCGGGTCGCAGCGCCGTTGCCCGGCGCTGACCACCGATGAAAGGGGCGTGCCTGATGGCTTCCTTCCTGCAATCATTGACCAGCTGGCGCCGCTACCGCGACCGGACACTGGCATTCGCCGCAACCACCACGCTGGCCGGCCTCTGCCTTTACCTGCTCACCGGCTTCGCCTGGATCGTCGCCGCGGTGCTTATCGCTGCCACCGCGGCGTTTCTGGCCGGCCTCCACACTGGAACGGCCGGCACCCGGGACCTGCTCGGCGCCGCCTACACCGACCCGGTCACGGGCCTGGCCACCCGGGCGGTCGCCGACCACCTGCTGTGGGAAGCCGACCGGGCCGGCATCGGGTTGCGGGTCGCGGTGGCCGACGTGGACAACCTCAACGAAGTCAACGCCGTCGGGCACGCCGAAGGCGACCGCTACCTGACCACGATCGCCCGGCGGCTCGAGGCCGCAGCCAGCGCTCACGGAACGGTGGTACGGCTTGGCGGGACGAGTTCGGGATCCTGTCCACGAGCCTGTCCGCCGACCAGCTCCGTGACGCGGTCGACGCGTCCCTGGCCGAGCCGACCGTGGTCGCGGCGACCCGGATGCGGCCACGGCTCAGCGTCGGTATCGCCAGCACCCGCATCGGCCGCCCCTCGCATGTGCTGGCCTGCGCGGACGCGGCCATGCAGACGGTCAAGACGGCCGGCGGACACCGCAGCGCCGTCTACCACCCCGACCGTGACGGCATCCCCCGACACGATGGCCTGCTGCCCCAACTGCGTCGGCCCGAACCACTGTTCGCCCCACAGGCTGTGGCCGCCAGACCCGACCGGCTGTTGCGCCTCTACCTCACCGCAGCCGAAGCCCGCGGCGTGCACCACGCGTTGCAGGCTCTGCACGACCGATGGGCCCAGGTCACCCGGACCCCCGAGGCCACCGTCCTCGACCTGCCGGCCACAGCCGCACCCGCGCCGCCTGGGCTCGCCGACGTCTCGGCCAGTTCGCCGTGGCGAGCCGGCATCAGCCGCATCAGCCAAGCCCAGGCCAACCGCTACGGCGCACTCGCGCAGCAGGTCCAGCACGTCATCACCATCGCCGACGTCCTGACCTGACCGCCGCCCGCGTCCCATCTCGCCGCGGGCCCGTTCACCCCCAAGACGCGGGTAAACCCAGCCGCCGGTGTCCACACAAACCCGGCCCGCTGCCGCGACGGCCGCACACCATCGGCCCGACGTCCCAGACCTTCGGCAGCCATCGCGGCTAGGCATCCCAGGCCGGCCCGCGCATCCGCTTGAAGACGTATGGACTTCCGTTGCAGCGGCCGGGCCAGCGAACGCCTTACGGTTACCGCACCACACCAGCTCTGACGAGCAAAACGCATGCTCCACAACCAGCACAGCCCGCCATGATCCACCGCCGGTTCCCGATCCGGCTGCGCCATCGCCTCGAGCCCGCCACCTCCACCGGCTAGTACCTGACGTTGCTGGACAGCGAACGCGAAGCGTCGCTGGGCACGGCTCGGCAGGCGGCCGAATGCGCGGACGCCGGCTACGCCGACCTGCTCGCAATCGCGGCCCGCGCACCAGCCACAGGTGGCGCGGCTGGTGTTCAGCCTCAGCGAAGGCGTCACCCATCGGCGCCGCGCGATAACACCGCGTTTTCGTCGACCGGTCGTCGCTGCCGGAACACCCGCGATGCCCGCGACCGCACCAGCCACCACAACCAGCTCCACACCGACGGACCGTGCTGGTAGCCATCCACCGGCCGACGAGTCGTCGCGGCTGGCGACAGAGCCTCACAGGCCGTCAGTCGCGACCGAAGCGACAACCGTCGCGACGGGACCGCAGCCTGTCGCGACAGGCCGATCCCCTCAACATCCCGGGGCGACCACCTTGCCTCGACCCCGAAGGGCTGATCATGATCCCTGTCAACGCCGCGCGACACGCTCGGAGTCCGTCGCGACGGCCATCACCTGCCGCGAGCCAGCGGTGACCGGCCACCCCGACGAGCAGCCGCGGGAAACATTCACCTTCGCCAGCTGGGTGTGGGACATCACCACCGCCCGCGCCATCGTCGCCGGACGGCCCCACCAGCTGATCGCCGTGGGGCCGCTGCACAGCTACCTGGCCATCGGCCTGATCCGCGTCGACCCGAACCACGCGATGACCACCGACCTGTCCCAGCCGCTGATCCTGGCCCCACTGCCCGGCGCCGGCGGAAACCTACCCATCGACGGCTGGCACCGCATCTACCACGCTGTTCGCAAGCGGGTGGAATACCTGCCGGCGGTCGCGTTGACCGACGCCGAAGGCGACCAGATCCGCACCCAAATCCCCGGCTGGCAGCCTCTCACCCGACCCGCACCACCACCGGCCGTGCCCAGACCGGCAGACCAGCTCCGGGCCGAAACCCCGTTCGGGCGTCTGCCTGAGGGCGCCGTGCGGGACCTGGTCGCCGCGCACCTGGACAACCACCCCGGGCAAGGCTTCACCATCGGCGAACTAGCTCGTGTCCTGGGCATCGCCAAAGCCCCGGTCCGCGACGCCGTACAGCGCCTGGTCGCCGACCACCGCGCCACCCGGACAGCCGGCCGGTACACCAGCACATCAGGACCCACCCCCGCGCCCTGACCCATGCCCAGACCCCTGCCCGGCCCTGCGGCTGGGCACGCCGGGACGGCGGTCACCCACCCGTCCACACCCTCGGCGCCCAGTGTCGAGATCCCACCAACCCCTCGCGTGGGTGTGCCGACGCCCACGCGAGGGCGCGGCACACCGCGCCCTTTCATTCGTGGAAGGGAGCGTTGCTGTGATCCACCACCAGCGCACCGGCCGACTCCGGCCAGCGGAGCACAGCCACCAACTACGCCCGACGCACACCACCCCGACCGTGGCCCGGCCCGCCGGCCTACGCGGCCGGACCGGTCAGCAAACGTCACCGGCCACCCCATCGACCGCAGCAGCAGCGGCGATCGTCCACATCGGCGGTCCGGCCCCCTCGACGGCGCCGCCTCACCCGCCGGCCACGAACCGACTGGCCCGGCGGTGACCGCGATGGCGACGACCGACCTACCCGAACCGGCCTCCCCGACCCCGCCCGCACCGACCACCGGCCGGACTCCAGCGGTGGTACCGCCGCCACGATGGTCGCCAGCCCGGCTGGCCTACTGGTTCTACACCGTCGCCGCCGCCGGCGCAGTCATCGGCCAAACCTGGGTCGCGGTCACCCACATCCCCTGGAGCTCGTCCCTACCCGCCGTCGCGCGTGTAGCGGCGGTGCTGCCGTTCGCGCTCTGCCTGGAACTGCTCGCCATGGCCTTGGCCGCGATGGCCGACCAGCGGATGCGGCTCGGCGAACGCGCATACGGATTTCGCCTTTTCTCCGCGACAGTCGCCGCAGTCTCGGTCGGGATCCTGATCGGCGGTCACTGGCCGGACCTGTACTGGTCCGCCGGGTTCGGCCTGCTATCCGCGGCGGCGTACCTGCTGTGGCTGCTGCACGCCGCCGCCCGCCGCCGGGACGCGCTACGCGCCACCGGCAAGCTCGCCGACACCGCCCCCGACTACGGGCTCTGGCGCCGCCTGCGGTACCCGCTATGGACCGCCCGCGCCGCCGAACTCGCCCGCACCGGCACCCACAAACCCCACGGCCGGTGGCGGCCGCTCGGCCTGCACGAGTCGCTGGAAGCCGCCCGACTAGCCATCCGGGCCGACAAGCGACGCCCGGCCATCGCCAAGGCGGTCGAACAGGTCATCCGCGCCGACCAGTCAGACCCGCTCATGGCCGAGAT
Source organism: Phytohabitans sp. LJ34 (assembly GCF_052068095.1). Lineage (NCBI taxonomy): Bacteria > Bacillati > Actinomycetota > Actinomycetes > Micromonosporales > Micromonosporaceae > Phytohabitans > Phytohabitans sp. LJ34. The sequence goes on along the minus strand of NZ_JBQHDG010000023.1, from coordinate 130,695 downwards.
CGCCGTCCGCACCCTCGATCTGGACCGGCTCGCCGCCGGTCTCGCCGACCAGATCGACTACACCGCCTGGACGGCTCGGCTGGCCCCCGCCATCACCGCACTGCCAACAGCGCGGATCGAGAAGCAGGCCAGCTGGCCGAACAATGGCGACAGCCCGACCGGCTCAGCCACCGGCAGCGCCCCAGACAAACCAGATCTCGCTGAGGACGAAACCTCCGACAGCCGGCAGCCACCGGTGGATCTGATGCGCCAGATCCCCATCCAGCAGGAGCAGTACCGGGCCTGGCAGACCGTCTGGGCCGACCTGACCAACCACCCCGACGAGCCCCTGGACACGATCGCCGCCCGCCACAAGATCAGCCGCCGGCAGGTCGAACGGATCCGCCGCGCTGGCCAGTTCAGCCTGCTCAACTGGCCCATCCCACCGGCCCGACTGATGGCCACCATGCTCGTCGACGGCTACCTGACCAGTCCGCCCCTCACCGTTGGCCGCCCGCAGCCACCGCTAGCCGACACAAATGCCGGCCACACCGCCACCGGATCCACATCCCACGGCGGTGTGCCGCCGGCGGCAGACAACGGCGGCACACCGCCGACGTGAGCCGGCCCGTCCACCGCGCATTCCTTCACGCCGTCAGGGGCCACCACTGCCCGGTCAAAAACCTCGAGCAGCCACGCCCTCTCTTTCCCGCGGCGTAGCAGCCCGCGTGCCCGTCGCCCAACCCCACGTCCCGGAGGTCACCATGTCCAGCCGATCACCGCGGCAGGTCCACCCATGAGCAGCCGCGCCATCGCCACCATCGTCGCCGCAGGCCTATGCGTCGTACTCGTCTGCGGCGCCGGCACCGCCGTGCTCACCGCCGGCACCGCATCCGCCTGCACCACCACCGCCGTCCCCACCGCGACGCACACCACCGGCGCCGGCGCCGCGACAACGTCGGGGCCGTCCACGCAATGGTCACCGATCGAGCCGTTCAACTCCGAACAGGTCGGCAATGCCGTCACCATCATCCGGGTCGGCGCCGACACCGGCCTGCCCAGCCAGGCCTGGGTGATCGCGGTTGCCACCGCCATCACCGAGTCCAGCCTCTACAACCGCACCGTCCCGGTCGACCACGACAGCCTCGGCCTGTTCCAGCAACGCCCCAGCCAAGGCTGGGGCACACCGCAGCAGCTCACCGACCCCGTGTACGCATCCCAAGCCTTCTACCGCAAACTCGCCACCGTCGACGGCTGGCAGACGATGCCTCTCGCCGAGGCCGCACAAGCGGTGCAGAAATCGGCGCGCCCGAACGCCTATCAGAAGTGGGCGGAGCACGCCGCCATGCTAGTCACCACGATCAGCGAGACCTTGGGCCTGGCCAGCTGCGCCGCCAGCGGCTGGACCCAGCCCGTTCAGGCACCGGTCACATCCGGCTTCCGGACCGCCGAACGTCCCACCCACGACGGCGTGGACCTCGGCGCACCCCGCGGCACCATCGTCCGGGCCGCGGCAGCCGGCAAGGTCGTCCGCGTTCGCTGCAACGCCATCGACATCCGCGACGACAGTGACTGGGGCTGCCACCGCGACGGCGACAAGAACCTGACCCGCGGCTGTGGCTGGTACATCGACCTGGCCCACGACGGCGGAATCATAACCAGATACTGCCACCTCGGCCGCCAGCCAACCGTCCACGTAGGAGACACGGTATCCGTAGGCGCCCCGATCGGAGTGGTCGGCAGCACCGGCCACTCCAGCGGACCACACCTGCACTTCGAGGTTCATGTCAACGCTGATTCCACATCGGACGGTGTAGTTCCGCCGGAGCCGTTCATGGCCCAACATGGCGCACCGCTAGGCCAAGCTGGCTAAACCTCGTGAAGGATCAACGATTCTCACCTTCACGTCGGCACAGACATTCCCCGCTCGCTGCCCTTCATACCCGTCCTGACCTCCGGCGCCAGCAGCGCCGACAAGAGCCGGGGAGTCGCTGACGGCAAAGCTCAATGTCAGCATGATCCACACCCTTCTGTACCTGAATCCAGAACGCGCACCTGATCTCGCACGTTGCAGCTTCTCGCGCGCTTCTCACGCAGAAAAGGAATACCAACAACACCGATGGAGGCGAACCGCACGATGACAACACGGTTGTGGTGGCGGGTCACACAGTTGCTCCCGATAGCCGAGCACGCCGCTGCCGTAGCGACCGGCCGCGACGCCTGCTCATCCACCCCGCGCTGGTTGGTTCAGCGACAGCGGCGGCGACCGCATCGAGTCCAGCGGCCAACCGGTCTGGTACGACGCCGACGGACACCTGCGTGCCGCGACCGCCGAGACCTGGACACATACTGCCCACCGGCACAATCGGGAACCCGGCGCCGGCCAGTGACCGCGACCGCCACCTGCCGCTGCTGGCAGACCACCCGGACGGGCGACGGAGCCTGTTGGATCTGCTGCGTTTCGCCCGCGCCCACGAGGTGAACTGGCTCGCCGTGCACCCGGACCCCCGCTTCACCCGCGAGACCGTGCAACGGATGGGCAGTGACCTGGCGTACATGAACAAACGGTGCAGTCGGGTATTGCAAGTCTCTGAATGTGTCCGTTCCCGGAAGGTCAGCGGGGCAGGGCGGTCGCCAGGACGTCGGCGGCGGCGTGGTCCAGATAGGTCCGGAGCCTGGCGCCCGTGGGCGGCGGATGGCCAGTCCACCTGCATGGCAGGATCACGACTATGGACGAGAAGACCGAAGGGCAGCTGCGTGTCATTCGCGAGGTCGTCGCGGTCCTGCAGACGGACGATATCCCAGCGTGGCTGTTCGGAGGCTGGGGACTCGATGCGAGGATCGGCCGGATTACGCGTGAGCACGGCGACGTGGAGTTCTGGGTCGAGCGCATTCATGCCGAGCGTTCGAAGGCGCTTCTCGTGGGAGCTGGCGCCACGGCTCTGCCGACTCAACCGCCGGAGGAGTCTTGCGAGTTCACGTGGGACGACGTTTCGTTCAGTACTGCTTACTTTGATCGGTGGCCAGACGGATCGTTCAGCCAGCCCCTTGGGCGGTTCGCCGACTGGCTGTTCCCGCCAGGATCCTTCGGCGATGAGCTCGTGACGCTGGACGGCACGCCGGTCCTGGCCATGAGCGTCTCTGGCATGCTCGCCATGAAGGAGCAGTTCCCCCATCTGCGCAACGGCCGGCCATGGCGACAGAAGGACATTACCGACATGGAGATACTTCGAGGATTGGCCTTTGCGGAGACGACCGACGGCCGCATCGGAGCGCCCTGAACGGCTCAGCCCGTGAGATGGACCAGGGATAGCGGATTGCATGGGTGAGAGTCGACGTGCCATGGCGGGAGTCGCTTGAAGTCAAGATGGCTTTCGTTGGCTTACGGCGGCGGCGTATCCGGACCAATCGCCTGCGGATGCCTTCTGCCATAGGACCGCTACCTGGATGTGGATCCCGAGCATCCGGGCGAGGACGGCGGCGGGGAGTTCGGCGGCGAGTGCGAACAGTGCGGTGGAGCGGTCTTGCTGGGGGCGTAGGCCGATCGCGTGGAGGCGTTGTCCGAGCCGGTCGTCGCCGAGCGGTTGACCCGGACGGCCACCCGGGAACAGCCACGGGATGTCGTCTGGGGTGCCGATTCTGGCCTTGCCGCGGCGTGTCGCGACGAGTTGGCGGACGAGGCTGGCCAAGGGCTCCGGGAGGACGACCGGTGAGCTGCCGAACCTGATCGTGAGCGTGTCGCCTTCGAGGTCGACGTGTTCGACGGTCAGCTGGCTGATCGTGGCGATGCGCTGCGCGTAGAGCAGCAGCAGTAGGCCGGCGACTCGGTCGCCCGTGGGCAACGTGTTGTCGTGCAGGAGTCGGCGGGCGTTGGCCCAGCGTTTCTCGGTGTCGAGCGTGCCCCGCGGGCCGGCCCACCGGACGGCTGGAAAGGTCAGCCCGGTGGTGTGTCGCTGTTGAACGGCCCAGCGGACGAAGTGCCCGGTCTCGTCGTGGTAGGTGGTGTCCGGATTGGCGATCCACTGATCGAGGTGCTGTTGGGTGCACGTCTTGATGGTCAGGCTGCTGGCAGTCAGCCAGTCGAGGAAGTTGACGGCGGCGGTGACGTGGCAACGGACGTTGAGGGCCTGCAGATGGGTGGTGTGGCCGTCATCGACGCGGCGTCGCAGCCGGCGCAGGTGGTGCCAGACGGCATAGCCGTGCAAGACCCGCCGCTCGACGGGGTCTGTTCGATTCTGAACCGCGGTCTTGATCCAGGCTTCCAGGACGACGAGGCGTTCGTCGCGGACTGGCAAGGCGCCGGTGGCGACCAGGACGCTGCGCAAGTGAGCCAGCAGCTTGTCGGAGGGCAGTTCGTCGAGGACGTTGTGCGAGAGGGGCCGATTGTCGCGGCTCAGGTGTTCCAGCACGGCGCTGACCTTCGTGCCGGACAGCCAGACGAGGGTGGAGTCGGGGCGTTCGGCATTGGCGAGCGCATCGCGGAAGGGCGCGAGGTCCGCTCGGACGACACCGGTGCCGTTGCTGAGAAGTTTGTCGATCCGTTCGTTCAGGTTGCAGCGCAGGCAGGGGCGTGGGCTGCGTTGCCAGGTGGCCTTGCAGGTCGGGCAGCGGCCCCAGAAGTCGGGGTCCGGGTTGGTGCACGCGGCGCAAAGCGGGGCGACCCAGGTGCCTCCGCGGATCGGCGCTGTGGTGGCGCAGCCGCTGCAGGTGGCCCATCGTTGCTGGCAGCGCCGGCACCAGGGCTGCCCGGTGGCCTGCGACATCTCGCAGGCTGATGTCCTGCCGCAGTGGAAGCATTCGGCGGTGAGTTTCGGGCGGCAGTTGTCGCAGCGAGGGCCGTCCGGGGTCCGGACCGCAACACGTTTGCGGCGGCCGCAACCGACGCATACCTCGAGGTTGGCCGGGTCGGAGATCAGGCAGTTCGGGCAGAGCGGGTTGCCGTCGGCGTCACGGGTGGCAGGTTCGCGTACCGCCCCGCAGCGGGCGCACGGGACGGCGGCGTGCCGGGCGAAACAGGCCCGGCAGACCCGTTTGCCGTCCAGCAGCTTCGACAGCACCTTCACCCCGTGGCAGCGGGGGCAGGCCGGCCGGACGATTCTGGTGGCGCCGACGGCAACGAGTTCGTCGAGGAACCGCAGCACCGCCGGAGTCGGCGCGTCGTGCCCCGCCCCGGTCAGCAACGCGGGTGAGGAGAGCACCGCCCAGGCGAGTCGCCGCTGCCCGGCTGGGCGGACGGTGGCCCGGCCGAGAGCAGCGTGCACCTGGTCGGCGGTCAACGCGGGGTCGAGCCCGGTGACCAGGTTGACGAGGTCATTGAGCGGGTCGCCGGCAGTGTCGGGGCATTTCGCGCACCGGGCGCTGCCGTGACGGTCGCGGCTGACTACTCGCCGCAGTTGACCGCAGCCTGCGCAGTTCGTCGGCGCGTCGGAGCATGGCGAGCAGGTCCACACGCCGCCACTGCGGCTGCCCACGTACGCCACCGCGCGATCACATCCGCTGCACCGTGGACGGCTGACGTCTCGGGCGCCCTCCTCGCGTAGCGCCATCAGCAGCTTGGCCACGCAGTATGGGGCGGGCGGCCGTCCCGTTCGCAGGACCGTCGCGTCCGCTTGGAGGGCTTGAGCCAGTCGCCGACGGCCGGCCCGTTGGCCCATCACCGCGCAGACGACCGCGCGGACGGCCTCCTCGTCGAGGTGCCGCTCGACGGACTTGACCAGACGCACGACCACTTCGACCGGGTCCTGCAAGACGTCATCGACGGTGTCGGTCACTGGTCCACCGCAGTGATCCGGGCACGCTTCGGCCGAAGGCTCCCGATGCTTTCCGCGCCGGCGCCGCCCGCTGCGGCCTTCCTCGGCTTTGCCCCCGTGCCGGCCGCAGAGACCGGCTCGATGAGGTCGTCCATAGTGCAGTCCAGAATGTCGAGCAACGCCATGAGAATCTTCAAGCTGAGACGCTCGGGGCGGTCGACGACCAGCCGGTAGACCTGGCTGGATGACAGTTGGATGTCGCGCTCGGCCAGCGGCTTGAGCAGGTCGGTCGTGGAGAACATCCCGCGGTCGGCCATGATCCTGCGGAGATGCCAGCGATAGTCGAGCTTGGCCGCCATCGGCTCGTCCTTCCTTATCGCGTCCTGCCGAAGGCAGGAGCCAGCGCCTTGTTCAGGGCAGTGTTCATGAAGTCGTCGCTTACGTGGGTGTAGATCGCGGTCGAACTGTCCCGTTCGTGGCCCACCTGCTGCTGAATGAAGCGGCGGTCGACGCCGTCCTCGGTGAGATGGGTGACGTAGGAATGTCTTAATGAGTGGGGTACGAGCTCGCCTGGCAGCTTGAGGGCGTCGCGGTAGGCGACGAACCGGGCGTTAATCTCCGACGGCGTGATCCGCCCGCGTCGTTCGGTAAGCCACAACCCGGGGTGGTCATCACAGCCGAAACGCGGCCGGACGTTCTCGACGTAGTCAGCAACCGCCTCCACCGCCCAGTCCATCACCGACAGCACATTGCGCCGACGCGGCGGCTGACCACGCTTGGCCTTGCCATACCGGACATTGAGCGTGCCGTACCGCCCGAACTGCGGTGCCTGCGGGTTACGGCCGAAGTCGACCAGATCCAGCTTCGCCGTCTCCGTGCGTCGTAGCCCCCACCCGTAGACGACCTTGAACAGGGTGGCATCGCGGTAGGCAGCCAGCGCACCCTTGCGTTCCGCCCGGACCGCACGCTCGACCTGTTCATCGGCGTAGTCGAGGAACAACTGCAGCTCCTTCCGGCTGAACGGACGGGCCTCGGGTGCACCTTCGTAGCCGTTGAGGTGGGCGATCGTGTTCCACTCGTGGCAGATCGCCACCGGATGGGTGCCGAACGCCTCCTCGCAGGCCGGTCCCCAGCCGTACCGGCCGTCGATCAGGAACTCGGTGAACATCCGCAGATCACCCTGATACGCGCGGACCGTCGACGGCGCCAGCCTCCGCTCACCGGTCAGGTGGGCCGACCATTCGTCGAGATGAGCCGGCGTCCACCGCCATGGATACTCGTTGACGTAGCCATGGAAACGGCGTACCAGCCGCTCCCGATCCTCGACTGTCTCGTCGCGCAAACCCCGAGCCTTCTGCTGCGCTCGCCATCCACGCAGCATCGCATCGAACATCGCGTCCTCCGGACGCAGCTGAACCACACCCGAGACCAGCTCCAAGCGTGCCGCCCCGGCCAGAGCTTTCATCTGCTGCCCCACTCCAGACCATCCCTTCTGGAGGGAAGATCTTGCATCAGACGGGCGCTCTCTGGCAAACTTGCTGATCAGACGCGATACGCTGCATCAGCTTCAGGAAACCGATGGCCACCCTGACAAGCAGGTTGTCCGATCCAGTTGAAGTCTGCGAATCGTCGGCCGGCTGACCAGCGCTTCGCAGAGTAGATCTGACCGACCCGGCCGGGATTTGGTCAGAACTGCCTTGCGATTTCGGTGGATCTTGTTGGTTCGAGTAGGTGGTGAGTGCGGGAATTCTCCGGCTGGCGTGGGGTCAACGGAGGACCGTGATACTGGGTCTCCGTGACCGTCCGCTGTGTATTGGTAAACCCCGGACCGGAACGCATGTCCATTGCGGCATGACGGCTCCAAGATCCACGGAGATGGGTAGACATCCCCCTATATCCTCTCGTCATGTCCTCGGATGAAGGGCGCGAAACGTGACGCTGCCCGGCTGGCAGCCGCCCGCGCCGACGCGGTCCCGGAGGAGGTTGGTGCTGTGGATGGTCATCGCGGCACTCATCGGAGCAGCGGTGCCCGGGGTCACCCTGGTCAGGTACTACCTCGAACTCGAACCCCGGCCCCCGTCCCTCCCCGCCACGCTATGCCCCCAGGATCGGGGAACCGGTCCGGTGCGGCATCCATCGGAGTACACCGATCGGGCCGCACCCTACGCCGGGCCCGGGCCACACCCCGCGGACTTCTTCCAGCTTGGCGACGGCCGTGAAGTCCACCCTGTCCTCACCGAGCCGGACAACGAACGGTTGCCGGCCGAATGGAGGCCAACCGGCGCAACCGCGAGTACCAACGCCAGTACCAATGTGCAGCTCGTGGTCTGCGAGTACCTGACCAGAACCGGATCAGCGATCAAGTCGTGCACGTACCACCAACCGCCGTACGACGGTCTCTCCACCGCAGTGCCCCGTGTCGAAGGCAGAGCGGTGACGATGTCGCTGATCGAGGCGTCGTACACCTACCAGGTCTACGAAGCGCGGACCGGCAATCTCATCGCCAAGTTCGACCTGGACGGCTCAAGCTCCTGCCCTCCCTTCGGCTTCCCCTACCAGGCACGCCTCAGGCCCGGGGAAACGCAGCTGCACTGGCCGCAGGAGATCCAGGAGCAGGTCTCGAACTCGCACCTCTACGACCAGTTGCGCCCGATCATCGCAGGTACGGTCCGAACGCATACCCCACGATGAACCCAACGAGGGACAACAACAGCGGCTGCGACCGCCACCCGCGCGAGAATCCGCCGCGACAACCGCACGGTCCCCGAGAACCTGCCAACTTCACGGAGGCTGGACAGCCCGCCCGGCAGCGACTCGCAGGGTAATTCTGACCCTCGCAAGATCACTCGCAACCTAACTCTGACACTCGCAACCTTCGGCGATACAGGACACAGGTGACTTGAGGATCCTCGCCCATCTGATGCAATTCCTGAGCTTTCTTGTAGCCCAGGGTGACGTTGATGTCGCGGTGGCCTGCTATGACCTGGGCGATATGCGGTGGCAGGCCGCTCATGACGGCGTCGGTGATGAAGATTCGCCGGAAATCGTGGGGCGAGTAGTGCAGGGGTTGCCCGTACCGTCTACCCCGAGGAGGCCATCCAAGCCCACCTGGCCTTCCTCGCCCGCCGCCGGTCCCTGCGCCCAGGCGAGGAATACCGCATCCCCACCGACGCCGAATGGGAGGAATTCCTCGGACATTTCGAGCTGAGAAAAGTCGCCACGGGAACATGCGGACGCGCCTTTGGAACCCCGCGCGTTCACGAGCACAGCTGCCTACGTTGCAGCATGCACTGGCCCGACCCCGCTCAACGCCCCCGCATCGCGGAGATCCGCGACAATCTGATCGCCCGCATCGCCGAGGCCGAGCGTGAGGGCTGGCTCGGCGAAGCCGAAGGCCTCAAAATCAGCCTCGCCGGCGCCAACGACAAGCTCGCCCAGATCGACCGACGCTCCCGCACCACTGTCGAACTCGGCAGTCCGGCGGTCCCTGTGGCCCGCTGACCAGGGATGCGAGCCATCAGAGCCTGAAGATCACCTTAAGAGAAGAGGATGTGGTTCCTTCAACCCCTATCATCGACCAACGGCACGAGGGGAGTCGTCATGACCGTGATCATCGGGTTGGTTGGAGCGATCGTTGGTGCTGTTGTCGGGACTATCGCTACCTACCTGACGACGCGCTCCAACATGAGACTCACGCTTGAGCACTCGTACGATCAGACAATGCAAGGCAAGAGGCTAGAACGCTATCAGGCACTATTTCATGTTTCTAGACACTTACCTCGGTACTGGCCTCCAATGGAAGAGCAACCAAAACGAACTGATTTGCAAAGATACATGCGAGACTTCCACGACTGGTATTTCGGCGAGGATGCCGGAGGAATGTTCCTCACTCCAGCCGCGAAAGACATCTACATGAGACTACTGAACCTACTCGCGGAAGCCGCGTTTAAAGACAAGGACGGACCCAATAGCGCGGTTGACTCTCCGCTGTCAGCCGCCGAATCACAGACTTTGCGTAACCTGGCCGGTGAGCTCCGACGCCAACTTGCTGAGGATGTAGGAGCAGCGAACCCGCCTCGCCTGCGATGGACGCGACCAAACCCACAGACCCCACTACCGAGGATCAGCAACTGACGCCGGTCGCCAGCCAGCACTCCTGAGCCGCGCGCTTCGGCCGCAAGTTCAGAGAATGGTCATCGGCCCGGAGCTGGCCAACGTGTTCGCCCAAGTCATCCACCGCGTCCGGGGCGGCAACGAACGCGTGCCCCTGGTCACCCGGTACGACCACGCCGAACGGCTGCACAGCCCGCCGCTGCCGTTCCTGTTCCAGCGTCGGTGGGGACTGAACACCATCGCGGTCACGCATACTCGGGTCAAGGAACTCCTCGACGAGCTCGTCGCCGCGGCCACGATTACCAACCCGGACGGCACCCCGGCCGCGTTCAGCCCACACGACTTCCGGCGCATCTTCGCCACCGAAGCGGTCGCATCCGGCCTGCCCGTGCACATCGCCGCGAAGATCCTCGGCCACGACGCGATCGCCACCACCCAGACCTACATCGCGGTCTACGACCAGGACGTCATCGACCACCATCGCGCGTTCATCGCCCGCCGGCGAAACCTGCGCTCGAGCGAGGAGTACCGCGAACCCACCGACAGCGAATGGGACGAGTTCCTCGGACACTTCGCCAAACGCAAGATCGAACTTGGCACCTGCGGACGCGCCTACGGCACGAGCTGCCAGCACGAGCACCCCTGCTTAACCGAAGTGATCTTGGTCGACAGCGCACCGCGCCCGGCATCCACTCCTCACCTAGAGTGATGGAGAGGGATTGCAATGCCTTCTCGCCCGGGCGTGTCGGTGTGTGAGTTCGGACGAAGAAGTGCATCAAGGAGCGGTGGCGCGCCCTTGTTCGCAGCCGCTTCTGCGCACTTGACCTTGACAGCCAAGGGCGGCTGGTGGCACGCCGCACTGCGGTAGGCGATGCTTTCGTTCAGCGGTGCTGCACCCAGAGATTCTGCTCTACGTAGACACCGCAGTCCCGTTCCCGGTCGATCCGGACCAGGTTCAGCGCGTCTGGGACGACATATTCTCGCGTGACAGGGAAGACCATGCCCGTCCAGCTCTCCCATTCCGCGACGGTGCCTTCAACCACCATCGAGCTCAGTGCCGGGCCAAGCACCCGTGCGCCCATCCGCTGATGGGCGCGAATCCACGGATCGATCGAGAGCCCGTCTGCGCGTGCCCACGCGGCGTATTCGTCCATGGGAACCATCGGGTACCGGTGCTTCCATGTCGGCCGTAGCGGAGCAATGACGTGGACAAGGCCAGCCTCGTGAGCCCGTCGCGTCAGCTCCTGAAGAACAACAGTGGCGAGACCCCGCTTGTCATGCGCTGATCCGACGGCGACGGCCATGAAGCTCAGCGTCGTGGCTGGGATGGCCGCCTCCCGCGCGTGCACGGCTCGGACCAGCGCATCGTCATAACCCGACGGCAGATCGTCGGCGTCGCCGCTCCACGGAATAGGTACGCCCCAACCACCGGCAACCACGGCGTCGTGGTCGAGCACCATGATGTCGAAGCGGCCGAAGTGCTGCTTGACGCGGCCCATGTACTTCTTGGGTATCTCGTCGTGGAATATGAACTCCGGCCAGCGTTCCTTGAACACGGTAGCGGCCATGTCGTGCAGATCCGGCCTGTCCGCGCGAGTCACGACCTCCACGGCAGGACTCTACCGTCACCACGGCCGGGTAGGGACCTTGGCAATCCGCCGACATCCGCTCAGCAGAAGATGATGCGACGATCGACGCCTGTGGCGGGGCCCTCATCGTTTCGGTTCACGCCAGTTCGATCGGCCGGCGGGTAGACGGGCATGGGGCATGCCGAGGAGAACAGGTGTCTCGCGGGCAGTGCGCATGGCTTCGAGCTTTTGAGCTGCGGCCGCCATGGTGGTCTGGATCGCGGCGACCTCGCCCAGCCAGCCCCGCTCCTTGGCCTCGGCGAGTCGGTCGGCGAGGTTGGCGTGGATCTCCTCCAGTCGCAGCATCTGGGCCGGATCAACCCGAAGGAGTGGGCATCTGACGCAGGCGTTTTCGTGCGCGCAGGGGGTGCCATAGTCCCGGCCGCAGGTCCCGAGAGCAACTTTCCGCAGCTCGAAGTGGGCGAGGAATTCGTCCCATTCGGCGGCGGTGAGGTCGCGGTATTCCTCGCTGGGTCGCTGGTCGCGGCGGCGTGCGATGAACGCCCGGTGGTGGGCGATCACGTCCTCGGGGTAGATGGCGGCATATCCTATCGTTGTGTCTACTGTGGAGTGGCCGCAGAGCTTGGCGGCGATGTGCGGGGGCAGGCCAGAGCGGACGGCGTCGGTGACGAAGATCCGGCGGAAGTCGTGGGGTCGCCATTGCAGTGGCTGGCCGGCGGCGGTGATCTGCGCGGCATGGGATGTGGCGAGAAGGCATTCGCGGATGTAGCTGCGAGTCAGCGGACGGTCCTCGGTGCCGTATCGGCGCTGGAATAGAAACGGCATCGGCGGGCTCCAGGTCTGCTCGAACACGTCGTAGGCGGAGACCAGCGGCAGGGCGGCGTTGCCCGCGCGGACGCGGAAGATGATCGCGGTCAGGACCTCAGCCAGCTCGGGCGAGACCAGCAGCAGTCGCTCGGCGTCGGTCTTGGACGGAGCGATCTGCAGCATCGGGACAACCTCGCCGGTGGTGGGCAGCGTGTAGGCGACGAAGCTCTGGTGGGTCAGTTCCAGCATCTCCTCGATGCGGATTCCGGTGTGCCGCAACACTTCCACCGTTGCCCACGACCAGAACGCCGCTTCCTTCTCGTGGGTCAGGTCTCGTCGCTTGCCTGTGCTCAGGTCGATGGCGTAGACGCGGCCGGAGTCGCCGACGCGGCAACGCTGGAACTCTATGCCGCCTGCGGTGAGCCGACTGCCGGAGGGGACAGCCCTTGCGATGCCGACGCGTTCCTCGGCGTCTTTGTGCTGCTGGTCAACCGCGCGTAGCAGGGCGGGCAGCAGCGGCAGCTGGGTCCGGGTCCGCTGATCCATCCGGGCCTTGACCCGCGCCTGGACCTTCTTGCGAGTCACTTCATAGGCCTTGATCGGGCACGGCGCGACCCAGCGCGCCCAGCGGGCCGGGTCGTCAGCGGCCCAGCGGGCGATGTCCTCGTAGAAGGCCCGCACGAACACCAACTCGCTGCGGTAGTTCACCCGCGGCCGCACGGGCTTGCCATCGGCGTCGCGGATGTGGGCCAGCCGTTCCTTCCACGCTTGCGCGATCTCGGGGGCCAGCCTCAGCGAGTCGATGCCCGGGTGGTGGATCTCCAGATCGCGCCAGAACAGCCGGCAGAGGTTGCGGGCGACCGATCGCAGCGAGGTGTGGTCGAGCTCGGGGGATCGCTCGGTGAGGTATTCGACCAGCAGGTCCCGGACCGGCCCGCACTGGATGTCGTAGGCGTCGACGATCTGCTCGACGCTGCGGCGGCCGTCCACCCGCAGCGCCCGTAGCCGCTCCGGCGCCGCGGCTGGGAGCACGCCGGTCGCCTTCAGCAGCGCGTAGAACAGCGGACGCCCGGCGCTGCCCCGGAAGTGGTGCTCCTGCAGCGCTTTGGTCAGCTCGACGCAGTCGCCAACGGTGATGTCGGCGACCAGGCCGCCCTTGCGGATCACGATCCAGGTGAGCTTGTTCAACGCATCAGACCTCGCGTAGCGGGCGGCCTGGTTGGCGTCACGCTCGATGCGGGCGAAGCCGTCGGGGTCGATGGCCGCACGAACCTCGGCGAGCATCAGGGCTTGGCGTTGCCGCAACAGCCATGGGTAGCCGGGCCGGATTGCCTGGCCGGCCACCAGCATGGCCAGTCCACAGCTCAGCTCGTCGCGGTGGTGACGCCGCGGGTCGACGATTCCGTTCAGTGGCAGGTCGGCCCAGTCGAAGCCGGCCGCGTTGGCGCCGCTGGCCAGCCATCGCTGCTGCCAGGTGGCGCCGGGCTGGCGTTCGAGCCAGTCCAGCACCTTGCCCAGGCCACGTCGCCGGGTCTTGTCACGGGTGCTGCTCGCTCCTTGCCCGGTGAACATGCGCAGGAGCCGCTCGACCAACGCGACGCGGGTCTGGCAGGTCTGCCACCAACTCTGCTCGACCGGCCGCGGCTCCCACTCGCCGAGCCGCACCGCCTCAACAACGTCGAGCTTCGCGTCGGCGACTGCGGTGTCGATCGCCGTGACGCTCACCGATCACGTACCTCGGCAGGCGCGGCACCGAACAAGGTCGCAAGCACCTCCGGCCGGTAACCGGGCGCCGGGGGCGCTGGTGGTCCTTCTCGCTCGGCGCGCTGCCGGTCGTGGTGGGCTAGGACGTGAGCGATGACCTCGTTGGGAGTGGGTGCGGTGTAGATCTCCGTGGTGGTGATGTGGGCGTGCCCCAGGACCCACTGCACGTCGGCCAGCGTGAGGTTCGGGTCGCGGACCATCCGCTTGGCCGCAGAATGTCGCAGGTCATGGAGGGTCCAGTTCGCGCCGAGGGCGGCGTTGACCTTGGTGAACACCATCCGCACCGCGTCGTACGTTAACGGCCGGAACGGTCGGCGCAGCGACCACCACAACGGCTCGTTCGGCCCTTTCGGAACCAAACCCATGGTCTCCTGCTGGTAGAGCCGCAGCCAGACGAACGCGTCCGCTGAGGCAGGCAGCCGCTGCAAGGCTTGGCTGCCCTTGCGGACCACACCGATCACCTGCTCCTCCGGTTCCACCAGGCCCTGGCGGACGCCCAGCAACTCGGAGGCGCGTGCGCCGGTGGAAATGTAGAACGCGAGCAGCGCCCGATCCCGGTTGCAGATCAGCGCCGCGAAAAGGACGTTGAAAGCGTCGTCCGGAATGCTCCGTGGCGCTGCTTTGGGCTCCTTCGGCTGATACATGGCTCGGCGAGACTGCCGGCGGAACGGTCGCATCGGGTTGTGGTGGGCGTTGAGATCCTCATCCTCGACACCCGCGGTCTTGGGGAATGGGTTGACCAGGGGTCGACCATGAGTCTCGCGGTGGTACTCGTAGAAGGCGCGGACCACCGCTCGGGCGTGCCGCCGGGTCCGGGCCGCGTAGTTTTCGGCCGGCGTTGCCTTGCCTGTCACCAGGTTCACCGACCCCGGCGCCGGCGCATCAGGCAGCCGCGGCCGTGCCGGCTTCTTGCTCGTCTTCAGCCACAACGCGAAATCGCGGGCTTCCACCCGGCTAGCCAGATGCCACGGCACCTCGACCGCGCGCAGGAACCGGAACCAGGACAACAGTTCGTAGGCATACGAACGCAGCGACGCCGGGCTAGCGTCGTCGGCGAGCATGTGGCCCAGGAACTCCGTGACAGCCAGTTCCTCGACACCATGCTCATCGACAAGCCTGAACGGCCGCAGCCGGTCACCGGTCTCCTCGACCCGCCCGACTCTCGCGACCGCCAAGGCCGCCACGTCCCGGATCACCCTGCCGCGTTCCGCCACCCGAACCTCCACGAGCCGTCTTCCCCTGACAGCACGGGATCAGAGCAGAGACACCTCACTACGCGCAGTGACCCGCAAAAGCAAAACGGCCACGAACGTCACCGTCCGTCAACATCGGAGAACCGCAGGACGTCCCCGGTTAGTTCGGTCAACGGGACATACGGTGCCCGATGCTGCGCCCCGAACCGGCTCAACAACAGCGCCTCGAAGCCATCATCGCCAGCCTCCGCGAACGCATCGTCGAGGCACATGACCGCGGCTGGCTCGGCGAGGTCGAGGGGCTGCAGACCAGCCTGACCGCGGCCGAACAGAAGCTCGTCCACATGCGACGGACCGCCATCAACCTCGGCATCCCCACCCTGCCTACAAAGACATCAAGCGCGGGTAGCGGGGCTCGGTCGTAGGTCCGGAACCTCGCGTGCCAATAAACTTGCCGAGTGTCTGGATCGTTCTCTTGGGTAGACCTCGCGGCTCTTGTGGTCTCGACGGCCTCGTTCGGCGTCACGATCGCCATCTTCCTTCTTGGGCGGCGCCTATCGTTCCGGCAACAGCGGGAACGGGTTCGCGAGCTCGAATCCAAGGCGTGGGAGGTGCTTGGGCCGATCCGTACCGAGGGACTCAACAACAAGATCATCATCATGAACGTGGCACGCTATGAGCGCGGCTACGACGGCAGTAACAATATGACTTGGCGGGGGTACGCCTACACGGGACCAGAACTGATCGAGATTGTCCATGGCGGCGTGGAGGTCGTTATTAGAGGTAAGAAGAGCTATTACGATGACCGAGGACGACGCACTCTCACGCCAACCGAAAACCCAGCGCCTACGGTCGTCGAAGTCGGGCACATCCCGTGGGCCCGGATTGAGGACATCGCGAAGGAAGGCGACGAGTTCGACGGCGCACCTATCTTCTTCGTCCGTCACCGTGCGCCGGGGCGAAGGCCATACGACTTCATCACCTACCGCGAAGGAGTCCCCGTTCCGTTCGGGCCGAATAGCCGCGACTACTACACGCAGATCCCGGAGCTGGGAACCCGGCGACCGCGATTCATCCGAGACTGGGTTCGTTTCGTAGGGCTAATACGGCAAAACAGGAAGATGGAGGCAAACGCACGGCGGACATGGAGAGACGGTAGTTGAAGTCATTTTCCACGCATGGGAGCCAAGCCGAGCGCCACCGGCCTCTTACCGGCCGCAGTCAGGCGTCAACAGCGCCATGCTCCGAGTTGCCTCCTGCTTTCTCCGCAGGTTTTCGCCCATTTCCACCGGATCGGCGCCGAGGACCTCGATCTCCACCTCGCGGGGCTCCGGGAGGTCCCGGTTGAGTAGAGCCCTGTCCTCCGGGTGATGGAAGATCCACATGCGTGCGTTGTTGATCGTAGCGTTGTTGAACAAGTCGGCGAGCTGCACGGTGCCGGGCTGGCGCGAGTCGACCCGTCCCTCCGCGACGGCGTCCAACGTGATGTGTCCAAAGAGCGGCGACGGGTCAGCCATAAGCAAGCCCACATCGCGCGAGAGTGGAAAGGTGATTCCCCACGCGGTGAGCAGACCCACACCTGAACCAGGTGAACGGTCCGCATGAGGAATCAATGCGATCGGCGTGTCGCAGGTGCACAGCCTGCGCCGCTGAAACCTTACGAGCACCCAAGGGCGCCCGAGAAAGTAAGGCAGAATCTCCGGCAGTACCCGGAGTAGTTGTTCGATGTGTCCCAGGCTGGATAGGCGAATCGGTGGTCCACCCGGCTGTGTTACGTCAGCCCAGAGGCGATCCGCTTCTTCTTCAGTGATTTCGCGACCCAGCTTGTCCTTCGCGTAGGCAAAGACGCTGTCTCGGCCGCCCACGCCGAGTTCGATGCGGGTCGTGGCCGCAACAATTTGCTCCATATGGCGCCGCTGATTCGGTCCGCGCAGGGCCTGCGTCGCGGCGAAGACGCCGAGCGCTGTGCGTTCTTCCGAGTCGAGCGGCCAAACGTCGCGTTCGATGACTGCCCTAAGAGCGACGGAGGCCACGCGCTCCATTCGACCAAGGCTTCGTTCGAAGAGGTCGGCGTCCTTCGGCTCTGTCGTATCCAGGGAGTAGAAGTTATTGTTCGTCGCGGCGTTTTTCACCGACTGTACGAACCGCTGGTCGCCGGGGAGCCGAACAGTCCCGATCCGACCGTCCTCGGAGAACCGCTCCAGATAGAACCGCGGAACCGTATGGTGGCGGCGAGCGATATTAGGCACACCTCATTATACGGTTTCTGCAGTCCGGCGCGTGCCAGGTGGCAACTACTGACATAGCCTGCCCGATCAACGTCTGTCCGATCCGCACCCGATCTCGTCAGGCCAGCAATCCCAAATCTAGCCGGCGGCCCCGCCGTGCCCGAACTCGCTGGTTCTGCTCGCCGACAGCCCAAACGGCCAACTCCAGGGCGTCGCTGTTGACCCGGCGTCGCCGCGGCTGGTCGATCCCATAACACGCGCCCAAGGGGCGTTCCGGTTCGGCACCACACCCGGGACGCCATCAGGGCGCCCGGGTCCACATACCCGGAAGGAGCACCACCCATGTCCAGCACCGCACAACCAGGCGACGTCAACGCGGCGTTCGCCGCCGAACGCGCCGACCAGATCCAAGCCGCCAACGCGAGGCAGGCTGACTTCGACGCCCGCGTCGCCAACGGCAAACTCATCCCCCTCGGGAACGGCCGGTTCCGAGTCAACGACCCCGGCAGCTGGGACAACGGCGAAGTCCTGATCCAGCAACAGGATGGACAGATCCTGCCGCAGCACGGCCTGGACACCAGCCGCGGCCAAGTCGCCCTCTACAGCAGCGTGCCCGCCTGGCACCAGCTAGGCAACATCGTGCCCGGCGGCATCAGCGACATCGAGGACGTACTCAAGCTTGGCGGTATCGACTTCGACGTGGTGCGCCGACCGGTCGAGTTCCGCAACAGCCTCACCGGCCCGCACCGGGTGTTGTCCGAGCAGTTCGTCACAGTGCGCCAGGACACCGGCGCTGGCCTCGGTGTCGTCGGAAGCAAGTACGAAGTGCTGCAAAACCGCGACGGGTTCGCGTTCCTGCAAGACCTCGTCGACCGTCGCGACGTGATCTGGGAGTCCGCCGGCGCGGTCCGCGACGGGCGGAAGGTGTTCATCAGCATGCGCCTGCCCCACACCGTAACCATCGACGCGGCAGGCGTGGCTGACCAGATCATTCCGTTCATCGTGGCGCTCAACAGCCACGACGGGTCCAGCTTGTTCCACGTGGTTGTCACCCCATGGCGGCCGGTATGCCGCAACACCGAACGGTTCGCGCTCCGCGACGCCATCACCCGCTGGGGAGTGCGGCACACCCGCAACGCCCGCGACCGGATCGAGGAAGCCCGCCGCACGCTCGGCCTCTCCGTTACGTATTTCGACCAGTTCGCTGCTGAGGAAGAGGCTTTGGCGCGCACCGATCTGGCATTGGGGGAATACCGCCGCGTCGTCGACGACCTGTGGCAGCCACCGGCCGACGACGCGTCCACTCGCACCAAGAACAGCCACGGGCGGCGAACCGACGAGCTGATCGACCTCTACACCGCTAACGCCGCACAGCTGGGAACCACGGCATACGCCGCCGAACGCGCGCTAACCGAGTACGCCGACTGGAAGCAAACGATCCGCCCGACCGGCTCACTGCGGGGCAACAACCTCGCAGCTCGCGCCACCGCCGTCCTCGAAGGCAGCAACGACGACCTCAAGAGCCGCGCCCACCGGCGTCTGCTCACCCTTGTCCGTCGCTAACGAGGATCATGCGAACCCCTTACCATTGGCCAAACGTCGGCCGTCCGCACGTGGACCTAGACAGACATCAATCAGATGAACCGAAAGCCATAGCCCATCACGATCGGCATCCCCGGCAAGGCGTCACGGCCGTTCGCCGGTCGCCGATCTCCATGCCATCGCCAGCACGACCAAACGATCCGCCCATCTGGTGCAGAAAAGAACTGGCGCACATCCGCTGCGGGCACCTCGATGACGCCTCCGGCCAGGACTTGCACCGCGGCCGGTTCGAGACCGAGGCGGAAAGTGTCGCGCACATCGTGCTGCGCGCCCTGGGGCTAGACAGTGCGGCCTACTCCGACGCCTACGTGTTCGGCTGGGCCGACGGCGACCTCGACCTGGTCCAGCAGTGCGCCGAAACGGTCCTGCGGGTGGCCAGGCGGATCCTGACCGACCTGACCCCACCCGACGAAATGGATCCAGCCGCCGACCATACGGGCGGCGACCGCACCGAACCCGACCTGGCCGCGGCCCCTACCGCCGGCCTGGAAGATCTCGCTGCGGAGGTGGCCTGATGGACGAATTCCACGACGAACGGACGGCGCGGGCGACCCTCGGTTGGCTGTGTGAACCGGGCAACCCGTTCGTGCAGCAGTTCCTGCCCACGCGCGGCGCGACCGAGATGGTGGACATGTTGTTCTCCGGGTAAGGGTCGGTCGCGGTCCGGGCCGGGCTGCGGAACATGCCTGCATCCCGGCTGTGGGTGCAGGCGCGGGCTGCGCGCGCCGACGCGGAACGCGCCGGCTGGCGGGTGGTCATCCCGCAGGACAAGGACTGGCCGGCCGGCCTCGCCGATCTGGGCGGCTGGCAACCGGTGTGCCTGTGGGCGCACGGGCCAGCCCCCATCCCGCAGCCGGCGACGTCGGTCACCGTCGTCGGGTCGCGAGCCGCCACCAGCTACGGCCAAAACGTGGCCGCCGATCTCGCGTTCCGCCTCACCGACCGGACGTGGACGGTGGTGTCCACGCCGGCGCTGGGCGTCGACGGCGCCGCCCTCCGCGCGGCCCTCGCCGCCGGCACCGGCACCGGTAGCGGCGGTGCTGTCGCGGTCCTGCCGCATGGCCTGGACCAGATCCACCCCGCCGCGCACGCAAACCTGTTCAGCCAGCTCGCCGACCGGGGACTGCTGCTGAGCGCCTGGCCCGCCGGGGCCCAACTAACCCGGGAACGGGTCAAGACCAACCTGGCCTTGGTGGCGGCGTTAACCGCCGGCACCGTCGTGGTCGAAGCGTCCTTGCGCAGCGACGCGTTAGGCGTTGCCCACCACGCCCTCGAAGCAGGCCGGCCTTGCAGGGTGGTGCCCGGCCCGATCACGTCGGCGATGTCCGCAGGCTGCCACGAACTGCTACGCGCGCAGCCGCATGCCCGTCTGGTCACCGGCGTCGACGACATCGTCGCCGACCTACGCCGCATCCCGTGGCCAGCCAGTAGCCCACCGGCGGAAGAACCCCGATGACCCGCACACCTGACATCCCGCAACATCTGGCCGGATCGCACTGCGTAGGCGGGCTGGTCGTTCCCCAGATCACCCCGGTCAGCCGCACTGGTGTGCCACTGTTCGGCAAGATCAGTGATCTGGCGCAGTACCGGTTCCTGCACGGCCGCCGCTGCCAGGTCTGCGGCCAGAGGCTCGGCGATCGGACCGTGCTGTTCGCCCGGCACTCGGATTTCGCCTACCAGTGCACCGCTGAGCCTGGGGTTTGTCCGCCTTGCGCCGCGTACAGCGCTCGGGCCTGTCCCATGCTGGCCGGGCGCCGCGACCGCCACCGGCCTCGCCAACCCCCGGCCTTGGCTGGCATTGCGGTCAGCGACGACCAACTGCTGCGGATGGGTGCGCCGGCCGAGGACTGGTACACGGTCTGGATCCGGGACTACGACGTCGTCGCCCACCCCGCGCAGTCCGACACCCTGGCCGCCTCATGGCGGCGGATCCCGCCGCTGCGCATCCGCCGGCTGCCGGTCGGCGCCTAACGCGACCGCCACCGGCGCGTCGCCGTCGCAGCATGCGGCCCCCGTTCACCTGAACCAGTCCCGGCACCCTGCTCGGCCGCCGGTTGTGCGCGCGCATCCGCCCGGGCACGATCCACTACCCCATCGGGTTTAGCTGACCGTCGAGCCCACCCATCCCACCCTTTGACCCCGTCCGGGGCCGCGTTGATCTTGCCTGGCGCCAACCCCGGGGTTTGCCCTGGGTGGTGCGCGGCTCGGCGCGGCGCCGGCCAGCGCAGAGAGGATGCGGGCCTCATGTTCGAGCCGTCCGCGCAGATCGAGTCCGTTCTCGCCGCCGTCGTACAGAACCCGATCGCCTCGACGGGCCTGCGGGCGATGACGGAACGGGAATCGGAGTTCCCCAACCCGTTGCAGGCCAAGCTCACCGGTATCGCCCTGGACCCGTATGGCCGCGATATCGCCGACCAGGCGCTGGACGCCTACTGGTCGGACGAGCCGCGTCAGACGGATACCCTCAGCTCCAGCAGCATCGCTCGTGAGGTCATCATCGGCAGCGGCTTCCACGCCGCTGTCTACGCCGCAACTCGTGTCTTGAGCGGCTACCCGAAACCGTTGGTCTTGGAACGCAACGAGCGCGTCGGTGGCACGTTCGCGATGACCGCACGGCCGACGTTTTTCTTGAACTCGCGTAACCGTGCCGGCGCCGCGGGGTTGGCCGGTGACCAAGGGGCAGCCCTGAACTTCCTGCCCGGCGGGCTGATCCAAGCCGCGAACGTGTCCATGGTGGAGTACCAGCCGAACACCGACATGGCGTTCGTGATCCGGGTCGCTCTGGCGCAGTTCGCCGACGTGTTGACCAACGCCAACGTCCTGGCGGTTTCCCGGGACGGCAGCGGGGCGCAGATCGAGATCGCCGACCGCAGTCCGCTGTTCGCCGGTCGAATCATCGACGCGCGCGGCGTGGGTGACCCGGCCGACCAGAACATCGCCAATGGCACAACGATTCTCACCTTCCCACAGTTCATGCAACGGATGGCCCGCCTGTGGCCGCTACGGGGTATGCGTCGAGTCGCGGTTGTCGGCGGCGGCGACGCCGGCAAATGCGCGGTCGAGTCGTTCCTGGGCATCGCGCCGCAACCGCCGATGGCCGCCGCGGCCTTGGACAGCGTGGACCGCATCGACTGGTACGCCGAAGACCTGCCGACCACCTGCGAACGGTGGCAGCAGACCATCCGCGGCCGATACCAGGGGATCGGCCGCTACCTCAAGCCCGGCCGGCTGCTGACCGTGGTCAATCGGCGCGCCTTTCCCATCGCCCTGCCCGGCGCGGTACTCATCGACGGCCGCAGCTACGACCTGGTCGTGCTGTGCACCGGCAACCGGGAGACGACCATGCCCGGACTCGACCAAGGCGCATTCGACGACTACGAAACCGCCGACGAGAACGTCGTCGCCAGCCAGCACTACAGCCTTCCCGCGTTCCGCGTCGGTCCACACGCGAGACTGCCGTTCACCGACCAGGAAGCGGCGACCGGTATAGCCGCCATCCCGGAGAACGCCGTCGCGATGTTCCGCACCGCCACCAAAACAGCGGCACTGGCGGCCACACTACCGGCCGTCTACTAGCCGCTGGCGCACAGACACCGCAAACAATAGCCGGGAACGCGTCGACGACGTGACGGCTGCCGTCTCGACAATCGGTGCCGCCACCGTGGGCCACCGCCTTGACCTGGCGACGGCGGCCGGCCGGAAAATCACCGAGGCAGCACGGCCTAGCCCCGGCTGGCACTTGCGCAGCGCGGGCACCACCACCGCCAGTCCGGCAAGCCGTGCCGGCATCCCGTCACCACCACGGCCGGCCTCCGGGCGGGCGTGGTCGGCAACACGCGACCACGGCACGTGACGGCCTGCTTCCTGCACCGCACACTGTCGCGCCGATCGTCGGATCCCACGCTGAGTCTGCTGCGACAACGCAGCCGGCTTCGGCGTCCGTTGTGGACACGCCCGTGTGGAGCTCCTCCGTTGAACCCGCGCCGCTCATTCTGAGCGGCCTTCGCCAGCACAAGCCCATCCAGCCCTCAACAGGGAGCGTACATGTCCAGTGACAACTTTCGGCCGGAGCTGGAGTCTCAGCTTCCACCGGCCCGCACCTGCGCCGACCTGTTGGCCATCGTGCCGTATCTGGTCGGCTTCACCCCAAAGGCCAGCCTGGTGTGCCTTGGCGTTCGCGGCATGAAGGTTGTGTTTGCCGTACGCGCTGACCTTCCCCCCGCCGGCAGCACCGCCTCCGACATTCAGAATCTTGTCGACGACGTCACCCGGGTGATCGGCCGGCAGGGCCTGACCAGCGTGATCGCCGTCGGATACGGGACAGCGGAACAAGCCGACCCGGTACTGGTCCAGGCGGCCTCGACCATCACCTCGATCGGCTTGCCGGTCGCTGATCTGCTCCGCGTTGCCGGCAACCAGTTCTTCATCTACCAACCGGACCAGCCTGACGCGCCGCCGCGGCACGGCGGCCGCCTCACCATCGACGACAGCGTCATGGCCGCGCACGCCACCGTCGCCGGCCTCGTGGCCCTACCGAACCGGGCCACCCTCGCCGCCCAACTGGAACCCCTGGATGAAGCCGCCCGCCACGCCATGGCTCAGGTGGTCGACGACGTCCACGACCAGATGAGCATCCGGCTCGCCGAAACGGTCAAGCACCGCATGACCGAGAACGACGAACCCACGCCTGCGCGATCCTGGATCGCCGCCGCCGACGAGGTCATACAGCAGTGGGGCCGCCAGACCGCCAACGAGGCGATCAGCCAATACGAACACGGCGACCGGCTAAACGATCACGACGCCGCGCGGCTCCTGCTGCTGCTGCACCACCCGCGAGTACGCGAGCACGCGTGGGAGCACATCCGCCCGACCCCGGAACATCTGCGCATGTGGATCGACCTGACCCGCCGCGCACCGACCCCACTGGTGCCCGCACCGGCCAGCCTCTTGGCGTTCACCGCCTGGCGGCTCGGCAACGGCGCCCTAGCAAATGTCGCGATCAACCGCGCGCTCACCGCCGATCCCCGCTACCCGTTCGCCCACGCCCTGCACGAACTCCTGCGTAGCGGCCTGCCGCCCGGCGACTGGGACGACGAAAGCGGTAGCGACCCCGACTGACATTGATCATACCGGCGAGCCCTAGCGGCCTGGCTGAGGCCGGGCACGCACGACGCCCCACGACAACACTGTCCACAGTGGCGTCGCGGCCGGACGGCCGGGGCCTTCGGAACTGGCCAGCCAGGCGTTCTCACATCTGATCGCTAGGCGCTCGCCTCGGTGGAAGGGAGTCTCGATGGCGCTGTACCGCTTTGGCCTGATCCTCGGCCGTCCGGTAGAGCGGTCGCAGGCAGACGCCATCGCGGCCGTCTGCCCGGACATAACAGCTAGCCAGCAAGCCGTATCGGTGGCGCGCACAGCCGACACCTTCGCCGCGGCCATCGTGTCCGCCATCAACGACCTGGAATCCCTTGACCTCGTCCCGGTTCGAGTCTGTGCTGACGACTGGGTCACCCTTGCCGACATCGGCGCTCGGATCGGCCGATCGCGGGAGATCGTCCGGCTCTGGTCGATTGGCCAGCAAGGGCCCGGCGGCTTCCCACCCCCCGTCAATCCCGGCTGCGACACCCGCTTCTACTCCTGGACCGAAGCAACGCTCTGGCTGCGTGAAGCCATGGGCTTCAGCCTTGCCCGACCGCACGCGGACCTGGTCGCCGCGAACCTGCTGCTTCAGGCTCGCCGACTCGCGCCACTGATCCGGGACAAACGGACCCTGGCCACGCTGCTGCCCTGGCACGAGAAGCCCGCAGCCGCAAAGGCAGGCCGACCTGCTGGTCAAGTCAGGTCGACGCCCTGACCAGGACGGTCGGCCCGCCAATCCTTGGAGCTCCACTGTGGACGTCACCGGCGCATCGAATGCACGTCAATGTGAACGCTTCGTTTGCCGTAGGTCCGCATCGGTTGGCGCCGGGGTTTGGCCAGCCACACTTGCCCGTGCCCGGACCCCGACGCCTGTACCTGTACGCCGCCGCCGCTACCTGGCCCGCCTGAACCCGCTGCTGGACCGGGTAGCCATCCAGGTCAGCCTGCCACCGCAGCAGCTGCCCACCGCGGGCGAATCGACCGCCACGGTCGCCGCCCGCGTCGCGCGGGCCCGGACGACGCCACGCTGGCAGACCCAACGGTCACCTGCAACCGGGAGGCGCCCATCGAAGCGGTGCAGGCCAGCATGACCCGTCAGCGGCGCACCGAACTGGCGCCGTTGGCGGCCGCGGTGGACGACGTCCTGACCGCACCGGGGGGCGACACGCGTCCTGCTGCTGGCCTGGACCATGGCGGACATCCACGGCCGGGACCAGCCAGAACGCGACCACGTCGCTGAAGCGCTCACCCTGCGCACCGGTCAGTAGATCCAGGGTCGTTCACGCTTACCGCCACAAGCCCTCCGACGCCCGCCGCAATCGCGCCCGGCGGGGCGGTCAGGGCGGGGACCGCTCCCATTTGGTGCCACCTAGACCGGGTGGCGTTTCGCATGTTCTTCGACAGGAGTAGCCATGACTGTGAACCCGGCAATGGACCGGGCCTTCCGGCGACAGCTGCAACAGCAGGTCGACGCGCTCGCCGCGACGGTCTCACTCAAACCCAACAGCACCTGCGTCGCCTCGGCGATCGACGACGCGCGGCGGGCGGTCGCCGCCGCCTGGGTCTACACCTCCTGCGTAGTCGTCTGGGCCGAGGACCACGACCTGGTGCGGCCGCTGTTACGCCGTTCCCCCACCGGCCTGGTCCGCACCCCGGCCAGCGGCGCGCTCTGGCTCGGCCGCGCCTTCGAGCAACTGGCCGTTCACCCCGGCACCCAATGGCTGATCCATCCCGCCTACCAGCCGGCCCTGTGGGCCGGCCTGCCCAGCCCAGCGGCGTGCACCCGCCTGATCGACTGGTGGGCCAACCAGGCGCCCAGCCTGGCCTACCCGGCCACCGACACCACACCCGGATCGATCAGCGGCTGGCCGGTCGGTGACCTGCTCCCAGTCCTGCACGACCACCTGCGCGCCGGCAATGCCCTGGTCCAAACTCCGTCCTGGGTCGCCGACCTGATCCTGGACCTGAGCCTTATCCCCGCCGTCGACAGCTTCCGCGACGAACACCTCGTGCGCACCATCGACCCGGCCTGCGGCACCGGCCACTTCCTGATCCGGGCCATCGACTACCTGTGGCAATGGTGGACCACCGGCACCCTCAGCAGCCGCTCGACAAGTGGCCGGCCACCGGTCATCGGCGGCCCAGCCCGGTCGCCGGTCGAGGCGGCGCGGCGGATCCTGGCCAGCGTCGACGGCGTCGACATCGACCCGCTCACCGCGGCCGTCGCCCGTTTCCGCTCCACCATCTACATCGGACACCTCCTGGCCGACAGCGGCGTCCTGCCGCGTCCGCTGCGCCTGGAACACATCCCGCACACCATCACTCCGCGGATCGCGGTCGGTGACGCGCTGCTGCTGGGCCGGATCCCCCGCAGCCAATACCGCCGCGTCCACCCCCACCTGGCCGACCTACCGGGTGCCATGTTCCCGTGCGAGGAGTTCACCTGGCCACCCGAACCGGAGCCGAACCCAGATCCCGACCGACCACCGGCCGACGACTGCCCACGATGACCCCCCAACCGCCGGCAGGCCAACCACCCCGGACTGTGTATTCCGCACGTCGGTCAAGCCTCGCCCTCGCCAGAGCCGTCGACGGCCGGCGCGGCGGAGCAGCCCCGGCTGTCCAGGGCGACCGGAAATGGGCAGGCTTCACCTACCGGGTCAGCGACCGGGCCCGTCTGGGCCGGCTCCGGGTCGCCTGTCTAGCCGAAATCGTCACCACGACCGGCTGCACCGTGCACACCACCGCTGGCCGCAGCGGGCACCGGCTGCAGGTCTGGGGCACGCGTCCGCTCGTCGAGCATCTCGCCGCCACGATCCACGATCTCGCCGAGACGCTGGAAGCGGCCTCACTGGCGGCGACATTGCGGTACGGACGGTGGCTACGCGACCAACCCGACCCGGACCACACCCCGGCC
Source organism: Phytohabitans sp. LJ34 (assembly GCF_052068095.1). Taxonomy (NCBI): domain Bacteria; kingdom Bacillati; phylum Actinomycetota; class Actinomycetes; order Micromonosporales; family Micromonosporaceae; genus Phytohabitans; species Phytohabitans sp. LJ34. The sequence goes on along the minus strand of NZ_JBQHDG010000023.1, from coordinate 103,614 downwards.
GAACGGCGGAACCTGCGGCGCGCCTGGCGGCGCACCTACCTATCGGCGTGGGCCAACGCTTACGCCCACCGGCTGCTGTCCCTGGCCACCGGCCGACCCGAACACCCCGCCACCCGCCTACCGCCGATCGGACACCACAGCGCGCACACCCAAGCCCGACACGACGTCGCACACCTGCACCCGACCCTGCTACAAGACACCGCTGACCTGATCGCCCGCCAACGCCGCCGAACCCTCGCACGCCAAGCCGATCACCAGTAATCCGTCCACCAGCGGACCGCCGCTGGCGTGAATCATCGCGTCGGCGCCACGGCCAGCCTGGTCCACGTCGACGGCGAAGGGCAGCAGCGACGCATCGCCAATTTCCTGCTTCGGCCCACCTGGGCGCCGTCCATCACCGCACAAATACAAGGACGCGGGCTGCCGGTCACCTATGCCAACGGTCGCCCGTTACCCGGCAGGCTATGGCTGACCTGGACCATCGCCGAACACCTCGAACCAACACGGACACCGCCACTGAGCACAACGCCGGCACCAGACCAGCTCATCATCGTTAGTGGCGCCCGGAAACGACCCGAGCCGTGTGAACGTCCCGCCGGACAGCTCTACACTGGCCCCCGCGCCGCTGGGCAGGCCATCACGGCACCCGGCTCGCCGCTCTCGCCACCGACCACGCACCTGCGGCCGGTTCACCTAGCAGGTTTGCCTGCCCGGACCGCTTGCTCGATCTCGTGCCGGCTGGGCGACGTGGGCGGGGAGCGCACGTATTCGTAGCGTGCCGGTCGAGCGGCAGCGACGCCCGCTGACCTCACATTGCTGGCGCCGCCGACCGCGAGCGCAGCACCACCACCCCTTACCCCCTTGGATCCGTGCGCGTCACACGCCGAACAGCCGTTGGCTGCCCGCGGCGTGTGCCGCGGCAGGAGCTGGCCGCGTGCGGCGCGCCCGGCGCAGAGCATGTTTGGAGGACCACCGCATGAACCGCGACGACGCCGCCTGGCTCGAACACCTCGACATCATCACCGCCTGGGGCCGAGCCAGCGCCATCAACGGCAGCCCACCGGCCACCGACGACGAGTTGTGGACCATCTCCCGCCGCCGGCAGGACCTGAACCTGCCCGAACACCTCGATGCAGGGCTGCTGCCCCGACTGCGGGACGCGTTCAACAAGGGCCGATTTGCTGGCCGCATCGACCTGCGGGCGCTGGCGGACGCACTACGCGAGCGCGGCCACGACGCGGTCGTGGAACGCACCGACGGCGGCGTCGTACTCTACGGCGGCCGTCAGGCGCCAGACCGGGACGGCGTCCCACGCTGGTCGGCGGTTGTCAGACCCGGCTGGTACCAGACGCGGGACCTGCGGCACGCGGTCGCCGACCTCGCCGATTGCCGCATCGGACCAGACGGCGAAAATGCCTGGGCAGTCACCGTCCCCCACACGTGGACGATCGACCCGCTGGTCCAGCTGACCATCGCGGTCATCGACGAGGTGGAAACCCGACGGGCACGATTCGCGCGTGCGGCCCAGGACGCCCTCGACGCGATCTGGACGGCCCTCGCCGCCGCCCACCAGGCGTTCACCACCAGCGACGCGGCGCCCGGCGCAGACCACCCTTTTGCCGCCGAATCGACCAAGCTGCTGGCCGGTTGGCTCGCCGACAACTGGCCCGACGCCCGCACCGTGCCCGCCCACATCGCGGCCTTCGCCGCTGGCGGCCGCAATCGGAATGACGATCAACCGCCGGACGAACACCCACACGACTACGGCGACTACAGCGACGTCCAGTAACGCACGGCAGAACCATCATTACCCGCGCTTGCCGGACCCCCGACCGCCGGCACAGCAGCACCGTCATGAACCACTGCGAAGCATCCAATGCCGTCAAGGCCGTCGCCGGCCACCTCACCGCTCACCCGCGTCGGTAGAGCGAGCCCGTGCACGCGACAACGCTCTGCCCGCTGTTTAGGGCAACGCGCCCGAGCGCCACTCGGGCAACCGATGGAGCGCCACTCCTTCGGATCGGTTGGCACGGTCCACCGCGCGCGCGTGATCGTCTGCCGACGAGATCGGGCGCCATGGTCGTCGGCACGCTCCGGCGCGCACCGTGGTCGGTGGCATCTGACACGCGCTGCCGGCGCGCAAGCGCCCCAGAGCGGCAGTCAGAGCGTCACCGATAGCGACCTCACCCCGACGGGGTGGGTGGATCCCAAACCCGCTGCCCATTGGCCGTCCGAATTGGTCAATCGCCGCCGCCGCGCTCCGTGCCATTGCCGAGATGGTGCTCAGCCGCCTTGCCGAAACAGCCCGCCCCGTCCCGGTGCAGACGTTCGCGCAGCGGACAGATCCCGCCCGACAATGGATCGCGGACAGCGGAACGTGGCGGGTCCGCCACAAACAGCGCGCGGGCGGGGCTGACCAGGTAGCCAGCTGACAACGCCCAAGTGACCACGCCAGCGGCGTTAGACCCACCACTCACCAGCCGTGCCCCATGCGCCACGACCGCCGCCGATGCCACCCATAGCAGCGGTTGCCAACCTTGTGCCGCGCCGGTTCTGAAGCCGGCGACACGGGTCCAATCAGGACCAGACCGGCGTCCGCGGCAAGGGCCGCGCCATGTAACACGGCGCCACCCTATGAGCGGACCAGCCAACGTTCAGCGTTCGCCGTCAGCCCTGCCGCCAGTCCAAGCCCCCGGTCGCGGCGCGCAGTCGTCCTCGAGCCCGCAGCTGACGCGCGTACCGGCGGCGATCCCGACACTGCGCCCGAACTTTCTACCGCGCCCTCTGGAAGGGAGCGATCGTGCTGATCTACAACGAACACGCCAACGACATCGGCGACTGGTGTCTGCACTCCGGACAGCCGGCCCCGCCGGACACTGGCGACCAGGACGGCTGCCCGGCTCTCTGCCACGCCAGCCGCATCATTGAAGGCCTAACCCATGCGGCCCCCGGTGTGGCGCCCACCGCACCGGGATCGCATCTGCCGAGCTTGGGTGAACTCACGTACCTCATCTCACCCAGCTATGCGAAGTCTTGGACAGCGGTTCGTGCCATCGCGGAGCTCATCGCCAACGCGCTCGACGAAGACCCGCGACCGTGCGTCGCGTGGGCCGACGGCGTGCTGACCATCACCGACGACGGTCCCGGCATCCCCGAGGAAGGACTCATCCTCGGGGAATCGGACAAGACCGAGCGGCAGATCGGCCAGTTCGGTGAAGGCAAGAAGGTCGCCTGCCTGGTGCTGGCCCGCAGCCCCGGCATCGGTGCGATCCGGATCGACACCGTCGGCTACGGCCTCGTCCCCACTGTCCAGCGTGGACGCCTGCTGGACGGTCAACTCCCATCCCGAACGCAGCAAGGTGCGCAAAAGCTCGTCTACCGGGTGTACGGCAACACCCGCACCCGGGGCACCACCGTCACCATCGAATGCCCGCACGACCTCGCCGTCGAGGCCATCGGCCGGTTCCGGGCCTTGACCGAGCCGGACTACACCCCACCCGCGCAGCCCGGGGCCTGCGTGCTGACCGGCGACCCCGGCCGGGTCTGGATCGGTGGCGTGCTTGTCAACACCGTCCCCGATCTGATCGCCTCCTACGACCTGCCCCTGACGGACAAGGACATGCAGAACCGGGACCGGACCGTCATCGAGGCGGACAGCCTGCGTGACGCGGTACGCGGCATCCTCGCCGCCTGCCAAGACCTCACGGTGATCGGCCGGTTCGCCCGGCACGTGCTAGACGGCAACGGCCTGCGCGAACCCGAAGAGTTCTTCGACCACGTCACCCGCCCCCGGGTACGCGCCGCGTGGCGGACCTGGGCCCGCACCCATATGCCGGACAGGGCCTTCTACGCCGGCACCGGCCACGAAGAGGCCGCGCTCGACTTGCGCGACAAAGGCTTTACCGAGGTAACCGCCCGCGGGTTGCCGGCCCACCGGCAGCGAGTTTTCATGGACCTGCTCGGTGTCGAAATCGCCCGAACGAGCCGACAACGCCACTACGAAAAGACCCGGGACAAGACCACCTGGGTCGCCGACCGTGACCTCACGCCCGCCCAACGCACCCTCCTACAGCAGTCGCGGCAGCTGGTCCGGGCAGCGATCGGCGCGTTCGCGCTGGACCGGGTCCGGGTGTACTCGGCCAGCGAGCAATCCCCGTGTTCGTTGGGGTTCTACAGCCTGCGCACCGGTGACGTGGCCGTCCACCTTGACGCGCTCGCCGACCGCTACCAGACGCTGACCACGTTGATCCACGAAGCCGCACACCGGGTCGGGCACCGCGGCGGCGGCCGGTGGACACCGATCCTTGATTACGGGGACCGGTCCCGCGGGTTCGAGAACCTGCTCAGCGAGTTCGCCGGGCTCCTGCTCAGCTACCTCGCTGACGCCGGAGCGTTGGCGGACCCGGTCGAAGCACCAGCAGAAGTCGCGCGCGGCGATCGGGGGCCTGCCGTAGAGGATTCCGCGGCCCCGGTCAGCCGTCGGGAACTGGCCCAGCTACTGCGCGACCAGCTCCCGCAGGCGTTGGTCGCCAAAGGTTTTACCAGCGAAAGGGATCTCGTCGACTCCACCGCCGTCCATCCCGAAGTCTGGCGCACCCTAACCAAACCACGCGCGGCCGGCTACCGACGCAGGTGGGGCGCCGGCGGCCGGGCGTGGGACTACGACAAGGTCGCCCTGCTCGCTGAGGCCGCGGGTGTCGCGGCGCCAGTCGTTTGGCTGGGCTACAACCTCTGTGAAGGACCGATCTATGGCCGCCAACGCCAACACTGGAACCGGCCCGGCCCCTGGACCAAGAAGATGCGCGAGGCGACCATGCGCGCCTGTGCCGATCTACAGACACTCGGCGGCGCCTACGCCGAACAGATCCCGGCCCTGCATGCCCTTGTCAACGGGCAGGCCGTCGCTGTCCTGGGCGACGACAGCTGGCAGGCACCCATCCGCGTCCTGATCGCGCTGGAACGCGCTCGGCTGCGCCTCGACGCCGGCAGCGGCTGACCATCTCGGTTCCTCGAGTGTCCGGTGCGGTCTGAGCGTTGACGCTCCCGGCACCTGCCGCCCAGTCCAGGCCCGCGCCCATCGACGGTGTTCGTCCCCGCACGGGGTGCGTCAGGTCCACTGTCGACGGGCGCGGGTCTGCGGCGCCGGGCGTTGCAGGGCGCGCCCCGCCCTGAACGCTCGACCACCCCTTTTTTGTCCAACGCTGACCCTTATACGGCTTATGTACACGAAGTCGCGGGTGACGACTTGCTTGCCATGTGCTTCCTCCCGCGCTTGGTCAACTCGGACAGCACGTTTTCAGCGGTGGAGGTCGTCGCCGCGGGGCGGCTCCTCGGGGGCCGGCCGTGGTTCGCGGACCGCCACGTCGCGGCAAAGTTGTGCGGCGAGCGCGGCGGTTTCCTCGGCCGGTTCCTGACCCGTGTCGAGCAGGGCACGGGACAGCCGGCTGAACCGGGCTCGGATGGCGTTGATGTCTGCGGTGGCGGCGTGGGCGCGCATTGCCGCGACGGCCAGTTCCTCGTTGATCGGGTCCAGGTCCGCAGCGGTCTGCAGGTAGCGGGCTGCCCGTTCCGGTTGCTGCGGGCCGACCAGGTCCGCGAGTTGGGCGTGGGCGGTGACGCCGTGACGGCGGCTGATCTCCACGTCGACGTTGGCCCATTCATAGGTTCCGTCCGCGTCGTACAGCAGGCCGCCGAACCCGCCGACGGCTCGTTCGAGCGCGGCCCGTCGAGCCGGCGTGTCGGCGGCGGTGCGTGCCTCGGCGACGGCGTCGCATACCCGCCACCAGTCGATGTCGACCAGATCCGGGGCCAGGATGTAGCGGCCTCCTGGGTTGATCACGAACTCCGGCCCGGCGGGTTTGCGCCCACCGCGTGCGGGCTTGCGCTGTCCGGTCCCGGCGGGATTCGGCTCCTCCTGCTGCGGGGTGATGCCGGCGCCGGCGCGCAGGCTGGCGCGGAGGTTGGCGACGTCGGTGGCGAGGCGTTCTTTGGCGCGGCTCATGGGTGCGTCCGGCCACAGCGCCTCCTTGATGTCGTCGATGGCGGCTCCGCCGCGGTGCGTGGCGAGGTAGAGCAGCAGTTCGGCGGCTTTGCGGCGCAGCCCGGTTACTTCTGTGCCGTCCGGTTTGATGATGGCGACCCGTCCGAGGACCTGGACCGAAACCCGGATCTTGGCCCCGCCCGGGAGGTCTGGGCCGTCGCGGTCGGCGGCGTGGGGCGCGGGCGATCTGGCCTCCGTCACCGTGGCTGTCTTCCGGGAAGGCCCGCTGGTGCTCGTGCTGGTGGCGGCGACCTGTTTCTCGGGTTTGCTGCCCGGTTCATCGGCGGCGAGGGCTTGGTCGTGCGGCGCCGGTGTCGATGCGGTTGATGTCGATGCGGTTGGTGCCGCCGGGTGAGGCGTGCGGGAGGTGTCGGTGTGGGGGGTGGACGGCTTCTGCGTGGCGGTGGCCGGCTCGCCGGTGTGCGCTTCGCGCAGCAGCGCGAGGCTCTCCATCATGGTTGTCTGGTCCAGGGTGGACAGCCGCTGGCCGTCGCCGCCGGTGGTGCTTCCGTCCGGGTCGACTTGCACGGTGGTTCCGGCGGGCCAGTCGCCGAGCAGGACCGCGCCGATGCCCACGGTGTCGGACATTTCCAGGATGGTCGACAGGCGGGTCCGTGTGGCCGGTTCCGGTATGTCGGCGATCAGCAGCACGGGGGGCAATGGTTCGTGGCCGGGGAACCGGGTGCGTAGCTCCGTCACCGTGTGTACGTCGTGCTGGTCCAGAATCCAGGCGCGGTCCAGGTTTTCCCGGTGTAAGTGGGTCACCGCCTCGCTCAGGCCGGGGGTGATGATCAAGCGCGGGATCGATCCGGCCAGGTCGACAACGGCGGGATCGCCGGCCAGGTCGGCCAGGACGCTGGCCGGCACGACAACGGTTGCCTCGGCGTCCGGGTCGTACGCGTGCCCGGCCGACAGGGTAGCCACGAGCATGGCGCGGGCCGCGCCGGCGGCACCGGGTCCGGCAAGGCCCAGTCCGCCTGCTGGTAGTGGCCCCCAGCCGGCTAGCTGCGATCCGTGCGGACCGGGTTCCGGCAGTGCGGGCTTGGGATCCATCTGGACGTATTCCCGCACGGTTGGGCCGGGGTCCGGGGCTTGCAGCAGGTGCGGGGACTGGCGGCGGACCTCGCGGCGTAGCCGGGTGACAGTGGCCGGCAACGGTTGCAGGCTGGGATCGGCTGCTGGGTCCGGTGTGGTGCGGGGGTCGTAGCGATGCCGGCGGCGCAGCCAAACCCCGGCCGCCGCGGCGACGAGCGCGGCGGCGAGCCCGGTGGTGAGCCAGCCATTGGGTATCGCGACGCCGTTGTCGTTGTCGGATCGGTGCTGCGGGCAGTCGCCCGCGGTCTGGGGCGCCGCTGGGCCTGCGGTGTTCGGGCTGGATGGTGTTGTCCGAGCAGGTGATGGGTGAGGTTCGACGACGCCGTCGGGGTCCGGCGGCGCTGGGTTTTGCTTCGGTGCGGGCCTAGCCGGTGGGGCGGGACGCACCGGGGTGGCATCGGCGGGCGGTCGGGCATCGGTGGGCAGGCGCAGGTCCCAGCCGGGATAGATCAGGTCGCAGTCGCGCAGGGTGCCGCCCACGGTCGGGAAATGGCGGTGGTGGTTCAGGCGGCAGATCTGCGGCCACCGTCCCGGCGTGCCGAGCCAGTCGCGGGAGATCTTGGACAGGGTGTCCCCCGGCTTGACCACGTACCGATAGCTTGTCGATCCGACGTGGACAGTCGCCGGTGCCGGCTGCACCGACGGTGGTGTGGCGGCGACGGTTCGGGTGTGGTTGCCTTCGTCGGCGGTGACGGCGGGCCCGCCGGTGTCCGCGACCGTGGCGGCGCCAGCGGTGGAGCTGACCGCGGCGGTCCCGACGAGGGTTGCGGTGAGCATTTGCGCGGGTTGCGGGATGTGCAGCCGCGGTAGCCGGCGTCGCCGGGCCAGCCACCGGCACACCTCGACAATCGCTATGCCCAGCAGGATCAGCCAGGTCAGCCAGGCCAGGATCACCATCGTGGCGGTGATCGATCCGTAGGTCAGCGGCTCGGCAACCCAGGCCGCGAGATCGGCCCGGCTCGGTGCGGCAGGCAGCGGCCAGCCGGTTAGCCGCACCAGCCCGACCGGGAGGCCGATCAGCAGCAGCGCGCTCCAGAAGTCGATCGGTGCCCGCGGTCGCATCCCGCCCCCTTTGTCGCTTCGGGTATCCCCGGTTGGATGTCTTCGACGGTGGGGCGTATCGGCTGTGGCGGCAAGGCTTTCGGGCGTGTGGCGACCTGACACAAACCTCACACGCATCTCACACGACCTCACACGGCCTGGTCAGAGGCCTTTTCGAGGTTGGCGGCGGCGAGGTGCCGGGCGTGGTCGTCGCTCAGTAGGCGGGCGGCGTGGTGGTCGCCGGAGGCGATCAACGCGTGGACGGCGTGGTGGTGCAGGTATTCGTTGACCGGGTCGATGCGGGCGGCATCGCGCCACAGCCGGGCGGCCTGGTCGGGGAGGTCGGCGGCGAGCCGCGCATGGGCGTTGATCACTTCGCGGCGGACGTGTTCACGTAGCGGGGCCAGCCACGGCCAGGTGCGTCCGGCGGCGAGCTCACCGCGGTACAGGTCGATCACGTCCCGCAGGGCCGCCTCCCGAACTTTGCGGTCGGTTGCGGTGGTGGCCTGCCGGCCGGCGGTCAGCAGCCGGTCGACGTCGGTGTCGACCAGGTGGTGGTCGATCTGGTAGCGGTCGCCGGTGTGGGTGATGACCTCACGGCCGCCGGTCGCGGTGCGTAGGACGCTACGCAGTTCGCTGACCGTGGTGTAGAAGCGGCCGGCGGCGGTGTGCGGGCGCAGCTGCGGCCACAGCGCCTCGCACAACTCGGCGGTGGTGGCACCGGCCGGGTGCAGGGCGAGGAACACCAGGATCTGGGTGGCCGCGGTCCGGCGAACAGCCACCGGGCCCTGGCCGGCGGTGACGGTGACCTGGCCCAGCAGGCTCAGACGCAGCCGCACGTTTTCGGCGGGGCCGGTGACGGTCGGGCTGACCGGTGGCGCCGGCCCGGCCGGGTGCTGAGCGGTCGGATGCTCGGCGGTGCGCAGCGCGGTGAGGGTGAGCAGGTCGAGGGCGGCGGCAGCGGTCAACGTGGTCAGCCGGCCGGGCGCGCCGTCCACCCGGCCGTCGTCCTCGACCTGCCAGGTGGTGCGGTGCGGCCATGCTCCGACGATCACCCCGGACAGGCCCTGCCCGGCGCCGAGGGTGAGCAGCGCCGCCAGCCGGCGCACCAGCCCATCGTCGGGCGCGGCGGTGATGATGGTGACCGGCCGGCCCGGATGATCGACCACCATGGCGTCCAGGACAGCGCAGGCATCGGCCAGACTGTTCGCCACCCGCAAACCGGGCAGCTGCGGCCAGGACGTCGGGCGGTCAAGCAGAGTGTCCAGGTCGTCCCCTGTGGTGACCACGCGGGGACGGTCACCGGAATGGGACAGCAGCAGCGCGACCAGCACGCCGCGGGCGGCCGCGGCGGCGCCGGGTCCGGTCAATCCGACCCCGCCGGCGGGTAGGTCGTGGACCAGGCCGCCGGCAGATAGGTGTCGGTGGCCGGCGGGGTATCGGCGAGTGCGGCCTGCACGGCGTGGGCCGTCCGCGGCAGCGGATTGAGGTCTTCGCCGGCCCGATGCGCGGGCAGGGTCGGGTCGTAGTGGCGGCGGCGGCGCCACCACACCGCTGCCGCGGCCGCCTGGACCGACTGCGCCAGCGGGGCAGGTAGCCAGCCGCCATCAGCCAGCTCCACCCCACCGGACACGCCCGCCTGCCGTTCACCGTCAACGACCGGCGCCCACACGCGACCGGCATTGTCTACATTGGATGCGGCGGTGGCTGGTGGGGTCGCTGGCGCGCTGGTCGGGGTAGCGGTTACCGCGACTGCGCCCAGCATCCCACCCGCCAACCCTTGCAGCGGTGTGGGCAGCGGCAGCCGTGGCAGGCGACGCAGCCACGTGACCGACCGGCGGACGGCCTGCCCGATCGTGGCGATCGCCGCATACAGCACACCGGCCCAGATCAGCCACGCCGCCACCGCGATCGCGGCGTAGATGTTCTGTTCGGTCAACGGCTGCTGGATCAGCCCGGGCAGGTCACCACGACGTGGTAACGGGTTGCCGACCGTGCGGACCAGCACCACCGGGACGCCGACGAGCATCACCACGGCCCAAAAGCCACTCCACAACCGTTTGACCATCAATAACCCACTCGGATGTGACCGACGGCGCGGTGTGGGTAGGTCATGTGCCCGGTAGCCATTGTCGCGGCGGACCGGTCCACAGCTGCCACAACCGTTGCAGCCACCACAAGGTGACCGCGGCGATGTAGATGACCGCGAGCACGCCGGTCGTGCGCCAGTCGGTGATCGCCGCCGCCGCGACCCCGACCGGGCCGGCCAGAACCAGCCGCAACAGCAGCGGCCGCACCAGCGCCAGCGCGGCACCCACCCCGATCAACAACCCACCGAACCGCCCCAGCAGGCCGTCCCACCCCCCAGCGGCGGAGTTGCCGTAGGCGTAGTCGACCAGCACCATCCCCACCGCGGCCGGCACCACCGAACTGACCGGAAACCCCAACCAGTCATGCCACCCCACCGCCGGACGCCTGCCCCACCGGGCGGCCAGCGCCGCGACCGCCACCACCACCGCCAACAGCGGCAGCACCGGCACCAACGCCCACCGCAGATACGCGCCGCTCGGCGCCCTGAAGTACAACGACACACCGACCGCGTACACGCCGGCCACCGACACACCCAACCCGGCCGCCACCAACAGCCCAGCGGCCATCTGCCCACCATCCGAACCCGCCGCACCGGCCGGGCCGACCGCGTACGGCAGCACCGACGCGATCAACGCCGCACCACACAAACACGCCACCACCGCCAACGTGGCCGCCAACGCCAACGCACCCCAGTTCACCGGCAGCGCGTACACGTCACCGTTCCAGGAACGCTGATAGAACTGGTACCAGTTGTACGGGCCCTCGGCCCGATCCTTGACCATCAACAACCGGGCCAGCACCAACAGCGACGCGAACCCGGGCACCGCCAACGACAACGCCCGCCGCAGCGGCGGCAACGGCGGCCCCGCCGCCACCGGCACCCCGGCGCCGCCCTGCGGACCGGTCGCCTGCGCCGCCCCGCGCACCGCCGCCACCCCCGGATCGGCGACCACCACCGGCGCCCGACCCACCGCCTCGCCCATTACCTGGCCGGCCAGCGGCATGCTCGCCCCGCCACCGGCCAGGAACACACCGGCCAGCCGGTCCGGTGTCAGGTCCGCTGCCTCCACAGCCTTCACCACCTGCTGGGCGGCCTGCTCCAACACCGGCCGCGCGACCTGCTGCACCTGCCCGGCCGTCCACACCGTCGGCGGCGAACCCACCGTCACCGTCGCATACCCCGACGCCGCCTCCTTGGCCGCCCGCACCGCCGCCACCACCTGCCACCGCCCATCCACCGCCGCCGCGGTTTCCGGCTGGTGGCCGTTGAGCTGCGCCGCCAACAGTTCATCAATCCGGGACCCACCAGCCGATTCGTCGTCCGCAAAGGACAAAACCTCGAACCCGGCCGGACCACGACGCAGCACGTTGACCTTGACACCGCCACCCAGGTCACAAACCGCCAGGTACGAACCCACCGGCAGCTGGACACCCGAAATAGTCAGGTGTTGGGCCACCGCGACCGGTGCCGGCACCAACGTCACCTCAGCCAGCCCGGCCCGCCGCGCCGCCTGCCGCAACCACGTCAAACGGGTCGGCCCCCACACCGCCGGCACCACCAGCCGCACATCAGCCACCGGCCCACCCGCGACCCGGGCCGCTTCCTGCCCCACCACCCGCAGCGTCGCCGCCACCAAGTCCACCGCCGGCAACTGCGTCCCGGCCACAACCAGCTGGTCCTGCCCCGCCCGGCGCACCGGCGACGGCTCAAACCCCGCCGGCGACGACACCGCCGCCAGCCACGCCTGCTGCCCCGCCGTCACCTGCCCGTCCGCTGCGACGTGAACAGCGCTGGACAGCCACGGCCAGCCATCCCACTGCAACGGCAGCCAACCACCATCCCACGCCAACACCGCCGCCGTGGTCACCGAGCCACAATCAACCGCCAGCCGCAAATCCCGGAAAGGCATAGACAACAGTCATACCACCAGCCACAACTGACCGTCACCCCACAACCCGAATCAGTAACCACGAGGCAGCACAATCCCTGTACCGCCGCCGGACGATGAGCACACGAACCACTGCCACCTCGGCCCGCGCCCACTCGCCGACCGGACAGTTGGCCAGGACGTCACACCGCCACAGCCGCAGGGCCCGGCGAGCAGCTCCGCGGCCTTTTCGACGACGTGGTAGCCAGGGCCGCCCGCATGCGCCGGCTCAAGGCGTCGAACCGATGGATGTCGTCTGCCGCGAGCGCGTACCCAGGTGGTGCGGTCCGGATCAGCCCGCGCAGGTCCGCGGTGGCGAGGGTCCGCGCAGGTATGCCACGTGGGCCCGCCGCGTGGCGTCGACCGTCTGGATCTGCTCGCGGGCGTAGGCGGCGAACTCACCGGCCATTAGAGGGCGTCTGGGCACCGCTCACCCCGGCAGCGCAGCGAAGTGAAGCCTAGTCGGGCTGTGGGTTTCCCCAGGTCTGTCACGGCGGAGCCGGTGACGACCAGGCGTACCGGCTCGGTGGCGGCGTACTGGCGGATTGCCAGCGATAGCTTCGGCTCATGACCCGCAATCATCGGGGTGGCGCAGAGTTGGTCGACGAACCGGCGCGTGAGCCGGACCCGGCCTTCCAGCACCCAAAGGTTCATCGATACGGTGGCGGCCCACCTGGCCGAGCAGGCTCCAGACGAGCTGACCCTCACCGTCGACCCCCAAGCCGGCGACCTGAACCGGGCGCGGGAGCAGTTTCACCGCGCCCAATTGATACCTGTCCCCCGTGGGCTTCCTCCGCGTGGTGACACAACTCGATGGGTTCGAGAATGACGGCGCTAATCGGCACCATCCACCTCGTCCTCAAACACCGCTGGCACCTGGACCAGCCCTGACCGCAACCGCCAGCAGGGCACCTTCGGTCCACGCCGCGTGAGTCACGGCAGCGAGTCCAGTGGCGCGAGAACCGTGTCTCCTTAGGACATGTCAGCCGCGGACCTGCGTGGGAACGCCGTCGTCACCCAGAGACGGCCCTCGCCCATGGTGCCAGGAGTCGTTCGGTGGCAACGATGGCGTAGAAGAGTGTGACGTTGAGGCCGGCGAGGATGGTGATCGCGGCGAAGGCTAGTGGTGTGTCGGCTTGGGCGGAGCTGGTCACGATGAGGGCGCCGAGGCCGCGGTTGGGGCTGGTGACTTCGGCGACGACGGCGCCGATGACGGCGAGTTGGATGCTGAGTTTGAGGCCGGTGAAGATCTGCGGTAGCGCGTGTGGGAGGCGGATTTTGCGGAAGGTTCGCCAGCGGTTGGCGTCCAGCGATCGGGCTAGTTCGGCGAGTTCGGCGGGGGTTGAGGTGAGCCCGGCGAGCGTGCCGAGCAGGATGGGGAAGGTGCAGATCAGCCAGACGAGGGCGATCTTGGGTTCGGGTCCGAATCCGAGCCAGAGGACGAACAACGGTGCTACGGCTACCTTGGGTACGGCGTTGAGCGCGACGAGCGGCGGCATCAGGGCGCGCTCGAGCGGCCGCCAGGCCGCGAGGACGGCGGCCGCGACCAGACCGCTGGCGACGGCGAAGGCGAACCCGGCCAGGATCTCGATGATGGTCACCCACGCTTCGCTGGCGAGGTAGCCGGGCATGGCGCGTCCCGCGCGGGCGACGTCCAGCGGATCGGGCAGGAAGAACGAGGGAATGTCGAACGCCGCCGTCGCGGCCCACCAGCCGGCGACGCCGGCGGTGCAAGCGGCCACCGGGAGCAGCGCCCCGAGCCAACGGCGGAACGGAAATGCCACCGGGCGAACCTCCTGGTCCGGTCGGAATCTGGAGGGGAGATGCCGGAGGGTGCCCACGCCTGCGGGGCACCCTCGGCGGTCCGTACAGCCCTACCGCTGGGGCACGTATCCGCTGGTGGAGTAGAGCAGGTGGGACTCCACTTTCAACGCGGGGTTGTGGAGCAGTTCCAGGACTGCGTCGATGTCAGCGGTGGTGAAGCCTTTGGCCAGTAGGCCGTCGGCCAGTTGCGGAATGGTGCCGGCGACCATGCGGGCGGCGGGGTCGCCGCCGCGCCAGAAGCTGCCGTGGATGACGGTGTCCACATTGGTCAGGCCGCGGTTCTCCATGGCGGTGGGTACCTGTTTTGCCCAGTGGGGGTCGGTGCCGGCGTCGTCGAAGATGCGGCCGCTGGCGTGGGCGAAGCGTTCGTACAGGTAGCGGGAGTCCGGGTCGGGTGCGGCAACGACCGGGTTGACCCGGACGGGCCGCCATGCCTCCTCGATCAGGACGCCGCCGGGCCGGAGCACGGCGATCAGCCGGTCCAGGATGTCCTCGCGGGTGGGCAGGTGTTGCAGGACCAGGCGGGTGTGGACGCCGTCGAAGGGTCCGGCCGGCAGGGCCGTGTCGCTGGTCAGGTCGTGCTGGATGACGGTGATGCGGTCGTGGTCGAGCGCCGGGGGTTTGAGGTCGGTGGCAGTCACGTGGCCGCTGTCGCCGACCATGTCGGCGAGGCGGCGCGCGAACGAGCCCTTGCCGCAGCCCACTTCGAGCACGTGCGCCCCGGACCAGTCGCGCAGGCCCGCGAGGCGGTGCTGGGAGAAGTTGTCCAGCAGGTGGGCGAGCCCGTGGTGGTGGGCGTCGGCACCGTCGGCGGTGTTGTCCAACGGGTACGGAGTGACGGTGCCGGTCGGCGGTGTCATTGGGGCACCAGGTCGAACGCGACCAGCTGTTCCGGCGTGATGTTCGGCATGGGCAGGTTCTGCAAGATGGCGATCGAGCGGGCAACCTGTGCCGGATCCATAAATCCGTACGGATGGCCGCCGGGTGGTACGGCGAACGGCTTCACCAGTTCCAACTCGCGGGCCGCGGTCGCGGGATTCTGCTTGGCGTCCATGTCGTGCAGAATCTGGCCGGCCTCTTGCGGATGCTCGACCGCGTACCGCAGGCCCTTCATCAGCGCCCCGGTGAACCGGCGGACCCGGTCCGGGTCGCGGTCGACGAGATGGGTGGAGGTGATCAGCACGGTGCCGTACATGTCGGTCAGGTAGTCGGAGTACGGCAGCTTGACCACCTGCCGCGGCGGCCGGTTCTGTTCCTTGGCCAGTTTCGCCTCGGCCGCCTCGACCTGCGGTATGCCCGCGACGAACAGGCCGATCGCGTCGACCTTGTTCGCCACCAGCAGCCCGGCGAGGGTGTCCGGCTTGTTCTCCACGAAGGTCACCGGGCCGACACCGGCCAGCTTCGCGTACAGCGGCCACATCACCCGTGGGGCGGCCCCAGGGCCAACCCCCAACCGTTTGCCGGCCAGGTCCTTGGGTACCCGGATGTTCCGGTCGCTGAGGGTGACCATCGACAGCAGGGTGCGTTGCTGCACGGCGGCCACCGTGCGGACCTTCCGCTGGCCGGGGGCTGCCTTGGCGAACCGGACGAACGCGCCGCTGGCGTCGACGCCGGCGAACTGCGCCTTCCCGGCGCCGACGGCGTTGTCGTTGTAGGGGCCTGCCTGCCCCGGCTCGATCGTGACCTCGAAACCGGCCTCGCGGAAGAACCCCTTCGCCACCGCGGTATGCGCGTGCGACTCCCGTCCGCTGATCCCGAACCCGGTCAGGTAGGTGACCTTGTCCAACGGCTCACCCGCGGCAGTCTCGCCGTCGCCGCCGCAGCCCGCCAACAGCAGCAGGACTACTGCGGCGACCACACCGACGCCGGGCCGCCGCCGGGAGGACCCCGGCGGATGTGGTGCTACCAACATCACATCTCCAGCTCGCATGCTATTCATTCCAAGTGGTCGGCTTCGCCGCCGTGGGCGAAGCGGTTGAATGATCACGACGAGGCCAGCCGGGCCGCCGCCGCGGGTGGCGATGTGCCGGTGCCGGTGGCGGCGGTGGGTGGCCCTTTTCGAACCGGCCACCGCCCGGCCCGCGTCTTGCTCGCTCCCCCGGTTGCCCGCAGGCTCACAGACCGATCCATGTGCCGACATCGACCGGTGGCGCTACCGCTGGTCGACGTGCCGGGTGGAGGTGAGCGCACAGGTTGCCGAACCGACCGGACACCTCCACCCGACAACAACTTAGAATGCTATTGCTGCCAAGTCAATGGATGCTGTTCATGCTTGGCATTCCACCTTGGCGCGTGGTCAGATGGGGGCGCCGAACCAAAGGAGCGCACGCACCGATGCCAGCCGCCGAAGCCGTCTACCAGACGATCATCGATGATATCCGCCGGGACATCGCCTCCGGCACGCTCAAGCCCGGTGACAAACTCCCCTCCATCAACGAGCTGCGCACCAAGTACGAGTGCAGCGCCGAGCCGGTCAAGACCGCCCTGCGGATGCTGTCCGCGGCCGGTGACACCATCGGCCACCAAGGCCGCGGCACCTTCGTCGCGCGACCTACCCAGGCGACGCGCGACCGCGCGCCCAGCGCACCGCCGCCGGCCTGACGACCAGTGGCCGGCCCGCCTCGGCTTGGCGGATGACTTCGCGGATTCGCAGCAGCCGCTGCTCGTACCAGTCGCGGTCCTCGTCCAAGCGCTCCAGCTGGTCATGCGCCCACACCAGGCGGTCGCAGCCGTCCGGGCGGCAGCCACCGCATCGGTCGCCCGCGCCGTGGCGTTGAACCAACCGCCAGGCACGAGCGAGCGTCGCCTCGCCGGCGTCGCCGCCGTGGTCACGTCCCATGGACCAAGGCACCTTCCTCTTGGATCTTCGTCAACCAGGTACGCGGCCGGAGTCCTTGCGGCGTCCACATGGGGCATAGAGGCATGACGAACCGATGATGTTCTAGGCGTGCAGGGCGGCGAGCAGACCGAGTGCGAGGCGGGTTGCGGTGGCCTCGGCGTCCGTGCCGGTGAAGCGCTTGCCCTCACCGATGCCGGTCACGGTCACGGACAGGAACAGGTTGCCGTCCCACAGGTGCAGCCCGTACGACCAGGTGGCCCGGCCGCGGCGGTTTGTCGGGCGGCGTTCACTGGTCGCGAACGCCTGACTGCCCAGGCCCACGACATCGTGGACCTGTCCGCCGCCCTTGTCGCGGATCATGAAATCCCGGCGGGTGCGCCAGGTCCATCCCGCCTGGGTCGATTCGTCCGGGAACGAGGTGGCGTCGACGACGATAGCGATCAACTCCCGGCTGGTATCGACGTCGCCGTCCGGGTCGAGGCGCGGTGCGTCGGCCAGCCGCAACACCATCCGGCATGAGCTGCTCGCGGAGAAGGTCAGCGGCACGGCTTCACGAACGACGAACCTGCGTTGGACCAGCGGTGCCACGTCTACGAGGGCGCACGGGTCGACGAACCCAGCGTCGTATCGTCGGCCGTGGGGAGATGGCAGCGACGATGTCGTGGTCGGCATGAGCGCGGTCACACCTGTCGGGGCCGGATGCGGGTCTGCGAGCCGGGTCCACGCCAGCCCGGCGGCGGCCACGCTGGCCGCGCCCGCCAGGGCGCCTGCTGCCATCACCGGCCGCGGCCAGCGGCCGCACCACCGCCACCCGCTCACGTTGTAAGCCCGGATGGCTTGACGGCCACGCCGGCGTGGCCGCCGGAGCGGGCCGGGTCCTGGGCGAACGCGGCCGGCTCAGCGTCGGCGTCGGCGTGGTGCCATTGGCTGACGTAGACCAGGCCGGGGTCGACGAGCGGGAAGTCGCCGAAGAACGCCCGGACCTGCTCGCGGGTGCGGGTGACTGGATATCCCGTGCCGCGTTCGCGGTAGATGCCCTGCACCGCCGCGACATCGGCCTGGGTGAAGGACTCGGTGGCGAGGTGACTGACCACCAAGGGACTGCCCGGTGGCATCGCCTCGCGGAGCCGGGCGACCAACTGCTGCGGGCCGGTGTGGTCGGGGAAGAAGTGCAGGACCGCGACGAGCAGCACCGCGAACGGCCGGTCCAGGTCGACGACCGGCCGTAGCCGCGGATCGGTCAACCGGTCCAACAGCAGGTCCACCTCGCGCAGGTCCCCCGGGACGACCACCGCACGCGCGTCGTCCTGCAGCAACTCCCGGCTGTACGTGACGGCGACCGGGTCGTTGTCCACATAGATGACTCCGGCATCCGGCGCCGTCTGTTGCGCGATCTCGTGAACGTTGCCCACCGTCGGTAGCCCGGAGCCGATGTCGACGAACTGGCGGATCCCCCGCCCGACCAGGTACTGCACGGCGCGGCGCAGGAACGCACGGTTGGCCCTGGCCACGAGCGGCGCGTCCGGGTTCTGGGCGATGATCGCCTCCGCGGCGGCCTGGTCGACCGCGAAGCTGTTCCGGCCGCCGAGCAGGTAGTCGTAGATCCGGGCTTGGGAGACCTGCTCCGGGTCCATCCGCTGCCGGGCGACAGCCGTCCAGTACCGGCGGTCCATCTCGTCGTACCGCTCCACTGCGGTCATGGTTGTCGCGTCTCCTGACTGCGCTACGACCGAGCTACGCCTGTCCACAAGGGACACAGGTGCCGATCCACCGACGCCGCTCCCGGCGAATCGTCGCGTCAATTGGCCGGCCACCTCGACTGTCACAGCGGGTCGCGGCCGGCGATGGCCGGCCGGCAGGATCCCGGCCACCGCGACCCAGCCCGGTCCCACCAACCGCGCCTACGCCATCCGCGCTTACGCGGGCGTGCAGCGTCCCGAAGCCGGTACCGGTCTCACCCCTTTGGGTCCCGGCCGGAACATGGGCCATAGCGTCGGGCCGTTATCGGGCAGGAAGGTATCCGCCGTGACGGTGAAGCCGTGGCGTTCCAGGAACATGCGATGGGTCGGGGACAGCGCGACCGCCCAAGTCGGCCAGTGGGCGCCGTGGGTGTCCATGTCGGACAACGTGTGTCGCATCAGCGTCGAGCCGATCCCGGTGCGGTGACGGGAGCGATCCACCGCTACGAGGGCCAGCAGCCAGCTCTCGCCCAGACCGCACTCGACCAGAGTCCGCCGGGCGATGGTGTCGAGCAGTCGGAACCTGTCCGCGTACGGTCCGAACACCTCGTCGAACACGTTGTTCCGGTCCAAGGGCGGATCGAGTTCGTAGGTGACGACATCCAGCCACCACGCGCAGCCGGTGGGAGTTGGGCCGCCGGTGACGTGCAGGATCGTCGCCATGTCGGTGTAGAGCTGGTCCGCCAGTCGGTGAAAGTAGCGCCGGAACAGGTCGGTGCGAACGGCCGGGTCGCTGATGAGCCACGCTCCGACCGGGGTGCCGGCGAGCGCGTCTGCCATCAGGACGGCGACCTGCCCCGAGTCCTTCTTCTCGGCGTGGCGGATGGTCCGGTCTTCGTCGCTTGTCACGTGTTCCCCGCTGATGTGTTGTCGGCCATGTTTGTTGCTCTCCTGTCGATTCGTTGGATGGGCGAGGAGGCGACCGCCCTACCAGCCGGTCCTTACATCCGAGCCGACAGCGAGCCGCACCGGCGCGGGCGGTGCGGCCATGCCAGCGGCGCGCCTGTGTTGTCGAACTCCACGCGTGGAAAGTCGCTCTTGGCTTGTGCCGATCGGCGTGGCAGTGCGCGGTGGCCGAAATGGGCCCACGTGGCATTGGCGGCGTGGGTTGATACGCCAGGTATGGCTACAGCCTTAGCACGGTGGTTTGGCGTGTTTCGACGCCGACATCGCGCGCTGGCCCGGCCGGCTTCGTCACCGCCTCCGGGGCGGGCGCGGCGTCGTGGGCGGGCCGGTTCATCATCGCCACGACGCGTTCGAGCTTGCCGCCCATCTCTGCGGTGACGTCCTTGCCGTTGACGGTTACCAGGAACGGCGGCTCGCCAACTTCGTGGCACGATCCGTCCGGCCACACGTGGAAGTTGACCCGCAGGACCGCCCGGACCTTGGGCATGCGAACTTCGGCCGCCCAGAACACGGAGCCGACCGTTCCCACCACGCATTCGGCGGACTTGCCGAACGCGCGGCTTAGCTTCCGCAGGCCCTTGGCCACCGGCGCCGGCGCCTCGGCCGTGGGCCGCACGTGTATGACTGCATCCAGTGGAGGCGGTGGCAACTGGCGGCGGTTGTATTCCTCGTCCGGGTTGGCGAACACGCGCACGAAGTGCTCCAGGTTCTCCGCTGCTGTTACCGGTTGCCCGTCGATGGACAACGTGGAGCCGCGCCTCACCCACCGACCGCCGCTGCTGGGTCGGAAGTCTATGGTCAGCAGCACGCGGTCATTGGCCAGGCTAAGCTGCCACCGCGGAGCCGGGGTAATGGTCCTGTGGACCTGCGGTGCAACACCTGTCGTGCGATGCAGTAGGTCAACCCACTCCCGCACCGGCGCGGGTATCACCTGGTCGGCCATACCGTCCTCCACTCTCCGAATAGAAACTCACATGCGGTTCGCCGTGGGCATCAGTGACGCCCCCGTGCGCAGCGGCTTGATCGCCGCCAACGGACAGTCAGCAGGTGGATTGTTTGGTTTGGCGTGTGTCCTTCCATTCGTGAGCTGTCGCGCGTGGTGTCTGGTCTGCTGTGGATTGGGGGTTGTGGGCTTACGATGCGACCGCGGTGATGGCCGCCCACATGTCCGAGCCGATGGCGAGCAGCAACATGGCGGCCACCGCCACCAATCCGGTGGTGCGGTACACGTGGACCGCCCAGCGCGGTATCCAGCGGTGCAGGAGCAGGTCCACGACCTTGCCGTTGTCCAAGCCGAACAGCGGCAACGCGTTCAGCGCCCCCAGCGAGAACGAAGCAAGGCCGAGAAACTCGACCGCGCCCGCGACGCCCGGCCGAACCAGGTTGGGTAATCCGTTGAGCCCGGCGCCGGTCTCACCGCGCGACCAAGCACCCGCGAGGGCAACGATCACGAAGACGAGGACCGGCACCGCGGCAGCGGGTATCAGGTAGGCAGCGACGATCCGACGTCCGGTCCACGTCACCACACCGAACGCGCAGGCGACGATCGCGTAACCGGGGTGGCCGACCAACACCGCGGTGGCGGCGAAAGCCCCGAAACCCAGGATGAGATTGACGACGGTGCCCGCATTCAGAAACCAGGCTCGGTCCCGGAAACGGAGCTCTTCGATCTGCCTGACATAGTGCGGGTGGGCCTGGACGTAGGCGCCGACCAGCCACGGCGACACGGTGAACGTGACGCCCCGAACCCGGAACATGGTGAACACCGGCGGGAGCGGCAGCCCGATGCCTGCCCGGTGGACGGGAATGCCGAGGCTACGCAGGGCGAACCCATGCGCGGCCTCGTGGGCGGCGACCGCGACCAACACCGCACTAGCCGCGACCACGACAGCCTGGATCATCAAGGACTATCTCCATCTGGCGGTTGGATGCCTGTGATTGCATGGCATATGTCAGGCGAGAAGCCGAAAAGGGGCTGGGGCCGTACGTGGTGTCGAACGCTGGCCGGATCGTGAAGTGGCGGTGTACGGCTGACCGGCTGCACCGACCTACGCGGGCCTCCACCCGCTCGCCCGAAGCGTTCTCGGCCGAGGTACCAGAACGTTGTCGGCCAACCGCCATCCACATCGGACACCAGTCCATCGCTGCTGGGACGCGCGTTACGGTGCGGCGGGGTCATAGCGCACACCGACGGGAAGATGTGTGGACGCCCGTCGCGCAGCCGGCGTGTCGACGGCGAAGTACTCACCGACGGCGTCGAGCATGCGCGAGGTGACCAGGACGCCGTCGACCGGCCAGCCGCTGTGCAGCTCGTCAGGCCAGTGTCCCGTGCTGACCGGTCGAGGCTGTTCGAGCACGGTGCTCGGATCGCGCAGCCCGCCCTGCGCGAGGATGTCCACGGCGACACGGTTAGCTAGCGCGACTTCCGATGGTTCCTGCTCGTCCCAGTGCGGCTCGGGCCGGACCAACTCGCTGCCGCACCGGTCGGTGTAGTAGTGGGGGTTGCTCCAGTCGGCCCCCACCAGCCCCATCGACCTGGTCATGGCCTTGACCAGCCGGGCGGCCTCGTCCGGGCGGCGTAGCCCACCCTCGCGGGGCGGGGCACAGTAGCAGCCGTGCCGGATCCGGTAGCCGTCACCGACGTTCAGCTCCACGCTGACCAACGCGTACCACCAGTCCACACCCTGATGGATGTCCAGACTGCCAGCGGTAGCCCACAGCGGCGGCCGCCACATCAGCCCGACCGCGAGGTCATCATGCGCGCCCCGCGCGACCGCGATGTGGCCGCGACGGTCCTCGCCGAGGGTGCAGACCATGCCGGTCTTGTACGCCAGCCGCATCATGGCTTGCTTCGGCGAACGACCCGGTAGTCCCTGAACGGCAACGACGTCCGGCGCAGCGTCCCGGATCACCTGCTCCACCAACCGGTACCGCTGATCAGGGTAATCGCCGAAAGGCTGGTAGCCGTCCACGTTGTACGTGAGAAACGTAATCACTGCACTGCCCTTCAATCTCGATTGCTTCGCGGCAGCGGTCTTCTGCTACCCGGTGCCCAACGTCGACGCGCGGTGTCGAAACGAGGAGCGCGGCGTGGCGGCTGCTTCCAGGAGTAGGAGGTCGGGGCCGAGGGCGTAGCCCGGGTGCGGGTGCGCGTCACTCGGTCCCGGGAGGTGGGACCGGGTGCAGCACGGCTGCGTCCACTCGACCCCGACCGGCTTGTCCACCAGGCGTAGCAGGCGTGCGGCCCTGGGGATGTCCACATCGAACAGGGCTTGATACCGCCTTGCCGTAGTGGTGTCCGAGGTGACTGGCCCCCTAGCCCGCCTCTTCGGCGAGTTTGTCGATCAGCTCGATGGACTCGCGCGGGCCGAGCGCCGTCTGCTCCCAGAGCTGTTTGTGCGCTTGGACGTGACGTTTGGCCAGCCCCGATTCCATGAGTAGCTGGCCGCCGAGATGCTGGGCGAAGGCGACCTCCGGGTACGGGCGGGGCATCTGATAGACGGTGAAGGCGCCGTGGACGCCCGGGTGCATTCCCAGACCAGTCGTCAGTACCCGGATATCGACGTGCGGCAGCTTGTCGACCAGGTGGACCAAATGTTCCAGCTGGGCACGCAGGACCAGCCGGCTGCCGACCGGGCGGCCCAGGGCGGCCTCCTCGACGAGCGCGTTGACCCGCACCGGCGGACGGTCATAGAGCCGCTCCTGGCGAGCCATGTGCGCCTTCAGGTGCTGGTCGAACACGCGGGCGTCAGCCCGCGGCGTGTAGGACTCGATAATTGCGGCGGCGTAGTCCTGGTTGTGCAGCAGGCCCGGGATGAGCATCCCGCCGTAGACGTGGACCTCCTCGGCCTGACGCTCGACCCACGGGTGGCCGACGCCAGCCGTGTGCAGTTCGTTGGTCGAGCCGTCCGGATAGCTCCACTGGTGCATCCGCCACGCGCTCTTAGCCAGAGTGAGCAACTCCTCACGCTCGGCCTCGTCCGCGACGCCGTACATGTCCAACAGCGCGACGATGTGATCGGGCCGGAACGGCCACTCCGCACGTTCGTAACGGGCCAGTGTGGAGAACTCGACACCCACGTACGCGGCGGCGTATTTGAGGGTCATGTCCCGGTCCTCCCGCCATTTGCGCATCCGCTGCCCCAAGTACTGGGCCCGAAGCGTCGGCATGAAGGTCTCTCGTTTGGTGGGCACGGAACCCATTCCTCTCAGCAAGATTCGGATGTGGACGATGGAGCTGCGGGGTCAGCGGTGCTGTTCGGTCAAGCTGGTGAGCAGATCGAGGGACGCGCGTACGTCCAGCGCTTGGCGGCGCAGCCGGTAGAAAGCGGTGTCGAACGCGGAGGCGGCGTCTTCGTCGTCGTGCCGCCACCGATCGTCGGGGACTCGCAACGTCGCCACCGCGGGGTACGGAGGGACGTCGAACACCGTGAAGGAGGTGTCCATGCCCGGCAGGTAGCCGGCTCGGTTCGGCAGCACCCGAAGGGTGAGCATCCGCGTGCGTGCCAGCTTGGCCAGGTACAGCAGCTGCTCAGTGTTAACGTCCGATCGGCCCACCGGTCGTGTCAGCGCCGATTCGGCGATGAGCACATGCAGATCTGGCTCATGCGGCCCATCCAGTCGCCGAGCGAACCCGACGCCGGGGCGGCGAGCAGCCGGCACCTCGACCTGCGCTACCGCGTCGGCGTACCGCTCAGTCCGCAGCGGATCCGGGACCAGCGCGTTGGAGAAGCAGCGGATCCGGGCGGCGTTCGCCTCGAGCCACAACAGGTCCACCAGCGACGGCTCCATGTCAGCCAGCGGACTGTCCGGCTCCGGCCAGGCATCCCGGGCAAGGCCCAGCACCTGCTCCTGCTCATCGAGGTCAAAGACCTTGTACAGCTCCAGGAACCTGGCCGCACGCTGCGGACCGACCACCTTGCTACCCGCCTCGTAGGCGCGCAGCAGCGCCGTGTCGATGCCAAGCTCCCGGGCGGCGACGCCGGCACCGCAGCGGCGCCGTTCACGCAACTCCCGCAGCCCGACGCCGAGCCACTTGGCGCGCAGCGACATCGGCTCGTGGTCAGCGGCAGACATCACCCGTCACCGCCCACTCCACTGTCATCCCGCACCGTCCCCAGTCGAGCAATCTCGTCCTCCTCGCACGACCGGCGGAGGCTGGGTGTGATTCCCACGTACCGCACCGGGCAGGCAGAGTTGCGTCAGCCATCTCAGACGGCATTGGACACCGTCTCCTCCATTGGCGCCCTACTGTCGCGGTCCAGGTACGGGTCCGGCTCGGTTCGAAGGGCTAGGTCTATCGGCAGAA
This sequence comes from Phytohabitans sp. LJ34, assembly GCF_052068095.1. Classification (NCBI taxonomy): domain Bacteria; kingdom Bacillati; phylum Actinomycetota; class Actinomycetes; order Micromonosporales; family Micromonosporaceae; genus Phytohabitans; species Phytohabitans sp. LJ34. Next base: position 78,803 of record NZ_JBQHDG010000023.1, on the reverse strand, counting down.
CCGTGTCCACGCTGGTACCCAGTCCGACGTTCTGCCTGTAGCGGACTGACACCGCCCTCTCCGAACCGAACAGCGCCACGCCCGGCCGCCAGCCCTGCCGGTATACCCACACCGGCTGACGCGCCTTGTACGCGGAGGCTGGCGCGATACCGGCACGTTCGCGTTGGTCAGGAATCGCTAGATTCTCACGCGTTGCCATCACCGGGCTCCGTCTCGGCGAGAACGCGGGCATTGCTGTTCCGCCGCCAGAGGCGTCCGTGATGGCTTCTCCATCAATACGGTGCCGCGTTGCCGACGGGGTAGGAGGCCACGCCGGTTGCCGATCGACCACGCCCACCTCCGTCTTTGATCTTTACGTCGCCATGCCAACGGCACGGGCCGCACGCGACCGCCTGGTGTCGAACTGCAATGGCGCAGCAGCGCGCCGCAAAGAGCGTGCAACAACCAGTCAGCAGGAGGGAACGCGTTCGGGTAGAAAAGGTGGGTACTAAGGTGGAAATCTGCCCGATAGGCTGCAGGCGATCAGGGCGTTGACATAAGGGGGCCAAGGTGCAGCAGTGGTCAGCGGCAGAAGCGCTTGCACTACGCAACGCGCTGCGGCTGACCAAGCGCGCGTTCGCAGCCCGACTCGGCGTAACCCACAGGTCGATCACGAACTGGGAAACGGGCAGGGTAACGATCTCTGGCTTCTCGCTGTCGCTGCTGGACCAGGCGCTGAAGACGGCTGACGATGACGCTCAGCGGCGTTTCACGGAGGTGCTGGCCGGGCTTTCGAGGCAGGTCGGTCCCGGCGGCTTTGACGAGTCGGCCAGGCCAGAACGGCTCGAGTGGGCCCTGGCTCACCCTGAGCAGGTCGACCTGATCGCGGTCGCCCTGCTTCGCGAGAAGGTCCAAGACCTCGACGAAAGGTACGAGCACGCCCCGTCGACCTCTCTGCTGGCTGCGGCCGGACAGCACCACGCTCAGATCACGTATCTGTCGGGCCACTGCAGGACCGGACGTATCCGCCGCGAGTTGACAACTGCGCGCGCCGAGTCGGCAATCCTCATGGGCCAACTGGTGTGGGATGCATCCCTGCGCCACGACCATGCGACGGCCACGGCGTACTTCGACGAGGCGATCGACGCCGCCCGGCAGGTCGGCGACACCGCAACTGAGGCTAACGCTCACCTGCGCAAGAGCTACATCGCCCTGTATGGATACAAGGACCCGACCTCGGGCCTGCATCTGGCGCAGGAGGCCGCCCGGCTCAGCGCCACCACCAGCCGCGTGATCTCGGGCCTCGGCCTACTACACATGGGGGAGGCCAGGGCAATGCTCCAGCAGCGCACGGAGTGCGAGGCAGCCCTCAGGGAGGCCGAAGCACAGTTTGCGCAAGTGAACAACACCGACGCGGCAATCGAGCTGTACTCGCCGAGCCAACTTGGCCGGGTCGCTGGCTCTTGCTACCTCTTCCTCAACGAACCGCGCGCGGCGCAGCAACACCTAGAACAAAGCTCGCACCTGGCTCACGGGCCAACCAAGGCGGGAACAATCGTGCACGCCAACCTCGCCATCGCCTGCGTTCGCCAGCGCCAACTTGACGAAGCTATTGGACATCTGCATCGGGCCATCGATCTGGCGGAGCAGACCCGCGGCGCAGGCGGACTCAACGTCACCTTCGCCGCCGGACGTGAAATGGCGCCCTGGCGCGATCAGCCTCAGGTGCGTGAGCTACACGACCGCCTCCTGGCCCTGATGACATGAGAGGCACAAAGTGGCAGAACACGCCGACACCCTGATAGCCAAGCATCGGATCCGCGAACGCGTCTGGAACCTGCTCATCCGCGAAGGCGTCAGTCCTGTATCAGCGGTGCGCGGCAAGATCCCCTACTTCGCCGGCGCAGAGGCGGCGGCGCAGCGACTAGCCGATACACCGCAATGGCACGCCAGCCGGACAATAAAGGCCAACCCAGACTGGCCCCAGCTCCCAGTCCGAGTCGGCGCGCTCACAGCCGGAAAGACCGTCTACATGGCCGTACCCCAGCTCGCCGACATCCGCCCCTTTTTCCGGCTCGACCCAACGCACCTACAAATCCCGCTAGACCAAGCAGCGATACCACAGGCCGCAGCAAGGGCCGCACCGAAAGTCCACGTCGACGAGATGCCCCACATCGACCTAATCATCTGCGGCAGCGTCGCGGTCAACCCCGACGGCACACGGATCGGAAAGGGCGCAGGCTATTCGGATATCGAAGTCGCACTACTAGCACAAGCCGGACTCCTAGCGCCGAGCACCGTCATCGCGACCACCGTCCACCAACTCCAAGTAGTCAACGAAGCACTACCTGTCGCTCGCCACGACTTCACCGTCGACTTGATTGTCACACCCGAACAACTCATTGAGTGCCCGCCCTCACGGCACCCGGACGGCCTACTGTGGCAAGATCTCGCCGCCGAGAAAATCGCCGCCATTCCACTGCTCGCCGACCTTGCTGGCCGACGTCAAACGAAAGACACCGGCCCGGAGATGGCAGGATAGATGTTGTGCATCGTTCGCGATGAGCATGACCGCGGCGTTGGAGATGACCATGAACGGTATGCTCGGTGCTCACGCTGTCACGGTGACGCTTACAGTGCCGGTGATGTCGGTCCATTCTGCGTCGGGCCACAAGCCCAAGCGGTTGGGCGTCTTTCACTACGCTCCGGTGGCCGGGTAGCGCTACGCCGACCGGACGCCGGGACGGTCGGTTCCAACTGCCGCACTCCACATGTAGCTGTGCCGACCAGGTCCGGTCCATTGTCATGGCGTCGCCAGGGTTGATGGGGTTCGTCAGCGCCGGGCGGGTGCCCGCCGGTGAACTCGCGGACCGTGATGACTGGCAAAGCACCTTGCCAGATACCGCCTGTTGGGGGGCGGCGGACCCGCTTTTAGGTGGGCTTTTCACGGCGCGGGGCCCTTGCCGTGAGTGGCTACGGGGTGAAGGTGCCTGCCGTGTGCAGGGCGGTGATGCGGTCGCGGAGATGTTCGTTGGTCATGCGCTTGGCGGTGGCGGTGTCGGGTGTCTCGGTGGCGGCGCCGTACTGCCACCAGGCTTTGCCGGTGGCGCGGTCGGTGACGACGAACCTGTCTTTGACGGCGGGGCCGCGCACGATGAGGGTTACGGCTTCGCTGTGCGCCGTCACGGAGTGGATCATGCTGTGGTGCAGGGTGTAGGTGTCGCCGGGTTCCTCGATGCGGCTCAGGCGGGGCGAGAGTGCGGCCACGTCGACTTCGTCGGTGAATTCGTGGTCGGTGCCGTAGAGGACGTGGGTGTAGCTGCCGGTGAGGATCCGGCTGGTGTAGGTCCAGCGATGGTTATGGGGCCTGTCGAAGTAGCCGTCGAGGAATACGTGGAGCCTGATCCGCCAGCCGTCTGGGTCGTCGTGCAGGACGATCTTGTCGAGGATGTCGTAGTGCTCGCACAGCCGGGCCAGGTGCGGATTGTCAACCACCGTGTCGGTCAGTTCACCGAGGAGGGCACGGTCGGCGGTGAGCTGGTCGAGGACCGTAGTGGAGGCGGCGGCAACGGCGGTCAGGTCGTTCCAGTCCAGGCCTGCGAGCGGGGCATAGAGGGCGGCGGTTGGGGCGACGGTAGTCATGACAGTGCCTCCATGATCAGATCGACGTCGGTGCGCTGGTGGGGTATCGCGCCGGTGGCTGCGCAGTGCGAGGTGCCCGCGAGGCAGGCGGCGTGGACGGCTTGGCGGGCGGTGGCTCCGGTGAGGTAGGCGTGCGCGAGTCTGTCGGAGAACGCGGCTCCCGCGCCGTGTGTGTGACGCACATGGATCTGCCGTGCCTGCATCCGGAAGGCGCCCGCCGACGTGTAGCCGAGGGCGCCGGGCCGGCCGAGGGTGACCACGACGGTCTCCGGGTGCAGCCGGGCATACAGGTCAGCGGCGACGGCCTCGGCGCGGCCGGCGTCTTGCTCATCGAGGTTGGTCTGTACGAACGTGATGTGGCGTCTGCTGGCGGCTTCGGCGGCGGTGTCGGAGAGCGGTCGCCGCCGAGGTTGAGCAGCAGCGGAGCGTGGCCGGCGGTGATCGCGGCGGCGGCCAGGCCGTCGATGATGCGATAGCAGTCGATGTACGCCAGCCGGGCCGCGCTCAGCGAGGTCAGGTCCGCGGTGGCGAGCTGTTCCAAGGTGTTGCCGAGCCAGGCGAACCATGTGCGGGTGCCCGCCTGGTCGGTCACGATGGTGAGCTGTGGCGTGCCAGAGCCGGGCGCGGCGCTGGGCAGCGCTTGGTGGGTGACGGCGGCGCTGTCGAGCATGTCGAGGACGGCCTGCCCGGCGGCGTCGACGCTGACCCGGTTGCTGATCAGGTGCGTGGTCGAGCCGAGCCGCCGTGCGGTCACGGCAGTGATGGGTGCGTCCCCGGCCAGCGACGGGAGGACCTGGACCACCTGCGCTCCGGTGTTCGCCGCCGGATAGGCCGCCACGGCGGTGACCTGCGCGTGGGTGAGGTAGCCGAAGCAGACCAGGTCTGGTCCCATCGCTGGCGTCATGGCTACGACCAGCCGCCCTCGCTGTAGACCTCGCCCGAGGCGATCTGCCGCAGCGCTTGCGCGACGTAGGGCACGATCTGCGGGGACGGGTCGGCCGGGTCGACGAACGACCATCCGGCGCACTTGTCCGGCTCCTGGTTGGTGATCTGACCGGACCAGTCGCGGGCCTCGAAGAACAGTGCGACCCGTCCGGAGTCGGTGCGGTGGTGCATCAGGTGGACCAACCGCAGGGCATCGGGCTTGACGAGTACGCCGACCTCCTCCTCGGCTTCGCGGGCGACGCCTGTGGTGGCGGACTCGCCGTTTTCCAGGTGCCCAGATGGAAGGCCAAGCTGCCCATCGGCCCAACCGGTGTTGCGGCGCTCGCCGACCAGCACCCGTCCGTCACCGTCGCGCAGGATCAGGTGCAGGTCGACACATGAGGTGTAGCGGGCCATCACAGCTCCTCGTTCGTTGATCATCGTTGTTGGGCCGGGTGTGTTTTGTCCCTGCCGTGGACCATTTTCGGCACTCGATCGTGGTTGGTTAGCCTGGCAGGCCGGTGGGCACGTCGGCTTTCCATAGCCGGCACACCGGCACGATGTCCGGCTCGGCGGCGCAGGACGCCTGCCCCATCACCAGCTCCTCGGCCGGGCAGCCGCCCATGCACGCATCAGAGACCTTGCATGAGCCGCAGCTCGGGTGCCGCAGAGTCTGGGTGAACAGGTCGAACTCGTTGGCTTGCTTGTTGAGGACCACCTGGCCGTCGACCTGTTCGCGAAGTGCAGGTCGGTGTCGAACAGGAACGAGCACACGTACGCCCGGCCGTCCGGGAAGATCGAGATCCGGTCCAGGGTCCGGCCGATACAGCCCCGATATCCGTCTGCGGCGTAGCCGGCCATCCGCTCCCGGCGGGCGTAGGTCGGCTGGTACCAGATGCGGGTCTTGTGGCCCGGCCCGACCTGTTCCAGGCGCTCGTAGAACGCGATCCACTCGGCAGGCCCGATGCCCCACTCTGCCGCGCCGTGCCCGGAGCCGATGACGGAGAACACGTGGAACTTGACCAGCGACACGCCCAGTTCGTCGGCGAAGTCCAACAGGTTCAGGCAGTCGCCGAGGTTGGCCCGGTTGACGGTACAGATGATCCGGGTGTCGAAGCCGCGCTCGCACAACCCGGCGACGGTGCTGAGGGCTTGGTCGAAGGTGCCCTCGCCGCGGACCTGGTCGTGGCTGGCTGCGCAGCCACCGTCGAGGCTGATCTGCACGTAGGAGAAGTCCTCCGGCTCCATCTGGGCGAACTTCTTCGCCGCCGGACCGAGCCCATTGCTGGTGGTGATCACGTGCTCGTAGCCGAGCGCCTTGGCGCCACGGATGATCGGGATGTAGTCGGGATGCAGCGTCGGTTCCCCGCCGAGGATGGTCAGCTTCGACCCGCCCATCTGCCGCCACGTCGTCAGCGTGTTCATGACCGCCTCGTAGGGCATCTTCAACGCCCGTTCCAGCCGCTCGCCCATGTAGCAGTGCTCACAGCGCAGCTGGCACGCCTCGGTGATGTACAGGTAGACATTGCGGAACCGCCCGTACGGGATCTTGTCCACCCGCCGGGGTGCGGTGTCGTGGGCGGAGGCGGGCAGGCGGGCATTGCCGTACGCGTCGCTAAACGCCGCTCGATCACGGCGCAGCGTCGGCATCGGTAGCGCGGTGGTACTCACGATCGGCTCCCTTCGTGCTTGGCGAGTGCGGTCAGCCGATGCACGGCATGGTGGGCCGCCTGGCAGACCTCGGACATGGTGGCGTCGGCATTGACGCTCAGGTGCGCGATGCCGCACTCGGCGGCAAGCTCGGCGATCTCCGGCTGGTTAGCGGCGTATCGGGCCAGCCGAAGCCCGTGCAGCCGGGGTACGTCGGTGTCGCGGCGGGCCAGAACCATGCGGCACGAGCCGCACCGCCGCGCGTCGTCGGCAGCCGCGACGGCCGGAGCATGCGGGTCCGGCCCACACACCAGGCACACCCGACGCTGCTCGACTCGCCCGACGATCGTGGCCATGTCGGCGCGAAGCTCCAACAGCGCCACCCGCGCAGCAGCGGCTTGGGCGGTCTGGGCCAGCAGGTCCAATTGGCCGGCGGTGCCCGGGAAGTTGTCCAGCAGCACCGTCGCAGCACCGAACGTGAACCGGCCCCGCACGAACGTGGCATCAAGCACCCAGCGCACCGCCTCCAGGCTCACCCAGCCCAGCGGGTCCGTGCTCGGTCCCAGCCCCGCAAGCAGCTCCGGCCGGGCGCGGATCGTCTCGCGAAGCCGGAACACCGGCATACCTTCCGCGCTGGCCAGCGCCGCGACCACCGTCGACTTCCCCACCCCGGGCGGACCGATCACCGCGACGAGCACCGTCGTCGGCGCCTGTCCCATCACCGGGCCGGACCGCGGTTCCCGTGCGGTCCGCGGCGCCGAGCGGGAGTCCGCGATCGTTATTGGGCGGCTCATGTGGGGTGGTCCGTCGACGGGACGACACACGTTGACACGGCGGGCGCCGACCAGTTGCGGCCAGGTCAGGCCGGGCGTGAGTCGAGGTAGTCGCAGGAATCGGGAGAAGACCACGGTGGCCGTCTCCCGCCGGTAGCACGGGCCGCGCACGCCGTATTTGAGGCACAGCCCAGTCGCGCTGGAGGTGACGTGCTCGTCCAGCACCTCTTGCGCGATGGCCATCTGGTCAGGCTCACCGGCATAGATCGTCTTGGTGGTCATTCGTCCCCTCCTCCGAAGCGGTAGTCGCTCTCACCCGAGGTATGACGAGCCGAAGCGGGCGCGGCGCGAGCCGGGCCGAGCGGGAGCCGACCCCACCCATCTCGCGACGCGCCCGCCGGATCACCCGGCAGCACGGAGCCCATGTCACGTACAACCGGGGAGGCATCAGGACGCGGATCTACCTGTGCGCCGCGGGCTGACATGAAGCACGCCCTCGCCTCGCGGCCGCTCGTGCCCAGTCCGCCATCGGTCTTGTGGTAGGCGTCGCTGTCAGTTCCTGGCTGGTCGGGCCGCCGTTGGGCTGGGAACAGCGGCGAAGCGAGGACGGTCGAGAGGATCTGACGATGGACGGGCCCGACCTCCAGTGCGGGCAGCCGGTTGACGGGGGTGAACACCATCGCGTCGCCCTCATCGCACTGGACGTCCTGCTGACCGGCACCGATCCGGCCGAGAAAGACGTGGCAGTCCGCGACCGCGCCGGGGAACCTCTGGGAAGGCACGCGCCCCTGCCACGCCAGTATCAGGTCGGTGTCCGGCGTGAGGCCGGTCTCCTCGAACAGTTCGCGGAGTGCAGCGGTGCGGGCGTCCTCGCCGGGCTCGACGGCCCCACCGGGAAGGCACCAGCGGTGTGGGTCGATGCGGGTATTGCCGTCGCGCAGCTGGAGCAGGATCCGCCCCTGCGGGTCGACGAGCATGACCACGGCGACCCGGAAGGCGTCCGCGGGCCTGTCGGCAAGCTCGCCGCTCGGCAGGCGAGAATCCATCGCCCTGCCCTGCCTTTCCCTCATCTGCTTCGTTGCTGTCAATGGGGCTGGTTGTCAGTCGATCCGGGATGGACAACCGCGCGTGACGTATCGAAGACTGAAGGTAGGTTCACCGTGGGCGACCAACCGGTAATTTTCGTACCAGGTCGCAGCCGCGTCGGCAGGCAGGATGATCGTGTGCGAGGCATGACCGATGACATGACCATCGGCCAACGCGTGGCGTTTTACCGCCGCCGCCGTGGCATCTCCCAAGACGTGCTTGCCGGGTTGGTGGGAAAGACCGCAGAGTGGCTACGCAAGGTGGAAAACAACCGCGCCGAGTTGGACCGGCTGTCAGTCATACGGGGCATCGCCTCCGCGCTGGACGTCGCGCTTGCCGACCTGATCGGCGAGCCGAGCCTGTTCGACTGGTCGGAAGGCTCGGGGCGGCAGACGATCCCGGCGCTGCGGGCGGCGTTGCGGGACTATCGGCACCTCACCCCGGCCATCGCGTCATTCCAAGACGATGACCCGCCTTCCCTCGCTGACCTGGAGCGCGACATCGCCGATATTTGGGATCGCTATCAGCGGTCGCAGTACGCCACACTCGCGCGGCGGTTGCCCTACCTCATCCACGACAGCCTCACCGCGACCCGCGCCTTCGACGGCAACGACGGGCAGAGAGCGCAAGCGCTCACCGCCTACGTTCACCAGGTCGCCACCCTGTTCCTGACCAAACTCGGCGAGGCCGACCTCGCGTGGATCGCCGCAAGTCGAGGGCTGGCGGCGGCCAACGCCAGCAACGACCATGTCGTGATCGGTTCGCTGAGCCGGGCAGCAGCGCATGCCCTGGTCTCCATCGGGGAGTACGGCCAGGGGCGGGGACTTGCCTCGGCCGCCGCGCAGTACCTTCAGCCACGCCTGTCTCGCCCGAGCCCGGAACTGCTGTCCGTCTACGGCAGCCTCCACCTGGTGTGCGCGATGGCCGCAGCGCACCAGGATGACCGCCCAACATCGGACACGCACCTGGGCGAGGCCAGCGACTCAGCCGCTCGCCTCGGCGGGGACGCCAACCACCTGTGGACCGCGTTCGGCCCCACGAACGTCACCATCCATCAGGTGTCCGTGGCGATGGAGTTCGGCGACGTTGCGCGGGCGATCGAGATCGGCCCCACCGTTGACACCCGGGCACTTCCCGTCGAGCGCCGGGTCCGGCATTCGATCGAGGTAGCGCGGGCGTTCGCACGCTGGAACCGTGTCGATGACGCCTTGGACATACTTCTCAGCGCCGAGCAGATCGGCCCTGACCAGGTGCGTTACCATCGGCTGTCGCGGATAATCGTGCGCGAGATCCTGTCCCGACCCCGCACGCCGAGGACAGCGATCGACCTCAGCACCCGAATGGGAGTCAGGTCCGCCACTCCGACATGGTGACCACCAGGAGCCGCTCTACACCAGTCGACTTGTGAACCCCGCGTTCACCAATCGACGGTAGGCCGCTCGGACCTCGTCCGGCATGTGCTGCGCAATGGCAAATCCACGTTCGGCGTACACCTCGATGCGCTGCGTGTCGCCGACGAGCATGTTGATCACCCGGTTCACGTCACCGATGCTGACCACATAGTCGTCCAGTGAGAGGGGTCGGGAAGCGCACAGGACATCCAATTCTGGCCACAGCTTCTTGCAGGTGGCGAACGCGCGTCGCTGCTGGTAGGGCCGCGACATGATGATCACCGAACGCGTCTTGATTTTGTGTTCAGCGAGGACCTCGCGTGCGAACCGGATGTTCTCTGCGGTGTTGGTGGCGCGGGTCTCGATCAGTACGGACTCTGGCGGTACACCGTTCTCAATGGCGTACTCCCGGTAATGGACCGCCTCCCCGCGCGGGAATCGGTCGATGGTGGTGGGCGCGTTGGCGCCGGTGAAGACGATGCGCGGAAACATCGCTTGGTGGAACAGATCTACAGCGACCACCGCGACGCCGAGATCGTGGCTACCCAGGCCGATCCCGACATCACACGGGCGCAGCTCATGGTGCATGTCGTGGTAGTCCCACAGCGTCTCCACATCCACGCGGAGGTCTTCTCGGATCATCGTCTCGGTCAACGTCGATCTCTCTTGCTCGGCAGCAGGGGCGGTTGGTCGGCGCATCCGGGCCGGGCAGCCACGACGGTCACGGTAGCGTGCCCGCTGCCTGCCCCCTCACCGGCCGGTAGACCTGGTTCTGCCCAGACGTCGTCCAGTGCCGCTCCGAACCGGTCTTCGCGCCGGACCGCGGCCGGTCGAGTAGCCTGCCAGACATGGACGATGCCGACATCGCTCGCGACGAACTCGACCGGCACTTCGCCGATGCCCTCGCGGCGGCGACTGCCACCCTCACCGACGCCCAACAGCGCCTTGACGACTGGCGACGGCACGGCATCAGCACCCGCGATGACGCGATCGCAGCTTGGAAGCTTGCAGCCAGACAAGCGCTCGCTGCCGCGCAGGACGGGCGGGACCCGCAAGACGAGATCGACCGCGTACAGGCGATGCGCCGCTGGGCGCAGGCACAGGGATACTGGTCGGCCGAGGAGGACCTCCCCGCAGAGGTTGAGGTTGCCCTCCGGAAAGCCATCCGCGCCGCCAACGCGTAAGACCAAGGATCGGGCAAGCCCGCCATGAACCAGCACACGGATATTTAGCCGGCGCTACCCGTTGCTCGCCACGACTTCATTGTCGACTTGGTTGTTGCGCCTGACCAGCTCATTGAGTGCCCGCCGTCCCGGCGCCCGGATGGCCTGGTATGGCGGGATCTCGCCGCGGAGAGAATCGCTGCCAATCCAGTACTCGCCGACCTTGCAAGCCGACGTCTAAGACCCTGGTAAATAAGGATGCCTTGGCCGGACGGCGAGCCGACACCGCGGTTTGGCTACGTCTGCCCGTCGCCGTGGCCATCGATCGCGCGCGAGGCCGCGACGGCGCCCGGTACAGCGGCGAGCTGCAGTCGTATCTGGCTCATGTGGACGATGCCTACCGCCGGCTGGCCGGTGACGACCCGAGCATGCTGACCGTCGACGTCGGTGACCTGGATCGCGACGGCGTGCACGAGCTGCTTTACCTTGAGATCTCCCGGAGGATGCGATGACGTCCACTCAGTTGCTGGTCGCCGATGACGGGCAGGACGTTGCAGCCGAGGCCCACGATCTGGTGACCCGCATCCGCGGTGCTCACCAGCTCGGCCCCGCCGCAGTGGCGAGCGCTGCACGGGATCTCGGCTTAGAACCGATGGACGGCGCCCGCAACAACTACGTATACCGACAGCCGAACTCCATTGGGCCACCGCGCTGCGTCAAGATCTACAAGGTCGATGATCGGCGGCGTTTGGAGCGTGAGTGGAACGCGTTGACCCTGCTGGCCGGTCACGGCGTAAAGCGGGTTCCCCGGCCGCTGTGGTGCGCCGACCACCCACACTTGCCGATCATGGGGATGACCATGCTGCCCGGCATGCCGGTCGCGGATCTGGTCGACCCGGTGCCCGCGCTGGCCGCGCTGCCCGACCTGATGCGCCAGATCCACCAGGTGCCGTTGTCGGTGTTCCGGCAGCTTGGGCGGATCGACTCCGCCGCGCACTACGTTAACCGCATCACCCGCGTCTGGCCGGAACAGCTCCTGCGCCACGCGCAGGACGATCTGACCCGGGAGATGCGGGACCTGCTGCGGTGGTGGCGTGGCACTGACGACGCCGACCTGGTCTGCGAATGGGCACCGCGGGTCCTGAGCCGGGGCGACTCCAACCTGCTGAACTGGCTCTGGGACGGACGCCGGATCGGCGTGGTCGACTTCGAGTTCAGCGGGTACGCCGACCGCGTGTTCGACGCCGCCGACCTGATCGAGCACATCAGCGCCCGGCCGATCGACGACGCGGTATGGGAGGCGCTGGTCGCCGACCTCGACCTCACCGGCCGAGACTGGCGGCGGTTCTTGGCCGCGCGGCGCACCTGCGCGATGCGGTGGCTGGCCGTGCTGTGGAAACACCGCAAGGACCGTCCCGACGACTTCGCCCGGCAACGCGAGCGGGTCCACGCCCTGCGCGCCCTGCCGGCATGACCACCACACCACCACTGAGTGGTGGGAGCCCGCACAGCCCTTGGGAAGGGATGAGACATGTCCGACAGCGAGCCATTCCGCGTAACGGTGGGTTGCGTTGCGTAACCGACTGTAGGCCCGGGTGGTGACACGCCGGATCCGTTGTGGTGCAACGAAAAGACGCAGAACCCCGGTATGAAGGTGGTCCTTCCACAGATCAACTTCATAAGGGTCCTGCGTCGACGATGAGTGTCACATACACCGCGGTGCTACCAGCACGCGAGGCGACTGTGAACGTCCTGGCCGATCTGCTGGCTGGCGAACGCCTGCGGCGCGGTACCCGCGCCGACACCCGCTCGTTGTCCGAGCGCGACCAGGCGATACTGATCCTTCGCTGGTTCCTGGACGGCACCCGGATGCGGCAGTTGGCCCGCGACAACGCCATCAGCAAATCAACCGGCTACGACTACCTACACGAAGGCATCGACGTGCTCGCCGCCAGCGCACCCAGCCTCCACGGCGCCCTGCTGGCCGCGAAGGCCGCCGGATACAGCCATGTGAACGTCGATGGGATGCTGATCGAGACCGACCGCTGCCATACCCCCGGTCCCACGCCGGGCGTGGACCTATGGTGGTCCGGCAAGCACAACAACCACGGCGGCAACATCCAAGTGATCACCGTCCCGGACGGCTGGCCGATCTGGACCTCCGACGTACGGCCCGGCCGCGAACACGACACCACAGCCCTGCGTGCCCACACCGAGATCCTGCCGAACCTGGCCGACGCCGGCGATGACCTGCGCATCCTCGGCGACCTCGGCTACGGGGACGAGTCCGACACGATCACCGTGGCGTTCAAAAGACCCAAAGGTGGCCGCCTCACGCTGGTGCAGCAGCAACTGAACAAGGCCCACAACAGCGTCCGCGCGATCGGTGAACGCGGCAACTCCCTGCTCAAGACGACGTTCAAGGCGCTACGCAACGTCAGCCTGGACCCCTGGCGGATCGGGAAGATCGTCGCCGCGGCACTCGTCATCCTCCACATCGAGCACGCCCGCACAACGTGACAACCTTCAATAGTCAACCGCCTGCGGGTCACACGTGCGGGGTGCCCCGCACCCTCAGTTCGGTGATCTGCAGCCCCCACGGGTCGGCGCCGGTCCCGCGGTCTTCGAACCGACCGTGCCGGATCAGGAACACATACCAGTCGCCGTCGAGCTTCTCGAAGACCTCACCCTCGCCCCAGTACGTCTCCGGCGGCGCCGTCCCCGGGCACCAGGCGAAGCCAGACGCCCGCGCCATCCCGGGCTCGTGCAGCCCGTACAGCACGCAGCCCTGCCCCCGGTCGAGAAAGTCGAACGAGTAGGGCCCGACACCGATGCCGTCGTGCGTGGCCCCGCGGTGGTCGGCGAACTGCTCCAGATCTGTCCGGTAGTGCGCGAACACGGCCCTGCCGACGAGATCGCCGGAGGCCACCCACCAGCTTGCCACGAACACCACCGGAACCACCGCGAGCGGCCACAGCCGCCAGCGCGCTTCGGGCGAGTCGACCGACCACCACGCCCACCCGAACACCGCCCAGGCCAGCCACACGACCACCCAGCCACACATCGCCGCGACCAGAAAGCCTTGGTAGCCTCCGGGCACGCTCACGCCGTACAGCATCAGGCCGGCCGGCACCACCGCGCCCCCCGCGGCCCACCACGGCGACTTCCGCCACGAGCTCACGCCGCTCATAGTGCCAGCGGTCGGCGGACCCTGCGACCCCGCACGACCTGACACACAACAGGTTCGGCGTGCCGGCAACGCCAACCAGGGACAACTACCGAACGTAACCTGCTGTTACGCGGAACGGCTCAGCGTCCTGGGAATCAACCTCTGCTTCGCGGTCAAGCGCTACCTGGAGCCGCAACGGTGGGCCCAGTTCGTCCGCGAGGACCTCGATGCGACGCCAAACGACGTCTGGATTGTTGGCGACACCAGCAACGACCTCAGCGCAACACACCGCCTCGGCATACGAGGTCTGCTCGTACGAACAGGGCACGGCAGCGCCGCTGAGCGCGATCACACACCCCGAGACGCGGTTGTGAATGATGTGCTGGACGCCGCACTTCACATCATCGAAAGCGCGCGACGTACTGGACCGCAGACCCAGGGCGGCCAGCACGCCAACTGCGTCGGCAAGCAGGTCAACGCCTAGGCAGGACCGCGTCGCCGGTCCCGACGTGCCCGCCTACCCGATCGAAGTTCGGCGACCTCTCCACGGCCACGGCCCATACGCCCGGCGCGTCCGGTCGGCAGGCCGGCCGCGCTTGGGCAGAGGCGGTCGCGTCCGCTCATCGGTCGCCCCGGGCCAAGGGGAAAGTTCATTGATACCAACGGCTTGGGGGGTTTGGGCCAAGGACGTACCTGCGACAGCGTCAAGCCCATGCCCAAACACATTGCCCTCGTGGACGATCTTCGCCAGACCGCAGTAACAAGCGCCGGTCTCGCGATCACAGCGACGATGCGACGCGACACGACGTGCCTGCCGCTCGCCGCCGTCGAGGCCGGCATCGACGCCGCCATGCCGTTTCTGGCCGACATTTTGTCCATCCAGGACGCCCTCGCCTCCGCAGCCGAGCCGGCCGCGGCGGGCGGTCAGGAGCGACGCAGCCTCATCCGCCGGCTGTGGAGGCGAGCCGACCGAAATCCATACGCCTACCTTCGCCTGCTCGATCAATACGGGATGCTGGCCCTGCGGACGGTGCAGCTTGACGATGATTGGCTGGCCGTCCACGGACCCGTTAGGGGTTCTCGCGCCGCAGGCCGTACCGGTACGCGTGCCGGCCGTCGATCTCGCCGGTATACACGTAAACGTGGTCGATTCGTGGGGCAGGCTCGTCGTCGGCGTTGACGAAGACACCGGTCTGGGGAAGGACCACGGTGGCCGGCAGTCCGTCGACAGCGTCCGTCTCGACCAGCAGGACACGGCCGTCTGCCGGCCCACCGTTCAGCCAGACCTCGATCGCGCCCACCTGTCCATCATGGCCAACACGCCAAGCCGGCCGCACCCATGCGGACCCTTGACGACGGGTTGAACGCTGTGGATCTGGCGGAATGCTTCCTTGATCGTCGGAGTACCACGCGTTCCGCAGGCGACGATCGGGGAGCCGCTGTTGCGGCTCCTACTGGGAGCCCTCCGGCTTCGACGGCAGCCTTGGCTAGGACATCGGCCCTGACGCTGGCTTGCGGTCGGACACACAGCTGGTCGCCGCGCGGGGAACTGGCTGGTCCGTCCGACCTGCCCGTCAGCCGGGTCGCAGTTCTCGGCGAAAGGCCCGGACGGTCTCGCCGGCCGCGAGGACCACGTCGACCCGCCCGTCTGCCGCCGGTGTCCGGCCTACCGACCGCACGGTCTTGCCCGCGTGCGTGGCGTACTGGGACGCATCCGGCCCGGTTAGCTCCGGCCGAAACACCCACTGCAACACCACCGCCGTACCGCGCCCACCACACGCCCCCGCGCTGGTTCGCCGATCATGCCCGCCACAACCCATTCCTTCCCCTAACGATCGATAACGACAGCCAGACCCGACAAAGGGACAGGCCGGCAGGTCCGACGCATCAACCAGCCAGCCGGTCCGCGCCGAGGCCCATCAGACGGCCGGCGCGCAGATCCCACGGGCGATCGCACCGTTGCCCGCGTCCCGATCGACCGGCTCGAAGACCGGTGGTCCCGCGGCGACCGGCTCATCCAGATCTGCGCCGGCGACCCGCTCAGCGTCACCCACACTCAGCGCATGCTCCTCAAGGACGCCCTTGTTTTCGCCCGTCCACGCTGGACACGCGGATCGCATGAGCTAGCCCGACGCTGTGGGGCAGCGATCAGTCGGAGAGGCCTGGTGTGCCGCTGTGTCGTGGTCGGGTTGGAGGTCTAGCACGGTGTCCAATCCGGTCAGGGTGAGCAGCCGACGCAACTGAAGGGATGGCCGGTCGATCACCAACCGGCTACCCACCTCCTCGACGTGGAACGACAGCCTGACCAGCAGCGACATGCCCATCGAATCGCAGAAGGTCAGCTGGCTGCAGTCGAGGACAAGCCGGATGGGTACCGGCCTCAACGCCTGGTTGGCGGCACTCTCGAGCGTGGCGCTGGTGTTCATGTCGAGCTCACCGCGAGCGACGATGACCACCGCGTCGGCCTGCCGCCGCACGTCGCAGCTCAAGGTTGGCGCCACGAGTTCAGGATATCCAGCCCGGCTGGTGTCGGGCGGCCGGAAACGCCACCGCCACCGGCCGCAGGCGACAGGCGTCCCTGCATCGCAACGCGCCCGGGGCCACCCGGCGTGCTCCGCCGCCTTCGCCGCCTGAATGAGCAGCGGTCATCGGCCACGGGTAGCCCTCGCCGTCCGGGCCCGCGTCAGAACCTCGAACGGATCGGATCAGCGGGGGTGGGCTGAGGCTTCCGGCCGGGGCGGGTGATCGCGGGTAGCCGCTCGGCGAGGCGGCACATCGCGGCGATGACCAGCATCGGGTGCGAGTAGCCGCCGTACGGCGGCTCGCCGGCCGGACGCCGACTGGGTTCGCTGAGCGAGTCCACGTAGAGGTTGGCGAACGTGGTCACCGCCAGCAGGTCGAGCCTACGGTCGGGCCGCCTCATGAGGTCGACCAACTGCTGCTCGTAGACGGTCAACACCTGGTCCAAGACGTGATCGCGGGCCGCGTCGTCGAGGACGTTCTGGCCGTACTCGGCACGCAGGTCGGCGATGGTGCGGACTGGCTGGCCGTTGAGCCGCGTCTGGCAGATCTTGCCGCGGCGGACCTGCCAGGTTGCCCGGCTCCCCTTGGCGCCGGCACGATCGTCGGGGCGGTGAACAGGCCCAGCAACCCGGTCACCTCCAGCACTCTGCCTCACGCGGCGTGATCCACTCGGCCGGGGACTGCGGTAGTCGACGCCGCTCCACCCAGGCCTCCTTGATGCTGGGGACTTTTCGTGTATCGATGGCGTATCAGAAATCGCATACGTCGTGGCAACAGTCTTCCGTCTTCAGTGGAGGCGTGGCTGATGACGGAGGATGGGACAGGCGTTCGCTGTTGCGGGGAGCCGCGGTGCTGACCGGCGCCGCTGTAGCCGCACCGCTGGTGGGCGGGGCGGCCGCAGCGCTAGCCGACACGACCGACGCGGACGCACTGTTCAAGGCAGGGAAGTTCGAGCAGGCCGGCCGCGCCTACGAGCAGATCTTGAGAAAAGACCCCACGAACCTGCACGCGGCCCGGCGGCGCGGCCTTGTGGCGCTACTGGTCAACCGGTTCGCCGAGGCCGAGAGGTATCTCATGATGGCCCTCGAACTGGCGCCCGCCGACAGGCAAACCAACCAGTTCCTGGCCGACTGCTACACCCGGCAAGACAAATTTGACCTCTCCGTACCATGCTGGCGAGCAGCCGGCGACGAAGCCTACGCCGCCTGGTTCGCGGCGGTCCAAGGCGAGGCGTATGAGATCCACGGCGACCTCACGCGGCTGAAGTGGCTCAGGATGGACCCGTCTCCGCTGGTTGAGGCCTCGGTCAACGGCGGACCGACGAAGCGCTTCACGTTCTACACCGGTTCCCCGTGGCTGGGCTTGTCCTCGCAGGTAGCCAAGGAAGCGGGACTGACCTCGGTCTACAGCCAGGAGATCGAGTTCATGAACGGCAAGATGTGGATGCACTTCGGGGTGCTGGAGTCGTTCAAGCTGGGCGGCATCGAACTGCGCAACATCCCCGTGGAGTGGTCGGAGTCGGACACTGTCTCGTTGGATGAACATGACCACGACGGCATGATCGGCACGTGGGTCTTTCATCATTTTCTGACCACCTTCGATTACGCGGGCCGATGGCTGATCTTGCGACGCAAGACCCCCGAAACTGCCGCGAAGGCACGCGCCGACGCCAACCGGGCCGGCGTGGAGCCCTTGCCGCTGTGGCTGGGCCGCGAGGGCGCGAGCCTCCACAGCAGGGGCAGTATCGACGGCTCCGGCCCTCGGGTGGTGGGCGTGAACTTCGGTGGAGAGGGCGAGATCGCCGCGGGCATGTCCGAGGAAACGGCCAAGCAGTTGCGGGTACGCATCGACTACGACCGCCCTATCGAGACCTTTGCCCACAGCCACCCAGCCGACGTCTACCCCTGCTACCCGAAGGAGATCCGCCTCGGCGTCGCCGTCGCCAAGGACGCCTACTCCTACGCGAACAAACGAGGGTCGACCAACCCCCTCGGGTTCGACGGGCTGGGCCATTTCCCGCACAGCTTCTTCAAGCCCTACACCATCACCCTCGACTTCACCGACATGAACCTCTACATCGCCCGCGGCGCGGCCACCTGACCGCCGCAAGTACACGGGCGCTGCCCGGCCCGATGAAGTCAGTTGGAGCGCTCACCGTGAATTTCAGGATCCGCCCGGCAGGACCGGACGACGTCGAAACCTTGCGGACCCTCGTCGCCGCGATGGGATATGAGGTCAGCTCCCAAGAGGTTCATACGCGTCCGCAGGCGCTTCCCGAGGCCCACGCCGTGTACGTGGCGGAGTCCGGGTCCGAGGGCACCGGCTGGATCCATGTTCTGATCAGCCATAGCCTGATTGTCGGACCGAGGGCCGAGATCGCCGGCCTGGCGGTCGCGCCGTATGCCCAAGGGCGGGGCGTAGGATCGGCTCTCCTTTCCGCGATCGAAAAATGGACGGCGCAACGCGGCGTCCGGACAATCTATCTACGATCCGGAGCGGAACGGAAAGAAGCGCATGACTTCTACCTCTCGCGCGGCTACGAAGCGGTGAAGACCCAGCTCGCCATGACCAAACGCCTAGGGTTTATCTGATGGATCGGTACGCCGCAGAGACCTCGAGGAGCGGATCGACCGGCTCAGCCGCAGGGATCTCCGGGTTTCGCCTCGGGTCTCAGCTGGAGTCCGCGGCGGCCGTCTACTCTCGGTGACATTCGGGTCCGCCGGCACGGACCGGCCGGCGAACAGAGTGGCGTCGTGGCGCCTGATCTAGTGGCGGCCGGGGCGGACATGGCAACCGCTCTAGGGGGACGGGCCCCCGCCCCGGCCTACAGCGGGTGGCCAAACCCGCCACCATGAGAGCGGCCGTCCGCCGTCACGCGTTACACCACCGCCACGGGCGAAGCGGGCCAGGGCTCGCACCGGCACGTTCCTCGGCACGTCGACGGTGTGCCACGGGAGGCGGTGGCCGCGCGGAGATCTGCTACCGCACGGCGGGGCTCATCTGGATGTGGGGCGCCGCGTGCGTGGCGATCGACGTGGTGCGCTGACCACCGTGGCGAAGGTGGTACCACCGGTCCTGCCGTCGGTCCGTCTCTGGTTGCCGGCTCGACCGCCGAGAAGTCTCGTCCGCATGAGCGTTACTTTCTCCCACGACGATGTCGGCATCGCCGTGAGGCCTGAGGACCTTGATGCCACC
Organism: Phytohabitans sp. LJ34; assembly: GCF_052068095.1. Classification (NCBI taxonomy): domain Bacteria; kingdom Bacillati; phylum Actinomycetota; class Actinomycetes; order Micromonosporales; family Micromonosporaceae; genus Phytohabitans; species Phytohabitans sp. LJ34. The sequence goes on along the minus strand of NZ_JBQHDG010000023.1, from coordinate 59,308 downwards.
ATTCAGTGGTACGCGAGCAAGCTCGGTTTCGTCCTTGACCAGCGGTTCGATTCCCACGGCACGACGTTCGCCTTCATTATCAGCGGCGACGTCAAGATCGAGCTGTTGGCAGGCGCGTCTAATCGACGTGAGGCACGGCCCGACAACGTCTTTGCGAACATGGATCCGGAGCGTCTGCACCATTTCTGCCTCGCTGTCGAGGACCTCGACACGACCGTGTCCCATTTGCGCGATAGCGACGTGCCGGCTTCCCCGCCTCCGTGATCAGTCGGCGCAGCTCAAGCGACGCCCGTCCCCTGTGCAGCAGACGCCATCGCAGACCGTCCAACGCGATCGCTTGGCAACGCCTACGCCGGTTCCAGCAGATCATGGCCTACACCTGCATGAACACCGCGGCAGCGGCAGGTTGAGCAGGACTACCTGCGCCGGATCGTGCTCCGCGAACCCGGCTGGTAGACGTTTCAGCCCGCTTGCCGGGGCTCGCGCCGACAGCGACGAGGCGCGCGATGCTGGACAGTCCGGCGCCGGTCGACATCGATAGCTGACGAACTAACCGCAATAAGCTCGTCCTGGCCGGGCACCTGCCGCACCCACCTGCGGGCCGCGCTTGCGCAGGCGCGCCGGAACGCGGGCCGCGTCCGGGCGCGGGCCACCGGCGTGTCCGCCGGCGCCGTCCATCTCCCGCGGTGGGCCGCACCCAGCCGTCCCATCCCGCCTGACCGCTATGCCCACGGCACACGAATCCGACCGGGACTACATCGGCGGTAGAACGGGAGTAGATCGACTCTCCTCAGTATGGGGAGAATGTGGAGATCCCTCATGGCCGCTGGCTTGACGGTGGTTCTGTTGCAAGGGCCGGCGGTGCCGGCCTCAGCACGGGTTGTGCCCGCGCCGGACGGCGGCGCGAGCGCGAAGCTTGACTGGTCCACGGCCGCCAAGCGCGGCCCCGCGCCCACGTCCCCGCCTTTCCGGCCGGTGGAGCCCGCGCCGCTGGCCCGCAGTGAGCCCGCGCCCGGAGCGAAGGCGACCGCGCTGCCGCGGCCGGTGGCCAAGGACGTGACCCTCACCGGGAAGCCGGTCCAGGTAGGGCCGATCACGGTGAGCGCGTCGACGCGTTCCGCGCTGGAGCCGACGGTACGCGTCGAGGTGCTGCCCGAGCGGCCGGGCCTGAGCGGCTTCGCTTTCCGGATGTCCGCAAAGGGCGGAAACGCGGGAGACGCGAAGGTATCCATCGACTACTCGGACTTTGCGGAGCGCTTCGGGGCGGGTTACGCCGACCGCCTCAAACTTGTCGCGCTGGACGGCGGCGACACCGTGCCGGCCACGAACGACCGCAAGGCCAAACGGCTGACCGCCCGCGTCGCGGTGGGCGCGCCGGCAACGTTCGCCGTGATGGCGGGCGCGGAGGGCGAGGAGGGGTCGTTCAAGGCCACTCCGCTGGCGTTGTCCGGCGACTGGCAGGTCGGGGCCGGGTCGGGCGAGTTCACGTATCGATACGACTTCCCCCTGGCCGAGTCGCCGGCTGGGCCGACGCCGCAGGTCGGGCTCGGCTACTCCTCCGGCGCCGTCGACGGAATGGTGTCCGGGCGTAACACACAGAGCGGCCCGGTGGGGCTGGGCTGGAGCGACTTCGCCAACTCGTTCATCGAGCGGCGCTATAACTCCTGCCTGGACGACGGCCAAGCGACCGCGGACCTCTGCTGGCGCTCGGAGAACGCCACGATCGCGCTCCAGGGCCGCACCTCGGAGCTCGTCCCCGTCCCCAACTCGAACCCGAAACAGTGGCGGCTCCGGAGCGACCCGCGCTGGCGGGTGGAGTGGCGGACCGGGGCGGACAACGGCGACAACGACGGCGAGCACTGGGTGGTCACCACACCCGACGGCGTGCGGTACTTCTTCGGCCTCGGCGAGAACCCCGACGTCGGCGTCGAGACGAACTCCGTGTGGACGGTGCCGGTCTTCGGCGACGACGCCGGCGAGCCGTGTGCCACGGCAACCCCCGTGGCGTGGTGTACCCAGGCGTGGCGGTGGAATCTCGACCTCGTCATCGACCCCAACGACAACGTGCAGCAGTACGAGTACACGAAGGAGATCAACCATTATTCGGCGCTCAACGGCTGGCCCGGCTTCGAGCACGTCGAGTACGTGCGGTCCGGTGTGCTGCGGGTCATCAAGTACGGCAAGCGTCGGGTGGAGACGGAGCCCTCGGCCGAGGTGCACTTCGACACCGACTACCGCTGCCGTGCCCTGGAGGGTTGCGCGGCGCCTACGCCCGCGACGGCCGCGAATTACCCGGACACGCCGGTCGACCTGATGTGCTTCACCGCCGTGTGCGGCCAGCACACACCGACGTTCTTCACCGCGCTGCGCTACACCGAGGCGACGGCGCACGTCGACGACGGCGGCACGATGGTCGAGGTGGACTGGTTCCGGCTCTCGCACTCCTTCCCCGACCCGGACCTCAACCGTTCCGGCGACGAGAAGCTCTACCTGCTTTCCGTGCAACGCATCGGCCGGTACGGCGAGGACATCGCGCTGCCGGCGGTCATCTTCTTCCCTGTCCTGCTCGCCAACCGGGTGGACACCGCGGGCGGCGCACTCTCGGCGATGCCGCACTACCGGGTAGGCGCGGTCGTCAACGAGTTCGGCGGACAGGTCGCGGTCACCTACGGCCGGCCGCATCCGTGTCCGGACCCGATTCCCAGCACACCGAACTGGGATCTGAACACCCGTAACTGTTTCCCGCACTGGCACGCGCCGGAGGGCGCGGCCGCGGGCTTCGCGGTCTTCCACAAGTACGTGGTGACCCGGGTCGAAGCGCGTGACCCGATCGGCGGGTCGCCGACCGTCGCCACGAACTATCTCTACGGCGACCAGGTGCAGGCCGGGCTGCCCAACGGCGCCTGGCATCACGACCGCGACGAGTTCTCGCCCAACAGCGTGCAGAGCTGGTCGGAGTGGCGCGGATACCAGGACGTGAAGCTGACCCAGGGCACGTCGACCCGGCGGCTACGCGTCTTCCGAGGGATGCATCGCGACCGGCTGGCCGGCGACGCCTTCCCCGGGCCCGGCTCTCGCGTCGCCACGGTGTCCAGTATGGACGGTACGGTGACCAACGTCGCCGACGAGAACTGGCTGGCCGGTCGGGCCCTGGAGGAGCTCAACCTGCGCTCGGACGGCACTGTCGAGTCGGCCGTCATCCACGGCCACCACACCGCGCGTACCGTCGACGCGCTCGGCCCCGATCCGCTGGACGACGCGTGGTTCGTGGTGCCCAACGACACCGTGGAGCGGCTGCGCCAGGCCGACGGCGGCTATGCCCGGCGCCGGATCCAGGTCGTCGTCAACGGGTTGCTGGGCACGCCGGACCGCATCATCGAGCACGGCTGGACCGCGGTCGCCGGTGACGAGCGCTGCACCCGCATGGAGCCGGTCGTCAACGCCGACGCGTGGCTGCTGGACCACCCGTCGTCGACGACCCGCTACGCCAACGGAACCTGTACGGGGGCCGAGGTCGCGCGCAGCGAGTACGCCTACGACGGCGGTACCGTCGGGCAGGCGCCCACCAAGGGCAACCGCACCACCGAGCGCACCAAGGTCGACGCCACGACCTGGTCCGTCACTCAGACCACAGTGGACGCGCTGGGCCGGCCGACCCGGGTCACCGACGCCAACGGGCACCACGTGACCACCGCCTACAGCCCACCCGTGCGGTACCCGGCCGTCATCACGGTCACCAACCATCTAGGACACGTCGCACGCACGGACTGGAACAGGCCGATGCAGGCGGCCGCGACAGAGACCGACGCCCGCGGCCGGCGGACCACCTACGTGTACGACTCGCTGGGCCGGACGGTCGACGTGCGCCGGCCGACCGAGCAGGGCTCCGGCGCGCCGGCGACGTTCCACTTCGGATACGACATCGACCCGGACCGGCAGCGCCTGCCGGTCGTGCGCACCAGCGCGCTCCAGGACAGCGTGGGCGGGTCGCCGCGGTACGTCGACTCGTGGGCCGTCTACGACAGCCAGCTCCGCGAACGCCAGACCCAGCGCCTCTCCCCCGAGGCCGGCAAGGTCATCGTCCGCGCCACCACGTACGACGACCGAGGCCTGGTGGCCTTCGCCTCGGCGCCGCAAGCTGTCACGGGCGTCGCCGGCGCCGGCCTCCTCGCCGCGCCGGCCGGCGGCTGGGCCAACGACGTTCAGACCGCCTACGACGAGCTGCGCCGGCCGGTGTGGGAGATCAACCGGGTCGGCGGCGCATACCGCAGCTCGACCGCGATCGAGTATGCCCACGACTCCATGAAGAAGACGCCGCACCCGCCGGCGGGCGGCGTGACCCGCACGGTCTTCGACGCCTACGCCCGGCCGGTCCGGGTCGAGGAGCTCGACGGCTCCACGTGGCGCGCCACCACCTACGGCTATGACAGCGCCGACCACCTTGTGTCGGTGCGCGACCCGGCCAACAACACGATCACCGACACCTACGACATGGCCGGGCGCCGCGTCGCCACATCCGATCCGGACACCGGCAACTGGACGTTCGGCTACGACCTGGCGGGAAACCAGACCCGGACGACCAGCCCGACCGGCTTACAGCTGCACACCATCTACGACCCCCTGAACCGTGTCGTGGAGAAGCGCCGCGACTCCGTCACCGGGACGCTGCTGGCCAGCTGGGCCTACGACCGGGCGGGCGAGACCGGCCTGCTGGACCGGTCGACCCGGTTCGACCCGACGGGCACCTGGGTGCTGGACGTCGCCGGCTACGACGACCGGGAACGGCCGACCGGCCACACCTGGGTCGTACCGACCGGAGCCACCGGGCTGTCCGGCTCGTACACGCTCAGCTACGGCTACGACGCCGCCGACCACCGCACCCGGATCACCTACCCGGCCGTTGGTGGCCTGCCCGCCGAGACCGTCACCACCTCCTTCAACACGGTCGGATTGCCGGAGACGCTGACCGGCGACGCCGAGTACGTCTGGGGTGCCGCCTACGACGACCGGACCCGACCGGTCTGGATCCTCTCCGGATCGCGGACCGTCCCGTTCTCGCGCACGTTCGAGTACAACAGCGACCAGCGACTCGCGCGCCAGGCCGCAGGCGGTGGAAGCACGCTGCTGCAAGACATCCGCTTTACCTACAACGACACCACCGGCGACGTCGTCCAGCGGGACACCACGTTGAACGGCCAATCGTGGCGCGAGTGCTACGGCCACGACGACCTGCGCCGCCTGGTGCGCGCCTACACCACGACGGGTACCTGCGCCACCGGCGCCCCGGGCACGGGCGCGGCGCCGTACGACCACAGGTACCAGTACGGCGTCGACGGAAACCTCACCGCACGGGTCGAGGGCGGCACGACGACGAACTACACCTACCCGGCCGCCGGCACCGCCCACCCGCACGCCCCGACCGCCGTGGGGAGTTCCCTCTACACGTGGAACGCCAGCGGCGAGCTAGCCACCCGCACCGTCAACGCGCAGGCCGAAACGTTCAGCTGGACCGCGGAACGGCAACTGGCAAGCGTCACCGGCCCCGGCGGCGGCTCGTCGTTCGTCTACGACGCCGACGGCCAGCGGGTGCTGCGCCAGAGCGCGGGCGGCCGCACCCTCTACATCGAGGGCCACGAGATAACCGCGACCGGCTCCGGCGTCACCGCCACACGTTCCTACACCTTCGGCGACTCGCTGGTCGCCACGCGCGGCGCGACCGGCGTGGAGTACCTGGCCACCGAGAACCAGGGTTCGGTGCAACTCGCCGTGCCTACCGGCGCGACCACACCGAGCCGCGTACGCACGTACCTGCCCTACGGCAAGGAACGGTCGGCCACCGGCACGGCCCGGACCGACCGCGGCTTCGTCGGCCAGTTCGAGGACACCTCCACCAGGCTGGCCTACCTCAACGCCCGCTACTACGACCCCGCCATCGGGCGGTTCATCTCGGCCGACCCGGTCTTCCGGCCAGAGACACCACAGACCCTCAACCCATACGCGTACGGCCTGAACAACCCGGTGTCGCTCTCCGACCCGTCCGGATTGGACGCGTGCGACACCCCGGACTGCGGCGACAGCTTCACACCCACCAAGAAGAAAAAGAAGAAGCCCACCAAGGGTGCCGCGAAGGCCAAGGTCGCGAAGAAGGTGAAGAAGGGCATCAGCATCAGCCAGAAGGCCGAAAGCCCTTCGTTGTCCGAGGCGACCGCGGACGCGATCGACAAGGCCATCGACGACGTAATGAACAACGAGTTCAGCGGGCGTGGCGTCTGTCTCGGCGGGACCGCAGGCCCCAAGAAGGAGTCCGCCCTGTACGCCAACGGGTGTCTCGTCGTCCTCGAGGACGAGTGGGGCGTGCTGCTCGACGTGGGCGACATGATCGGCAGCACGGGGCCGAGCGGAGAAGCCACGACCCTGATCACGAACGCGCACACGCTCGATGACCTCAGGGGGTACGGCACGTGCGCGAACGCCACCGTGAACCACCTGTCCGGCACCATGTGTGTGAGCCTGATGCAAAGTGGCGACGGCCTGGTGCCCAGCGGCATCTTCGTCTGGATGCCCGGGGTGTCCACCAGTAAGTCCGGCGGCGGTGTCAGTTTCGGGTACACCCGGGCGCACTCGTTCGGCCGCCCGCCTCCGCTGGCCAGCCGGATCCTCGACTATGGGCTCGAACGCTTCGTGATGCAATGCCACGGCGATTTGGTCGGCTGCGCAGAAGGCATCATCGGCGACACCGTCGACCAGTTCATCGACCAAGTCCTCCCCACCGAAATCTCCTTCCCGGAGCTGCCTGACATCGGGTTCGAGAGTCCGTTCGAGTGGCCGTGACCGGGTGAGAGGGGGCGGGCCTACCGGCCCGCCCCCTCGTTGTCCGCTGTCCGAATAGGCCGGTGACGCACGTCGATCTGGAGCGCACCCCAGCGCCTTACGCCAAGCTGTACGGATGAGATGGCGGGTGCTCGGCCCGGTAGGGGTCTGGGACGGTCACACCTGGATGTCCGTGCCCGCCGGCAAGCAGCGGGAGCTCCTGGCGATCCTTCTGCTGCACCCGGGGCAGTTACTGGAGCGGGTGTGGCTCGTCGAGACGCTATGGGACGGCAGCGGCCCGCCCTCCGCCGGCCGCCTCCTGGCGCACTACGTCTGGCGGCTGCGGGGCCTGCTCGGCCACCACGCGGACCGGCTGCGCACCGTGCCGTCCGGCTACCTGCTGGCCGCGAGCGACGACGAGCTGGACCACCAGCGGTTCGGACAGCTGCTCGCCCTGGGAACCGACGCGGCACGCGAGGGAGATCCGCGCCGGGCGACCCGCGCGCTGACCGAGGCGATCGCGCTGTGGCACGGGCCGGCGCTGGCCGACGCCCGGACACAGCCGGTGTTGCTGGAGGCCGCCCGCCGGCTGGACCAGCAGCGGGTGGTCGCCCGGGAGGCGCTGGCCGACGCGCTGCTCGCCGTCGGCCGGCCCGCGGACGCGCTGGTACACCTGGAGGAGCTGACCGCGGACGAGCCGTACCGCGAGGCGTCCTGGCGGCTGCTGATGCTTGCGCTGTACCGGGTCGGACGCCGCGTCGACGCGCTCGCCGCCTACCAGCGGCTGTGGAGGTTCTGGACCGATCAGCTGGGCATCGAGCCCAGCCACGAGCTGCGGGACCTGCACCAGCGACTGCTCGCCGACGACCCATCGCTCACCACGGTCCCGACCGTGGCAGCCACGACCGCACCCGCCAATGCCTGGGTGACCGCCCGGCAGCTACCCACGGCGGTCCCGCACTTCGTAGGCCGGGCCGCCCAGATCAAAGAGCTGAGCGGGTTGCTAGACACCGACGGCGGAGTGACGATCTTTGTCATCGGTGGCACGGCCGGCGTGGGCAAGACCACGCTCGCCCTGCACCTGGCGCACCGGGTCGCCGCGGACTTTCCGGACGGGCAGCTGTACGTCAACCTCCGCGGCTTCGACCCCGCCGGTACCATCATGACCTCGGCCGAGGCCCTGCACGGGTTCCTGAACGCCTTGGGGACACCGCCGCAGCGGATACCGGTCGGCCTGGACGCGCAGGCCGCCCTCTACCGAAGCCTGCTGTCCGGCCGGCGGATGCTGGTCGTCCTGGACAATGCCCACGACTCCACGCAGGTCCGTCCGCTGCTGCCCGGCGCTCCCGGCTGCCTGGTGCTGGTCACCAGCCGCAACGACCTGTCCGGCTTGGTCGCCGCCGACGGCGCCCACCCCCTCGGCCTCGACCTGCTGCCCCGAGAAGAGGCACACGAGCTGCTGGCCCGCCGGATCGGCTTCGACCGGGTCGCCGGCGAGCCGGGCGCCGTCGACGAGATCATCACCCGCACCGCCCGGCTTCCCCTGGCCCTGACCATCGTGGCCGCCCGCGCCGCCACCCACCCACGCTTCCCCCTCGCGACACTCGCCGCGGAACTCGCCGACGCCCGAGACCGGTGGAACTCGCTCACCGGCGACGACCCGGGCAGCGACGTGCGGACCGTCCTGTCCTGGTCCTTCCGCACCCTCACCGCCGGCGCCGGCCAGCTGTTCCGCCTGCTCGGCCTGCACCCCGGTCCGGACATCTCCGCGCCCGCCGCGGCGAGCCTCGCCGGGCTGTCCCTGACCGAGCTGCGGCCGCGGCTGGCCGAGCTGACCCGTGCGCACCTGCTTACCGAGCACCTCCCGGGCCGGTACAAATTCCACGACCTGCTACGGGCCTACGCCGCGGATCTCGCCCGTGCCCACGAGCCCGAGGACGGGCGACAGGCCGCCATCCACCGGATGCTCGACCACTACCTGCACAGCGCGTACGCCGCCGACCGGATGCTGGACGAACACCGCGACCGGATCACCCTGGTGCCGCCGCGGCGCGGCGTCGTGCCCGAAGTCCTTGCCGACTACCGGCAGGCGCTGGCGTGGTTCACCGCCGAACGCGCGGTCCTACTGGCCACTGTGGACCAGGCCGCGGGTTCTGGATCCGACAGCTACGCCTGGCAGCTTGCCTGGACCCTCACCCCCTTCCTCGACCGGCAAGGGCACTGGCACGAGTGGATCACGACCCAACAGGCCGGCCTTGACGCCGCGCGCCGAGTGGCCCACCTCCCCGGCCAGGCCCACGCCCACGTCTACCTCGGCCGGGCCCACGCCCAACTAGGCCTACACGACCTCGCGCACGCCCACCACCGGCAGGCCCACCGGCTCTACACCGAACTCGGCCACCGCACCGGACATGCCTACACCCATATCAGCGCGGGCATGATGGCCGGCCAGCAGGGACACCACCAGGAAGCGCTCGACCACACCCAGCAGGCCCTCGACCTCTACCTGGCCGCCGGCAACAGCGCCGGACAGGCCCGAGCTCTAAACAACATCGGCTGGTACCTCATCCAGCTCGGCCACCATCAGAAGGCCATCACCTGCTGCCAGCAGGCACTCGCCCTACACCGCAAGATCGGCCACCGCTACGACGACGCCGCCACCTGGAACACCCTCGCCCACGCCCACGACCGCCTCGGCCACCACCAGCAGGCGATCGACTGCTTCCACCAAGCCCTGCGGCGGCAACGGCACAGCGGCTGGCGCAACGGCCAAGCCTCCACCCTCAACAGTCTCGGCGACACCTACCACACCGTCGGCAACCAAGACGCGGCCCGCCAAGCCTGGCAACAGGCCCTCGACATCCTCGACCAACTCCACCACCCCGATGCCGACCACGTCCGCGCCAAACTCGGCGCTGCCAACCCACAGGCCACCTAGTGTGGCGTGTCTGAAGTGATTTGACGGTTGGCTTTGGCGAGGATCGGGCCAATGTTCGGTACCTCGCACTCCGCCGCCCACCGGGTCATCGACACCCTCGGCCCACTGCTGCCCTGGCGCCGGTCCGCCGCCGGCCGGCCTCGATCGCGCGGGCCAGCATCCGCAACCCCAGCACCGGCTTGGTCGCGAAGCGGACCTCGCCGCCGATGCCAGCCTCCGGCCGGCGGGCCAGGTCATCGCACCAGGCGCGAGGCAGGTACAGCTCCCGGTCCAGCAGCACCCGCCCACGTGGGCTGGCATACGAAAGAAACACCCCGAGCTGGCAGTTCTCGACCCTCCCGGCGGTGCCGGAGTACTGCCGCTGCACCCCGGCGGACTTGACACCCTTCTTCAGGAAAGCCGGTCTCATCGACGATGAGGACCCCGTCCCGGTCGCCCATCTGCTCGGCGACATAGCCGCGGAGGTCGTCGCGGACCGCGTCGGCGTCCCAGCGGGCCGCGTTGAGCAGACGCTGCATCTTGTCCGGAGTCCGGTCACCGGCCGCCTCGGCCAGAGTCCAGCCGTTCTTGTCCGCCAGCGGCGACAGCAGCCCGAGCAGGTAACTACGCGCCTGTCGACGTGGCTCCACCCGACCGAAACGCGGCGCCACCACTGCCATGAGATCATCGAACGCCGACATCCACTCGGGCACCGCATCGACCGACACGATGCGACAGTCTATATAGGACGGTCGCTACCCCCGACCGGGCCACAGGCTGCCCCAAGACGGCTTGCTGACCAGGCAAGACGTCAAAGCGGAAGTGCGGCTGGAGTACTAGTGACGGCACCGGCCTGTAGGGGCGCCGCGCCCAGGCTGGCCGTCCGGCTATGCACATCGAGCTCGTCATCCTGGATCCGTCGTCGCCCATTCGGACCAACCCGAGCCGGGCGGAGCCAATGCCCTACGCCGCATCTCGAACAGACGAGGCACCTACGAGCCGCTCGTGTCCACATGGGACGCTGCGTCCCGCCAGTAGGCTGAAGAGCGGCAGGTCAAGCCCAAAATGCAGAGATGGGTATCGATATCAGTGGCGCACGCCTAAGGATTAAAAGTCCGTAGAGGTGAGGTTTCTCCCGTTTCGGAGCGTGAGGAGCTTCCGTCCAGGTTTCTCGCCGGCAATCCATGCCGCTGGTATTGCGTAGTCCCAGGTCCGGGCGTTGATGGCCGACACGATTGCCCTCGGCCGGGCGCGGGGCGTCGACTTCCTCGTCGCGGTGCACTACGACGGCCGCACACGCATCTTTGAGGCCCTGACCGGCAAACGGATCCCGGACGTATCCGAGCTGGCCTTCCGGTCGTTGGGGGTGACCACCGGACACCTCCTCGGGCAAGACGTCGTCGTGCTTGGCGGCACAGACGGCGTGGCCCGCATCGTCGAGCCAACCACCGGCCGCGTGGTGCGGCAGCTCACCGGGCACACCGCCGAGGTCCACACGGTAGCGATCGGACAAGCGGATGGCCGCGCCCTCGTGGTCACCGGCAGCACCGACGCCACCGTCCGCCTGTTCGATCCCGCAACAGGGACCAGCACCGCCATCGACGTCGTCGACATCGTCAACCAGGTGACCGCGTCCGCAGGTGGTTCCATCTTCATCGCCAGCGGCTGCTCCATAATCAACATCGGTCCCAAATTGTCGGGCTAACACCCACGCCCGACGCAACACCAGCGATACCTGCCCAGCCCTAACGATGACTGCTCGATGCTCATGCCCTGCCCCAGCAGGCCGATGACCGTTGCCACTGGAATGCGGGTACCGGCGACGCACGGCACGCCACCCGTGACCTGCGGGTCGATCGAGATGTCAGCCGCCATGGCGCCATCACCCTCCACCGACCGCGGAGAGGGCCTAACGTCGAGGTCGTGGCCGTGATCGAGGGGTGGCGCACCAAAGACCAGGAGTACTGATCCTGATCCACGAGGACCAGACGGCCGAGCTGTTCGCCGGCAAGAGCCGCGACCGGCTCACCAGCCGCCGGCCCTTGTACGTGATCACGAACAAGCCGGCCCAACTCGGCGTCGAGTGGGAAGACCTGGCGAAGGATTAGCTGCAGGTCACGGCCTTGATCAGCGCATTGGCGCGGACGGTCCTAGGCTGTGGGATACAACGCCAAACGCTGGGATCAAGTGCGTAAAAGTTTGCGCATATGCAAAACTGCTCCGCAGCATGGCTGATGCATCTGCGGATGACCTGTTAGCCGGCAGTGAAGAGGCCCCCCGCCCCCGGTGTCGGATCCATGAGGCGAGGGACTCTCCCGCTCGGGCCCGTCTTCTTAGGCGGGCCCGCAGCCGTACCAGGACGCGAGCGCCCCGAACAGCGTCACGCAACCAGCAAGGATCTTGAGTACCAAGACGCTGGCATCGCCCGCCTTCCTCCACCGGTTGGTGAACGGCGGGTTTTTGCTCGGATCCGAAGATCCGCCAGGCACATCCATAGAACCACCTCTTCATCGGGGGGAGGGCGCTCGCCTCCCCGCGCGGAGGAGGCGGGGTTTGTGGTCACCACCCGACTCCGAGGTAAGTTCGCTCGATGTCCTGCGGGACACCTTAAACCACACATCCCGGCCCACCCTGCACACGAAGAATCGGGCCGTTTCCACGAACCTGTGGACAACACGTGGACAACCACAAGTTCTTGTGGATTACCGGGATGTCGTCGCGGCCTGGTGTGGCATACGTCGCTTTGGTGATGTGCGTTAGTTCACATCTGTCGCGTAAAGCCGTTGCCGGTGAAATACATGCAGGGCCTCCGCTGGAGATAGAAGGTGCCCTCATCAGGTACGCGCACTGGTCGACGATCTCGGCCCTGTAGATCAGGCGGCGCAGAAGTCTACGGTCGGGTAGAGCTTGCGGGAGACGAAGTGGTCGTCGGCGAGCGCGAATCCAGCACGGCCGCAGGGAGTAGGAGGCGCTGCGATGGGCAGGCGAGGACCGCACCCGGCGCCGACCGCGCTGAAGTTGGTGCGCGGTACACGGCCGATCGGGTCAACGACGCCGAGCCTGTGCCAAGCGCGACCGGCGTCGAGCCGCCGGCGTGGCTCGACGACCAGGCGGTGGAGATCTGGGACGAGTACCCGCCCGACCTGATCCACAGGGCGTGCTGACCGCCTGGGATGTCGAGGCGTTCGCGGTCACGTGCGACGAGGCCGCCCGCCGCCGGCGCGCGGCCGCCGCGGTCGCCAAGGAGGGCGAGGTCGTCGAACTAGAGGTGTTCGGCAAGAACGGCGAGCTGACCGGGCACCGCAAGACGCGCAACCCCGTGGCTGGTCGTGCTTAACCACGCCGACGCCCAGCTGCAGCGGTGGGCGGCCCGGTTCGGCATGACGCCCAGCGACCGGGCCCAGCTGGCCGGCGGCGACGGACACCGCCAGCCCGGCGGCGGCCTGCTCACCGGATCGGGATAGGCGCTCGCCGCGTCCGCTTGGCCGTTCGGCGGGTCGGTTTCACAGTGGGCGCGGCGTCCAACACAGGGCGTGCAACAAGGTGCGCGGAAGGTGCGACGCGGGAGGCTCTAGCGCTTCAGCGCGCGGCCGACCACCTTATCGAGGTAACCGGCGAAGCGGTAGAAAAGGAACATCATCGGACCTGTACCGACTAACCCGATCGCGACGCCAAGCGCGAACCCGTTGCCCCTCAGGTAGCCAAAGAGCACGGCGGCCAAGTAGACGATCGCTGCCGCGATTAGATTCGCCGCGACCCCGACGGCTATCTCGCGTGCCACAGGGGCTGCGCGTTCAGTAGTCCATGCTCGCGTCGTCACCCCCACACCGTAAGAAACGCCTGCGAGGCCCCGGGCCGCCGAAGTTGCACTGTGATATCTACCGTGGCCGGGACCGAGGGCCGGCGCGGCCGCCAGTGAGCTGACAGGCTGCCGGTCCTGGATGAACTGCCGGTGTGCCGGCGCACGTAGCCCCGCAATCGCGACCCATTCGGTTCAGAGGGTGGTGGTCGCGCCACCCGCCCGCTTTCCACGAACCACAAACTCGATGTCGAGCCAGCGTGGGTGCGCGCGGAGGGGATGCGGGTCGCGGTGTTGTTCGCGACGCGCACGGCTGCTGCTGCTCCGGCAATGTTCGGATCGGATGATCTCGTCGATGTTCGAACGACCTCACCGAATGCCTCCGTCGGGCCCGACACCGCGGGCGGCCACGAGCATAGACCAAGCCGGTGAAAGGCGGCTCGAGCGACGGGCGCAAGACGGGTTGATCTTTCGGAACCGAGGTTGGCGGGAATGGCACCAGCAATGCGATCCGTTGTGGACCCGCTGTTGCTGCGTCGGCCCCGAGGGTGGCGTCGCGCTGGCAGGCTTGGTGCATGGCCGGGCGTGATGTGGTGTTGTGGTCCGTCGACGACACTGTTCTCGACGATGGTGAACGCCGGCGCCCGGATCGGATCACCGACGTGTTCTATCGCTCGCACCGGCCCGCTCCGGGCTCTCTAGTGCTCGGACTGTCCTGGGCTGCGGCCGACCAAACGGAACCGCCCTCGGTGCGCGTGGTCGGTGTCGCACGTAGCTCGCAACAGATCGCGACCGGCAAGGACCGCAGCCTGATCACGCCGCTGCTGCACATCGATCCGGTGCCATTTGACCACGTCCAGAAGCGGCTACCGGTAGCCATGCAGCGGCGACTTGACTTCGGTAACCGTGCGCCCAACCCACTGGCACCAACCCGCCTCAGCCCTCAGCTTGGCGCCGCCGTCGTGGCGGTCCTTCGGGGACTGTCCCCGGCCACCGCCCGATGGCTCGATGCGTTGGTCGAGTCAGGCACACCTATCGGCGGCGATCGAGGCGCCCGCCTGCGTGAGGAACGCGATGCGGTGTCGCTGGCGATCGACATCGCCGACATGTCCGCACCCGAGGGTCTGCTGCTGCCTTCCACCGCTCCGGTGGACGTCACGGCACCGTTCGGGGCGACGTTCAACCCGCTATTCGTGATCGACAGTGAGGACGACCTTCTAGCCGAAGATCTGCGACGCTTCGACCCGCGCAGCGTGCTGAGGTTGCGCAGCGCGAGTGTGGCCAGGTTCACCAGTGACCGGTTCGCGTTGACCGTGATGAACGTCAACCGCAAGCCGTTGGAGCAGGTCCTCGGCGTCGATCTTGTCTACTGGGACGAATTGGCGCAGATCTTCACCCTGGTGCAGTACAAACGGCTGAGCCGGAGACCAGGTGGACCGGAGACAGCACGGTGGGCCTACACCAACCGCGAGGATCTGCGCCAGCAGTTGGGGCGGATGAACCTCGGGCCGCAGGAACCGGTGAACTCTGCCGACTGGCGGCTGGCCAGCAGCCCGTTCTGGTTCAAATTCGTCAGGGCGGAGGACTTCACCGCTGGCGACCGATTCGTCCTCAAAGGAATGTACGTTCCAGCGGATTACCTGAGCCTCGCGATGGCCGACGGCTCTCTGCGCACCGGTCCTCGTACCGGGTTCGAGATCACCTATGCGAACGTGCGATACCTTCCCCGGGAGCCGTTCGTCGAGCTCGTGCGGCGAGGGTTCGCCGGCACGACACGTTCGGCCACAGAGGCTGTCCTTGAGATCATCAGGGAGCTGTCTACCGCAAACGAGGTCGTCCTGGCCATGAAGACACCGATTGGCGAGCACGAAGCCCGCAACTCGGGGCGTGGCGCTTCGCCATACTCGTTCTGATCGGGAGGTGTAGGTCCTAGCGACGGCAGTTCATACCTCTACCGGGTCGACCCGGCGGAATCGCGGATGAGCCCATGGCGTGGTGACATCCGGCGGCGGAGGCGGAGCCGTCCCGTCGTTGATGATGTGCGCGAACACCTGCTGGTGCGTGCCGACGTGGAGGGTCTCGGCGTGACAGCCTCGGCACGGCCCCCGTCGATCGCAGCCGGCGCTGGTCACGAGGTTGCGGACGTGGTGGTAGGCGTCGTTGGGGTGATCGGCTTTGACGGCGTACCACTGGCCGGAGCGATCGGCGTCCGGTACGTTGGCGGCCACCGACGGCCGCATCGGTAGGTAAAGGTCGCTGCCGGTGTGGCGCACGACGAAGGTCCGGTCCAGATAGTCACAGTCGTCCGGATCTGGGTGGTGCTCAGCGAACCAGGCGGCGGCTTCGGTAATGGATCCCGGCCCCCACAGCAGGTCCGTTGGGAAGTGGGCTACTTCGAACCGGGCGTCGTATTCGTGTAGACCGGGGTCGGCGACGCGGTGGTCGGGGCGGAAGACGGCGCGCAGAATGACGCACCGCCACGTTTGGTCGTCGGGGTCCACCGCGTGCGGCAGATCCTTCGCAAGCGCTGTATTCATATCGGTGCCCGCATCGTTCCACGCCATCACGATGACCTCGCGCCGGATGGGGGCCGGGTAAAGCCGCCCTCCTGGGGTGGGCATACCCCACAGGTGGTTGATGATCTCGGCGAGGTCGCTGAGCGTGCCGGCCGCCTCGACGGGGCCGCCGAGGTGGTAGCCGTTCGGGTGTGCGACGAAGTTGCGCAGGTTGGACAGGGCCTGCTCGATGCCGCGGTTGCGCTGGCCGCGCAGCAGCCCGACATGGCGAGCCCACTCACGTAGGCCGGCAAGCGTGCCGTTGAACCGCATCATGAGGCCGTCGGTGACGCGCAGCTGCCAGTTCCGATGCCTTGAACTGAACTCGGATACCTGCTCGTACCGCTGAGCGGTGACCCGGTGGTCGACGCCGTCGGGGTCGACGAAGGTGACCGTACCGTCGTGGTAGTCGATAAACCGGTCGCGTAGCGCCTGCTCGATCACCAGCAGGGCGTGGTCGCCGACCAGGGTGAAGATCTCGTAGCACAGCACGCCGTAGGCGAATACCGTTCGAAGGTCCTGGAAGCTCTTGCGGGTTCCCTCGGCAACCGCGGGAGCGAGCTCGAACTGCGCGACCACCTGCTGCTGAAACTGTGCGGCGTCATCCGGACGCATCTGCACGCCGACGCCCAGACCCATGGGTGTGAAGTGAAGGGTGCGTTGATCGACCTGGCGCAGCTCGTCGAGCGACTTGATGTCCATCCTGATGCCTTCCGGGAAGTGGCGAACCGGTCAGGATATGCCGGCGGAGCGGATCAGGGGGTTGTGGTCGGCTCGTGTCGCAACATCGGCATGCGGATGTGGTGCGACCCGCCCTGGCTCTAGCAGGCCACCACGATGCCTAGGCGATCGCGCAATGGCCGCTCATCCGAGCTGGACGGACGGTGCGTGGGCCCTCGGTTGCTGGCTAGAGGCGTCTGTCACGTGCTGGGCGCCGCGAGGTCCAAAAATCGGACGAAGTCGCCGCCGATCTCGCCGCAGCGGCTCACGTCATCAGGTATGGGCAGCACCAGGTCACCATCAAGTCGAACCCCTGCGGCTGCTATCTGACCCAGCACCTCGTTCCGGAACTTACCTAACTGGCGGTCGGTAAGCCGACCAAGCCCGTGCGACAAGGCGTTGCGCACCTCGACGAACCCGAGAAATGCTTGCCAATGCTGGTAGCTGCTCAGGTCGACTCCACCGTGCTGCCTCCACATCTTGACGCGGTCGGCCCACCTCATGACTTGGTCGTGGGACACGGCTGGTCGCAGGTTCAGCAGACGGGCGACGGTAAAGGACTCCACCACTGCGACAAGGTCCGTCAGCGCGTTGCCGTGCCGGACGACGTCTGCGTCTCGGAGGTGACGACCGTGGCGGTTGTGGACCGATCCCATGGGCGATCGCAGTGTGCGCCAGTCGGCGAGGCGGATGGCGAGCTGACCGAGTGCTGCCTCGCCCAGGCTCGTCATGCCGGCAGTGCTAGGCACCGGTGGGCGCCCAGTCATAAACCCACTGGTGTAGTGGGTTGTCCTGGGTGACCGCCTTGCGGATGTTGCCAGGCGGATTTGTCAGAGCGAGGCCGGCGACCAGCGATGGACGAGCTATGGCTCCCATCCGGTCATACAGGCCGAGCAGTTGGTCAGCGGCGAACTGCCCGTGGCGGGCCAAGGTGAGTGCGGCATATGCGCGCTGTGTCGGGGCCTCATGCTGAGCGTTGAGCGATTCGCGGACCCACCGAAGTCGCCGCTCGGCGCCGCCACCTGTACCGAACTCTGGCCGGCAGGCGATTGCCTTTTGTAGCCACCACGCCTGCCAGCCGTTGAGATAGGCCCTGGACGCCAGCAGCCTATCGAAGGCCGTGACTACCGGGTCGGGATCTGTGCGTCCCGTCAGGTACCGGCAGACGGCTGGTGTCATTTGGCGGGCGAAGCGCAGCATTTGCATGAGGCACCGCAACACTTCCGGGCTTGTACTTGGCTCGGTTTCCAAGGTCGTTAAGGCCGAGGACATCAGGTCCAGCAGCGCCCGGTGCTCCTTCGCGCGTCTGGGTGCGATCTGGCTGCGACCGGCGACTTTGGCCCAACGTTCCACGATCCGTGCCGCCGCCTCTCGGTCGACATCGCTGGGGTTGGGTGGCGTCAAAGCGGCGACGTCGCCGTACGGGTCGTGCTCGACGAGCGTTAGGTCGTACTGGGCTTCGGCCGCGATCTGGTTGCGGAGGTCGTCGGCCTCGTCAAGGGACTTCCGGTATGTCGAGCGTCTCCAGGTGATCGTCTTCAGGTCGTTCATCGTTAAGCCGAGGCGCCGCGTCTCCTCGACGAAGATCTCGATCGCGCGGACCGTGTCGGACCAGGACCGGCAGGTGAATCGGAAGTCGTCGTTGTACCGTCCAACCTGGATGCCTCGACGTACCAACACACGCTCTAGGCGGGCCAGAATGACCTCGGCAAGCATGTCGCTCGCCGTCGATTGCTGCGGCAGGCCATACGTCCGGCCCTGCGTAGCGGAAAGTAGCTCGCCGAGCAGGCTGACGGCGGCGTGGTCGCCGACCTGCACGAGCAACTCGTCCATGAGGAGGGTGTGGTCAAGGTACTGATAGCAGGACGCGATATCTGTGGCGACGATGTATGCGCCCTCGTGATCCAGTGGTGCTCGTTTGAAAGCCGTCCACTGCGCCCGCCCGCGATCAACTGGCGGCAGCGCCTGTCCCAGGCGTAACGCCAGCGCACCGTACAACACCCGGGTCGGTACGTCCCAAACAGCTACCGGCCGCACACCGTGGTTGATCTTGCTCGCGGCGACCGTTTCCTCGGGTGAAGACGCGAACCGGCTGCTGCCAACCACCTTCTGAACCCATTCGGCCGCCCTTACGCGCCGCGTGGACAAGGCTTGCATCGCCAGGTTGGGCGGCAGCATCCGAGGAGGCTTGTCGATCTCTCGATCCAGGGCCCCAGTGAGGTCGAGGTCCGACAGGAGGGCAGGGTCGACATTCACCGCTCCGGTCTACCAGCAACACGCTGCTCTACACCTACAGACACGGCGTCCGGATTGACCCAACACCGGACGACAGGTTGGTGTGCACCGTCGCGTGATGCTGATCGTGTTATCCGATCTTGCTCGCGCGGGCGTGTGAACTGCAGAAACGCGACGTTCGCTTCGAACGAGTGAACAAGGGCGAACGCAATCGCGGCAGCCGGTCCCTCC
The DNA here is from genome assembly GCF_052068095.1 of Phytohabitans sp. LJ34. Taxonomy (NCBI): domain Bacteria; kingdom Bacillati; phylum Actinomycetota; class Actinomycetes; order Micromonosporales; family Micromonosporaceae; genus Phytohabitans; species Phytohabitans sp. LJ34. Next base: position 40,041 of record NZ_JBQHDG010000023.1, on the reverse strand, counting down.
CTCGTCCAGAAGGCCGAGGGAGGTACCGGCTTGAGCTTGTCTCTATGTCGCCGCAGTGAGCGGATGGCGCTCACCCGTGAGCGTCTCCAAGGCGGACGCAATCTCGTGCGGGCTGGCCCGGACGTAGGTGGATGTTGAGGTACTTGCTGCGTTGTCGGTGTGGCCGGCGTAGGCGCGGGCGACCGCGTGACCGTAGGTGCGTTCCACCCAAGTGAGGGTGGTGTGTCGCAGCCAGTGGATGCTGATCTGCTGGGTGCGGACCCACGGCAGGTGCTGTCCGATCCTTTCCCAGAGGTGGTCGTAGCGGCGGTAGGTCAGCGGCCGTCCGCGGCGGTAGCGCAGCAACGCCCCGTTCCGGTCGCCGTCGCCCCGCTCGGCATGGTGCGCGACCAGGTGCCGCATCAGGGTTGGTGAGACGGGCTGCCAACGCGAGGTGCCGCCTTTTTCCCGCAGAAAGATCAGACACTGGTCCCGATCGAGGTCCCGTGGCCGGAGGGCGAGCGCGCCGGCGCGGCGGCACGCGGTCTCGGTGTGCAGGCGGATCAGCAACGTGTCCAGCGCTGGGTCGTTGCCCGTGGTCGCCGCGACCTGGTTGATCTGCGCCAGCCGGCTGTCCGCGATCGCGTGCCGAGTACTGGGCAGCCGGCGCGGCTTGTCCACCTTCAACGCGGGGTTGTCGGCCGCGTCCAGGTAGCCATCCGCGACCGCCCGCCGATACAGGCAGCGCAGCGCGGCCACCAAATTCTCGGCCGCCGACCGGCCACCCCGCGAGTTGCTGCGCACCACGACGTTGGCCTGTACCCGGGTCCGCAGCCCCTCGATCTCCGACGGGCGAGGCTCATCGATCCGCCGCCCGCCCCACTCATTGACGACCCGCTTCCAGTACGAGCCGTAGGCCCGCAGCGTTCCGGGCGTCACCGCCGCCGCGACCACCGGCACGTACTCGGCAAACGTCGGAGCCGGCGGCCGAGACACCCGTACATCCAGCAGATCGGTCGGGGAGATACCCATCCGCTCCAGCAGAAGCCGAGCGGCTTCCAGCTCCGGCTGCGCAGCAACGGATTGGCTCACGGCGCTCACCGCCAATCGCTGCCGAGAGCGCGGGAGCCAGCATGTGCTCCAGCACCGGAAGCGGATGGGCGGCCAGAACGCCCGTAGCGCGGTGGGCGACCAACAGCACACGGTCCCCGGCCGTCAGCCGGCACCACCGTCGCGCCGCCAACGGCAAGATCAGATATCCGCGATCGTCGACCGCGCCGATGCCGTCCGAGGCCAGGCACGCCACGATCAGGCCCGCCCGTTCACGGATGTCCAGCCGGGCTCCGGGCTCCCACCCGAGCGCCCGGACGATGCTGCGGTCGGCGACCCGCCCGCTCTTGTCCACCGCGCTCAACGCATAGACGGCTTCGTTCACGGGCACCGGGTCGGGGGCAACAGCAGGCAGGGGCAGCGGGCTCCGGCGCCGCCCGGCTGGGCCTGCAACGAGGCCGCCACCACGAGGGGACGATGGGATCACCGCCGGCACAGGCATGTTGGTCATCGCAACCACCGCCGTGCCCGACCAGCCACTGCTGGATCGAGGGACAACTGCAGGACGAGGTGTTCAAGTAGCTTTGAACACCAACACCGGAAACTGCGCACCCATGCGGAAAATCGGTGTCCGAGGGGGACTTGAACACCGGTTCCCCGAGCGAGGTGCAGCACGGGCGTGTCAGTCGTTCGTCTGCGGCGAGCGGACGGTTATTTGCGGTGCTACGCCAGGGTGCCGCATGTCGACGCGCGGCGCGCCATCCCTTCGACACATACCTGGCTGTCCGCTCACTTACGATCTTCCAGATCGAGTCGGTACCGGTCGGCGGCCGCTCGTGCTCGCACCGTATCGCGGAACGCTTCACGCATCTCGTCGTCTAGTTCGTCGTCGTCCGGGTCCTCCGGGTCGGCGCCCGTGACGGTGTACTCGCGGTAGAGAACCCAACAGCCGCGAATACCGGACAGCAGATCCTCAAGCATGTCGCGGGCGGGTCGAAGCGGGTCCAGAGTGGTCAGCCGAATTGTCATGTTCTCGGCGGCCGCCTCGGGATCACCTGGCCGGTACCGCTCGGCTTTCTCTTCGGCGTCTGCGATCTTCTGGCGTAGATTGTCGATGTCGGGGGCATTGCCCTCGGCAACCGCCATGGCTTCACGGATCAAGCTGGTCACGACGTCTGTCGGCGACAGACCGATCTCCATCAGCTCGAGCACAGCGGCGGGTGTCGCCTGCGGCAGTGCCTCGATCTCGTCGGCCTCCACCAGGACGTGGGTAGGAGTACCGGTGGAGGCCTCCGCCGCCACGTCGGCGGCCGCCCGCAGCCAGTGCGCCGCCGCCACGCACGCCGAGGTCGGATCGAGTTCAAGAAACAGTTCGTCGCCGCCGAGCGGGTCGTTCGCCAGAATCCGGTCGGCGGCCGCGACCTGGACCGGCGACGCAGCTTGCCGCGTCAGTTGCACGGCCTGCGCCGAGCGCCCAGACAGGTCCCCCAACTCGGCGCCCTCCACCGCCGCGATCTCCAACTCCACATCTGCGATCACCGCCGCGGTCAGATCGGCATCCGCGGCCGCGTGTAGACAACGGCCAACACGGTGGGCGCGCTCCTCCACCGGGTCGTACGACACCATCAACATGCCGTCGCTGTCAGGCAGGCTCGGCTTCCTGATATCGGCGGCCACGGAAGCGAACGTGTTGCGGGTCTGCTCCCGCCGCCAGCCCTCGGAGTTGAGCTCCAGGCTGTCGGCGGCGCTCGCCGGGTGCGTATAGCAGCGCCACAGTGCCCTCGGACAGGCCCGACAACTCAGCCGCCAGCGCCAGCCGCCGTCTCGCCCCGATTTTCGCCGCCAGCGGCGCCACCCGAACCGCGACCGCGCCGTGGCGGTCTCCCAGGTCGCCAACAGCTCGCTGCGGCCCGCGTCGACCGAATATCGCGTCATCGTCGCCCCCAACCACTGCCCCGAGTCCGCCGCAGCGTACCCGTGACGACGCGATCACACACAGCCCTGCCATGTGCGATCGCGTCAGCCGATCGAGCTACACGCGCTCACCGATGCCCAGTCGGGCCTGGGTCTGCTGCGCCCGCTCTGCCGCGGCGCTCGCTCCGTAGTGGCGGGGCATGTCCTCCGACGTCCAGCCGAGCAGCAGCATGAGGTCGCCGGTGTCGCCGCCGGCGAGTTTCCATTCGTGGGCGAAGGTGTGCCGCCACCGGTGCGCGTGTACGGTCCCGGCCACGCCGGCAGCGGCGCCGAGCCGCTTGAGCCGGATCTTGATGCCGTTCGGCTCCAGCCGCCGGCCGCCGCGGTCGGCTAGCCAAAGGTGCGGGAGGTGGGCGCCGGTGTGCTTGGTGCGGGCGCGTAGGTAGCGGCTGAGCGCGCGGGCGGTCTTGGGTCCGAACCGGACCCGCCGGTCTTTGGCGCCCTTGCCGCGGTAGTGCACCGACTCGGTGGCCAGATCCACGTCGTCGACGTGGAGGTTGCCGACCTCGGACAGGCGAGCGCCGGTGTTGGCCAGCACCCGGATGATCGCCTCGTCGCGCAGCCCGGCGAAGCCCTTGCCTTTGAGCGAGTCAAGCAGGCTGCGGGTGTCCTCGTCCCGTATCACCGGGATGAGCTTGCGGGGTGTCTTCGGCTGGGGTACCCGCTCCATCGGCGACCGGGTGATCTCCTGCTCGCCGAGCAGGAACTTGAAGAACTGCTGCAAGCACTTGTGCTTGTTCAGCGCGGTGGACGCCGACCGGGTGTCGATCATCCATGCCTGGAACGACTCCACGTGCGCGCGGGTCACCGCGCACGGGTCGTCGGCGGCCTCCTCCGCGTCCGGGTCGGGAGAGTGCTCGGCCAGGTAGCGGCCCAGTTGGGCGGCGGCGATCAGGTAGTTGTAGCGGGTGGTCTCCGGATGGTTGGCGGCGCGCAGGGTCCGGTCCCAGTCGCGCAGGAACCCGGCCCAGACTCCGGACAGATCGACGGTGAGCTTGGTGATGTCGAGCTTCGACATGGCGGCAACCTCGGCGAGTCAAGTGGTCCAACAGCGGCGTGCTAGACCGGGCATTCATGCCGAGCTATGAAAAGAGGGCCCTCGCAAGTCGCTGACCTGCGAGAACCCTTCCGCTGTCGGGACGGCCGGATTTGAACCGACGACCCCTTGACCCCCAGTCAAGTGCGCTACCAAACTGCGCCACGTCCCGTTGCCGACGGACCAAAACCCCGCCCGCGGCAGCCGGTACAGCGTAGCGCAACCACCTCCCCCACGCGCACACGCCCCACGGCGCCGGCCCGAGGAGCCGGAAACCTAGCCGTGGGCCTTGCCACGGCCGCCGGGACCGGTGCGCTTGCGGGGGCGTACCGACACCTCGACCGGGCTGCCCGCGAAGCCGAACTCTTCGCGGAGCTTGCGTTCGACGAACCTCTGGTAGCCGGCGTCCAGCGGGCCTGTGGTGAAGAGCACGAACCGGGGTGGGCGGGTGCCCGCCTGCGTGGCGAACAGCACGCGCGGTGCCCGCCCGCCGCGGACCGGGTGTGGCGTGGCCTGCACCAGCGCGGTCAGCCACTGGTTGAGCTGGCCGGTCGGCACGCGGGTCTCCCAGCTCTCCAGTGCCGTGCGCAGCGCGGGCGCCAGCTTGTCGACGGCGCGGCCGGTCTTGGCGGAGAGGTTCATCCGCAGCGCCCATGGGATGCGGCGAAGCTCGCGGTCGATCTCCTTCTCCAGCTGGTAGCGGCGGTCTTCGTCGACGAGGTCCCACTTGTTGAACGCGATGACCAGCGCCCGCCCCGACTCCACGACCATGCCGAGGATGCGCTGGTCCTGCTCGCTGATCGGCTCGCTGGCGTCGAGCAGGACGACGGCGACCTCGGCGGCCTCGATGGCGCCGGCGGTGCGCAGGCTCGCGTAGTACTCGGTGCCGCTGGCCCGCCCGGCCCGTTTGCGCAGGCCGGCGGTGTCGACGAGCTGCCAGGTCTCGCCGCCGATCTGCACCAGGCTGTCGACCGGGTCGACGGTGGTGCCGGCTACCGCGTCGACGACCGCGCGTTCCTCCTTGGCCAGGCGGTTGAGCAGGCTGGACTTGCCGACGTTGGGGCGGCCGACCAGGGCGACGCGGCGAGGGCCGCGCTCGGCGGGTTCGATGATCGGGGGTGGCTCGGGCAGCGCTTCGAGGATGGCGTCGAGCAGGTCGCCGGAGCCGCGGCCGTGCAGGGCGGAGACCGGGTAGGGCTGGCCGAGGCCGAGCGACCACAGGCCGGCCGTCTCCAGCTCGATGGCCTGGTTGTCGGCCTTGTTGGCGACCAGGAGCACCGGCTTGGCGCTGCGGCGCAGCATCTTGACGGCGGCCTCGTCGACGTCGGTGGCGCCGATCATGCCGTCGACGACGAAGAGGACCACGTCGGCGGTGGCGACGGCGGCCTCGGCCTGGGCGGCGATGGCCGCGGCGCGGTCTTTGGCGTCCGGCTCCCAGCCGCCGGTGTCGACGACGGTGAACTGTCGGCCGGACCACTGCGCGTCGTACGGCACGCGGTCGCGGGTCACGCCCGGCGTGTCCTCGACGACCGCCTGGCGGCGGCCGATGATGCGGTTGACCAGCGTGGATTTGCCGACATTTGGTCTGCCGACGACAGCGACGACGGGCACCGGACCGGTGACCGCCTCCTCCTGCGGAACAGCTTCCAGGCTCACGCGGACACCCGCCCATCCAGCATGGCGCGCAGCCGCGCCACGACCTCGTCGATACCCAGCTCGGTCGTGTCGAGCACCACCGCGTCCGCGGCCTGCTGGAGCGGGTCGGCGGCGCGGGTGGAGTCGAGGCGGTCGCGGCGGTCGAGGTCGGCGGCGGTGGCGGAGAGGTCGGCCGCGTTTTCCGCGCTGCGGCGGCGGGCCCGGGCGTCGGCGGACGCCGTCAGGTACACCTTGAGGTCCGCGTCGGGCGCGACCACCATGCCGATGTCGCGGCCCTCGACCACGATGCGGCCGGCGGCCGCGATGATCTTGCGTTGCTGGGCGACGAGCAGCTGGCGCACCCAGGGCACGGCCGCCACCGCGGACACCGCGGCGGTCACCTCGGGACCGCGGATGGGGCGGTCGACCGGGGTGCCGTCGACCCGGGTGTGCGGGGCGTCGGGGTCGGTGCCGATCTCCAGGTCGATCTCACCGGCGACCTTGGCGACCGCCTCGGCGTCTCGCGGGTCGATGCCGGAGACCAGCGCGGCCCAGGTCACGGCCCGGTACATAGCGCCGGTATCGAGGTATTGGGCGCCCAGCGCCGCGGCGAGCCGGCGGGAGACGGTGGACTTACCAGAACCGGACGGGCCGTCCACGGCCACCACACACCGCCCGGACCCCACCATCTGTGACACCACGCCTCCTCGCGCAGGACAACTCAAAACCACTCTCAATCATGCCCGGTCGCCCGGACGCGCATGCCGGCGCCACCGTCTGTGCCCTCTGTGACGTTTGGGTACCCTCGCGCGTATGCCGCGCGGCGTGGCGCTCGTGATGGCCGCGGCCGTGCTCTGGGGCACCATCGGGACAGCGCAGGCGATCAGCGGATACGACGGCTCGTCCCTGCCCCTCGGCTCCGCGCGGCTGGTGGTGGCGAGCCTGGTCCTGGCCGGCATCGCGGCCTCCCGGAGGGTGTCCTGGCGCCAGGCGTTCGCCAGCCGCCGCACGGCGGCGCTGGTCCTGCTCGGCTGGCTGTTGCCGCACGAACCCGTCACCGTTACCGGCCTCGTCGGCGCGGCGCTCGTCATCGCCGGTCTCGCGATCACGGCGATCGGCCGCTCCCCCGTTCCCCGATCAAGTCCGTAGGATCATTCAGGTGCGACCTCTAGCGACTGGTGTCGTCGTCGGCCTCGACGTCGGCGGCACGGCCACGAACGCCACGGTGGTGGACGAGACCGGCCGGTTCCTCGTAGACCAGCTCGTGGAGACGCCGAGCTGCGTTCTCGACGGCCCGGCCGCGGCGCTCGACGCCCTCGCCCGCTCGGTCGACGTGGTGCTGGAGCTCACCGGCACCGACCGGAGCGCGGTGCGCGCGGTCGGCCTCGACACGCCCGGCCCGTCCAGCGCCGACGGCGTGCTCTCCGCGAAGGGCGCGACAAACTTCGCGCTCCCGGCGTGGTACGGCTTCGACATCCGCACCGCGCTGGAAAAGCGGCTCGAGCTGCCGGTCGTCTACAACAACGACGGCAACGCGGCCGCGCTCTACGCGCACGTGGTCCACTTCGGCGCCGACGCGCCACGCCGCTCGTCGGTCTCGGCGATCGTCGGCACCGGGCTGGGCGGCGGTGTCATCGAGTCCGGCCAGGTCGTCAAGGGTGCCACCGGGATGGCCGGCGAGCTCGGCCACGTGCACATCCCGATGCAAGGGCTGCTCGCCGAGGGCCAGACGCTGCCCTCCTGCAACTGCGGCTTCGACGGCGACGTGGAGAGCGTCGCGTCGCTGACCGGCATCGTGAAAAACCTCCTGCCGTACTGGCTGACCCGCTACCCCGACCACGAGCTCGCCGCCGTGCCGATCAAGCAGGCGGCCAAGCTTGTGCGCGGCCTCGGCGAGCGGGGTGACGAGCTGGCCCGCGCGATCTTCGAGCAGCAGGCGATGGCGCTGGGCCGCCTCTTCACGATCGCGGCCAACTTCACCGACCCGCACGCGTACTTCGTCGGCGGCGGTGTCGTCGAGGCCGCCCCCGACTTCCGAGACTGGTTCCTCGACCGGGTGCGGGCGCACACCAAGCTGCGCGAGGAGCAGGCCAAGGCGACCACCTTCGCGCTGGTACCCCATCTCGACATGGCCGGGGCGCGCGGTGCCGCACTGGCGGCGCTCGGCCCGGTGGCGGTCTGACCGCATGGCGACCGTCGAAGAGTTGGCCGCCCGCGCGGTGCTGCTCGCCGCGGAAAACGCGGCCGCCGGGCAGTTGCCGTTCGGGGCGCTGGTGGTCCGCGACGGCGAGGTGCTCGCCACCGGCGTCAACACGGCCCTGCACGACCATGACCCGGCCGCGCACGCCGAGGTGACCGCGGTCCGCGCCGCCTGCGCCGTGGTCGGCGAAGTGCACGTTACCGGCGCGATCGTCGTATCCAGCTGCGAGCCGTGCGCGCTCTGCCACGCGGTCGCCGCCACCGCCGGCGTCGAGCGGATCTACTACGCTGCCCCGAAGGAGTACGTGCCCGACCTCGGCTACCCCGCGCCGGCCGTGCACGGCGACCTGCTGGTGAGCATGCAGCGGCTGTTTCGCGAGGCCGCGCCCGACCAGGTCGTGTACGTGCCGACCGAGGGAGCCGACGTGCCCTTCCGCCGCTACCTGGAGGCCCGCGCATGACCAAGCTTGGCCTCTTCATCCCCAACTTCGGGCCGAACGCGACACCCGACATCCTGCGCGGGTGGGTGCGGTTCGCCGAGTCGCACGGCTTCGACCTGGCGATGACCTCCGACCACGTCGCGCCCACGCCGGACGTCACCGACCTGTACCCGACGCCGTTCTACGACCCGTTCGCCACGCTGGCCTGGCTGGGCGGGCTCACCGAGCGCATCGAGCTGGGCACGACCGTCACGATCATCCCGTACCGCCACCCGCTGCTGGTCGCCCGCATGGCCAACAACATCGACCAGTTCACCGGCGGGCGGTTCATCCTCGGCACCGGCGTGGGCTGGTCCGAGGCCGAGTTCGCCGCGGTCGGCGTGCCGTTCCGCGAACGCGGGAAGATGACCGACGAATACCTGAAGGCCATCACGGACGCCTGGACCAACGACGTGGTCTCGCTCGACGGCGCCTATGTCTCCTACCGCGACGTCGCGACCGGCCCACGCGCCGCGCGGGCCCCACACCCGCCACTGTGGATCGGCGGCTGGGGCCCGGCCGCGGTCCGGCGCACGGTCCAGTTCGGCGACGCCTGGCACCCCAACCAGCTCGACCTGGAACGGGTACAGGCCACCCTGCCCGCGTTGCGCGACGAGGCCGAGCGGCAGGGGCGGCCGGTGCCCGCGTTCTGCCCGCGCATGCGCACCCAGCTGACCGACGGTCACCTGCTGGAGACCGGGCGCCCGTTCGGCCGCGGCAGCCTCGACCAGATCCGCCGCGACCTGGCCACGCTGATCGAGCTCGGCGCCGCCTACGTGGTGCTCGACGCCCTCGCCGACAACCCGGCCGACCGCCTGTCACCCGAACGTGACTGGGAGACACTGGCCGCGGTGATCGCCAGCTAAAACCCGCGCTCCGGGTGAACCGGACCCGTGCCGACCGCGTATTGCCTCTGACCGAGGTATCGGGCCGGCGTGGTGGGCTACGACGCCGGCCCGACCTCGGGATTCCGAGGGGAGGCGCCATGGCCCTGATGGAAGCGGTCGACGTCCTGGAGCGGCGGCAGCCCGCGTGGATCGCCCTCGCCGACACCGCGCGGAGCCTCTGGCGCACCCACGCCACACTCCCCCTGACGAAGCCGCTCACCGGTCATCCCCACACGGACGCGGCGGTCGCCACGGTCCTGGCCGCGTTTCCGGCGGCCCTGACCCGGATCACCGCGCGGCCCGGCACCGCGCACAGCCGCGCCGCCCACGCCACGCGCGCTCCCGCACGGCGGGTCGCGACCCCCACCGAGGCCGTCGCGTGCGGAATCCCCGCACTTCAACGCCTGGCCATGCGCGCCCACCTGTACGCGGACGAACTGGAACCCATCCGCGCCGTCGCCTGGCGCGCGATCGGCCCGCTCGTCGCCCAGCTACGCGAGTTCGGGCAGCAGTGCGACACACTGTCGTTCCACCTCCGGCCGGCCCGCTACCAGATGGAGGAGGCGCTGACCGGCCTGGACACGATCGGCATCGGCCGCGACGCGCTGTCCCACCTCACCCGCTCGGCCAGCGGCCGCTACGCCCCGATCTACGCGGACGAGGCGGCGGTGGAGGCGTTTCTCGCCAAGCACCCCGAGCGCCGGGACGCCTTCGCCACCCACGTGGCCCGCGCCACCGACGCCTACGCCCACGCCGACGCCGCCCGCGACAAGCTCACCGAAGACCTGGCGCTGATCCTGGCCACGGTGAGCGAGCTCTAAAGCTTTCGGTGTCGGGCGGTCTCGCCCTTGGTGAGACATATTTGCCCACGCTCGCGTCAGCTGTCGACCGTTTGCTCCCGCGGGCACCGCTCCCGGCCGGCGGCTCGCAGCGCTCGCCGAAACCCCCGGCCGTCCGCTGCCGGGTCCGCGGTGCAAGCCCGTTCGAGCCGCTTCACCGCTCGTTTCGGGTTGCGGCTACTCGGCGCCTCCGGCGGGTCGTGATCGTTGGCCTGGAGCGTTGGCTCAACTTCGTGGTCGTGCGCCGCGGGCCTGGCAGCGGAGGTCGGGGATCTCGGCGAGCCCTGGCGAGCCGCCGACCTGCGCGGTCTCCGGCGGGAGCGACGGTCCGCAGCTGACGCGGGCCCGGGAATCCGGAAGATCGAATCTTCAGGTGCGGTTTTCTTCGACGGCGCGGAAGAGGGACGCGACCTCGGGGTTGGAGAGGCGGCGGGTGCGGCCGACCTTGAGGTCGCCGAGCCTGATCGGGCCGATGGCGGTGCGGATGAGGCGGGAGACCGGGTGGCCGACCTCCTCCATCAGGCGGCGCACGATGTGGTTGCGGCCCTCGTGCAGCGTGATCTCCACCTGGGCGGTGCGGCCCAGCGTGTCGACGAGCTTGAACGCGTCGGCCTTCACCGGCCCGTCCTCCAGCTCCACGCCGGCCAGCAGCCGCCGCCCCACCGCGCGGGGCAGCGGGCCGGCCACCTCGGCCAGGTAGGTCTTCGGCACGCCGAACGACGGGTGCATCAGGCGGTGGGCGAGCGTGCCGTCGTTGGTGAGCAGCAGCAGCCCCTCGCTGTCCGCGTCGAGCCGCCCGACGTGGTAGACGCGCTGCTCGACGGTGCCCAGGTAGTCGGAGATCGCCTCGCGGCCGCGTTCGTCGGCCATGGTGGAGACGACGCCGCGCGGCTTGTTCATGGCCATGTAGACCAGGCGCGTATCGGCGACCACCCGCTGGCCGTCGACGTAGATCTCCGCCGTCGCCGGGTCCACCTTGTCGCCGAGGCGGGCCACCCGCCCGTCCACCACGACGCGGCCGCGCGCGATCAGGTCTTCGCTGGCCCGCCGCGAGCCGACGCCGGCGGACGCGAGAACCTTCTGGAGGCGTTCCTCACTGGGTGGCATCGGCTATCTCTTCCACGTCGTCGGGGAGGAACGGGGCGAGCGGTGGCAGGTCGTTGACCGAGTTCATGCCGAGCTTTTCCAGGAACAGCGTGGTCGTCCGGTACAGGAACGCGCCCGACTCCGGCTCCGTGCCACACTCTTCCACCAAACCGCGGGACACGAGGGTACGGATGACGCCGTCGCAGTTGACGCCGCGGATCGCCGAGATGCGGGAGCGGGTGACCGGCTGCTTGTAGGCCACCACCGCGAGCGTCTCCAGGGCCGCCTGGGTCAGCCGCACCGACTGCCCGTCGAGCACGAAGCGCTCCACGTAGGGGGCGTACTCGGGCCGGGTGTAGAGGCGCCACCCGCCGGCGACCTTGCGCAGGTCGAAGCCGTGCCCCGCCGCGGTGTACCCCTCCGCGACGGTGACGAGGGTGGCGGCGATGCGCTCGGTGGGCTGTTCGAGGATCTGGGCGAGGACGATCTCGGTGACCGGCTCGTCAACGACCAGGAGGATCGCTTCGAGGGCGCCCTTGAGCTCGGCGTCGTCGATGAGCGCGAGGGCGGACTGCTCCTCGGGGGCGGGCTCGATCGCGGGGTCCGCTTGCGGTTCGGGGGGTGCGGCCCCGAGGGTGGTGGGCTCGATGTCCGTGGCCAGCTCGGCATGGGAGGCCGGGTCGGCGTCCGCGGCGGGCTCGGCGTCCGCGGTGGGCTCGGCTTGGGGAGCGGGCTCGATGTCGGCGAGCGGCTCGAGCGCCGTGGCGGGCTCGGTTTCCGCGGGCGGCTCGGCGTCCGCGGCTGGCTCAGCCGACGGGGCTGGCTGGGCGTCCACGATCGACTCGGCCGCCGTGTCCGGCTCGGCGTCCATGATGGGCTCGGCGTCCGTGACGGGCTCGGCGTCCGCGGCAGGCTCGGCGTCCGTGACGGGCTCGGCGTCCGTGACGGGCTCGGCGTCCGCGGCAGGCTCGGCGACCGTGACGGGCTCGGGGTCCGCGGCAGGCTCGGCGACCGTGACGGGCTCGGGGTCCGCGGCAGGCTCGGCGTCCGTGGCCGCCTCGGTTTGTGCGGCCGGCTGGGTGTCTGCGGCCGCCTCGGTTTGTGCGGCCGGCTGGGTGTCTGCGGCTGGCTCGACGGCCTCGGCTTCCACATCGGCCGGTAGCGGGGGCTCGTCCGCCCGGCTAGATCTGGAGTCGTCAGCCCCGGAACCCTCAACCTCCACATGAGACTCAGGGTCGGCCGACTCTTCGGGCTCTGGGCGCTCCCAGGGCGGCACCCACGCGGCGGCCTGGTCGGCGAGGGTCTCGCGCCGCTCGTCACCCGTCACTGCGGCTCCTTCACATCGTCACCAGCACCCGGCGAAGCCGCGTCCGCTTCCGCCTCCGCGGAAGCGACAGCCGGCGCCGCAGCATCCGCAGAAGCGACAGCCGGCGCCGCAGCATCCGCGTCCGCGGAAGCGACAAGCGGCGCCGCGGCGTCCGCGTCAGCCGAAGCGACAGCCGGCGCCGCGGCATCCCCGTCCGCATCCGCGGAAGCGACAACCGGCGCCGCGGCATCCCCGTCAGCGGAAGCGACGACCGAAGCCGAGCCCTCCGCATCCGCGGAAGGGTCGGCCGGAGTCGCCGCCGGAGCGGGCTCGGGCGAGCCGGCGTACTCGTCGATATCCAGGTCGCCGCCCGCGTCGTCGCCGCCGGTCCAGCGGACGGTCAGCTCCCCCAGCGCCTGGACCTGGGCAAAGCCGACAAGGCCCTCGCGGTACAGCTCCAGCAGCGCTAGGAAGCGCGCGACCACCTCCAGCGTCGACTGGCAGTCGGCGCACAACACCCGAAATGTCGCGGTCCCGGCCAGCCGCAGGCGGTCTCGGAGCAGGGCGGCGTGCTCGCGGACGCTCACGCGTACGTCGTGGACGTGGGCGATCGACACCACCGGCACGGGCTTGGGTGTCATGGCCTTGATGGCGAGGCGGAGCAGGCGGTCCGGGCCGATGCCGAGCACGAGGTCGGGCAGCGCGTCGGCGTAGCGGGGTTCGAGCGCGACCGCCCGCGGGTAGCGGCGGGCGCCGGCCGTCTCCATGGCGGCGATGTGCGCGGCCGCCTCTTTGAACGCCTTGTACTGGAGCAGCCGCGCGAAAAGCAGGTCACGCGCCTCCAGCAGCGCGAGGTCTTCTTCGTCCTCGACCTGGGCGGCGGGCAGCAGGCGGGCGGCCTTGAGGTCGAGCAGCGTGGCCGCGATGATGAGGAACTCGCTGGCCTCGTCGAGGTCCCAGTCGTCGCCCATCGCCCGGATATACGCGATGAACTCGTCGGTGACCTTGTGCAGCGCCACCTCGGTGACGTCCAGCTTGTGCTTGCCGATCAGCTGGAGGAGCAGGTCGAAGGGGCCAGTGAAGTTGGCGAGCCGCACCGTGAACTTCCCGCTGGGGGCATCCACGAGAGGTTCGTCCACCACCTGACCGTATTCCACGGTCGACGTCATCGCCTCGGCAGGCTACCTCTCCGCCTGTGCGGCGATGACCTCGCGCGCCAGCTGCCGGTAGTTGCGGGCGCCGGACGAGGCCGGGTCGAGGGTCGTGATCGGCGCGCCGGCCACCGTCGACTCGGGAAACTTGACCGTCTTGGTGATGACGGTCTGGTAGACCTTGTCGCCGAACGCCTCGACCACGCGCTGGAGCACCTGGCGGCAGTGGGTGGTGCGGCTGTCGTACATGGTGGCGAGGATGCCTTCGAGCTCCAGGTCGAAATTGAGCCGCTCGCGCACCTTGTCGATGGTGTCGAGCAGCAGCGCCACGCCGCGCAGGCTGAAGAACTCGCACTCCAGCGGGATCAGCACGCCGTGCGAGACGGTCAGCGCGTTGATGGCGAGCAGGCCGAGCGAGGGCTGGCAGTCGATCAGGATGTAGTCGTACTCCTTGCGCACCGACCGGAGCACCCGGGCCAGCGCCATCTCCCGCGCGACCTCGTTGACGAGCTGGATCTCGGCGGCGGAGAGGTCGATATTGGCCGGGAGCAGGTGGAGGCCGGCCACGTCGGTCTTGATGAGCACGTCTTCGGCGGTCACGTCGTCCTGCATCAGCAGGTTGTAGACGGTCAGGTCGAGGTTGTGCGGGTTGACGCCGAGGCCGACGGAGAGCGCGCCCTGCGGGTCGAAGTCGACGAGCAGCACCTTGCGTCCGTACTCGGCCAGGGCGGCGCCAAGGTTGATGGTGGTCGTGGTCTTGCCGACGCCACCCTTCTGGTTGGCCATCGCGATGATGCGCGCGGGGCCGTGGCGGTCGGCGGGCATCGGCTCGGGGATGGGCCGGCGCATCGTGTACGCCGCGGGATCCGCTGGGCCGAGCTCGGCACCCAGGTCCATCGCGTGCTGCTCCGCGCGCAGCGTCGAGGTCCACGACTCGACCTGCTCACCGTTACCAGCCATGGCCTTGTGCGCCCCCTCCCGACGACTGCTCGGCGCCGGAGCCGACCGAACCCCCGCTGCGCCGCCACACGAGCCCGGGCCGTTGCCCGACTGTACGCCACTACCCTGCTCAGGGCTGGGGCGACACTCCGGCCATGGGGCGGCCGCTCCACACTAACCAACGCGCGGCGGCAGTGGTGGACACGGGGTCGTCAGCGGGCGCGTGGATGCGCGGTGGCGTACACCTCGCGCAACCGTTCGACCGTCACCAATGTGTACACCTGGGTGGTCGTCACCGACGCGTGGCCGAGCAGCTCCTGCACGACCCGCACGTCCGCGCCACCGTCCAGCAGATGCGTGGCGTACGAGTGACGGAGCGTGTGTGGCGACACCGCGCGCGGCCCCTCGACCGGCAGCCCGGCGCGGGCGGCGGTGCGGTGCAGGATGGTCCACGCGCTCTGCCGGGAGAGCGGGCCGCCGCGTGCGTTGAGAAACACGCGCGGGGTGCCCCGCCCGGCCGCGGCTAGTTCGATCCGCGCGCCGGCGAGGTATGTGCGCAGCGCGGTGCACGCGTAGCCGCCGACCGGCACCAGCCGCGTGCGTCCGCCCTTGCCGTGCAGCAGCGCGGTCCCCTCGTCCAGGTCGAGGTCGTCGACGGCGGCACCCACCGCCTCGGAGATGCGCGCACCGGTGCCGTAGAGAAACTCGAGGAGCGCGCGGTCGCGTACCTCCAGAGCGCTGGCCTCGCCCGCGGCCGCGAGCAGACGTTCCACATCGGACACATCGAGCGCCTTGGGGAGCCGGCGCGGCGGGACCGGCGGGCGCACGTCGCGGCCGGCGTCGTCGGCGACCAGGCCCTCGCGCACCGCGAAGCGGTGCAGGCCGCGCACCGCGCTCACCGCGCGCGCCACGGACGCCGGCGACAGCGGAGGGGGCCCACCGCGCAGCGCCGCGACGTAGCCGGAAACGTGGGCGGGCGTGACCGATCCCAGGTCGGCCACGCCACCCTCCGCCAACGTGGTCACATAGCGGTCCAGATCCCGCCGGTACGAGGTGAGCGTGTTCGCCGACAGCCCGCGCTCCACCGTCAGGTGGTCGAGGTACGTCCGCACCGCCTTGCCGAGGTCGCTCAGGCCGCTACTCCTTCCGCTCGCGACCGCGGGGCTCGGTCGCTAGCGCTCCCTCACTCCTCGCGCTCACCGATCACCTCCTCCAGCGGCACCGACGCCATGCCGTGCGCCTCGGCGACCGGGCCGTAGGTGACGTGCCCGTCGTGCGTGTTGAGGCCGAGCGCGAGCGCCGGGTCGTGCCGCAGCGCGTCGCGCCAGCCGTGGTTGGCCAGTTCCAGCGCGTAGGGCAGGGTGACGTTGGTCAGCGCGTACGTGCTGGTGTGCGGCACCGCGCCGGGCATGTTGGCGACGCAGTAGAAGACCGAGTCGTGCACCTTGTACACCGGGTCGGCGTGCGTGGTGGGGCGCGAGTCTTCGAAGCAGCCGCCCTGGTCGATGGAGATGTCGACCAGCACGCTGCCCGGCTTCATGCGCGAGACGAGCTCGTTGGAGACGAGCGTCGGTGCCTTGGCGCCGGGCACCAGCACCGCGCCGATTACCAGGTCGGCGTCGAGGACGGCCCGTTCCACCTCGTACGCGTTGGAGGCGACCGTCTGGAGGTGCCCCTGGTAGATCGCGTCGGCCGAGCGGAGCTTGTTGATGTTGCGGTCGAGCAGCAGCACCTCGGCCTGCATGCCGAGCGCGATCGCCGCCGCGTTCATGCCGGAGACGCCGGCGCCGATGACCACGACCTTCGCCGCGTACACGCCGGAGACGCCGCCCATCAGCACGCCGCGCCCGCCGCCCGAGCGCATCAGGTGGTACGCGCCCACCTGCGGCGCGAGCCGCCCTGCGACCTCGGACATCGGCGCGAGCAGCGGGAGCGTCCGGTCGGCCGCCTCCACGGTCTCGTAGGCGATGCCGGTCACCTTGCGGTCCAGGAGCGCGTCGGTGCACTCCTTGGAGGCCGCGAGGTGCAGGTACGTGAACAGCACCTGCCCCGGCCGCATGCGGTGGTGCTCTTCGGCGATCGGCTCCTTGACCTTCAGCACCAGCTCCGCGGTGCCCCACACGTCGTCCGCCGTGGGCAGGATCCGCGCGCCCGCCACGGCGAACTCGTGGTCGGTGATGGAGGACCCGAGGCCGGCGCCGGATTCGACATAGACCTCGTGACCGGCGCGGGAGAACTCGTTGACGCCCGCTGGGGTGATCGCCACGCGGTACTCGTGGTTCTTCACCTCGCGTGGGATTCCGACCTTCACGTTGCCAGTACCTTTCCCCGGGGCGGCGTCCCCCGGGCTACGGCCGCGGCGGCCCCATTGCCGCCGCGATCCAGCGCCGCTGTCACGCTCTGTAGCCTGTCCGCGGCCGCTCACCGCCTCACCACTGCTGGCGGGCGCCGCCGTCGGCGGCAGTCTAGGGCCGGTTGGTTTCCCGGATCAGGCGACATGGTGACAGGCGGTTAATACCCAAGCTGACGGTCTGTCAGGCACCGGCCCTACCCGATCGGACACAATTCTCAGCCTACCGTCTCACAGAGTGGACCCTGCTCCCGACACATTCCGCTGGGATCACTATGGTGGCGGCTCATGACCACTCCTCCGCAATACCCTGAGCAGCCGCAGTACGGGCAGCAGCCGCAGTACGGGCAGCAGCCCCAGTACGGCCAGCCTCAGTACGGCCAGCCGCAGTACTCGCAGCAGCAGGGCGCGTACGGGCAGCCGGGCGTCGTGTACTCGGACAAGAGCAAGCTCGTCGCGGGCCTTCTCGGCATCTTCCTCGGCACCTTCGGCGTGGGCCGCTTCTACACCGGCCACACCGGCCTCGCCGTCGGCCAGCTCCTGGTCGGCGTCCTGACCTGCGGCCTCGGTGGCCTGTGGGGCCTGATCGACGGCATCCTGATCCTGGTCAACGGCGGCACCGACGCCCAGGGACGCGTCCTCCGCGACAGCTGACCACCCGCCTACTGTTCGTAGCCGCCGGCCGTGAGGCCGGCGGCTACGTCGTCTTCCACGACCCGGATTCACCCGGGTCCGGGTCAGCTGGCAAGCAGTGCCCTAACGGTGCACATGGCCGCATGGCTGTGCGCTACGCGCCATTTCTGCGCCGCTCCGCGACCAACGGCGGACGGTTGAGGCCGCGGGAGCCGCGGTCCGGACCCGATGCCACTCACCGTAAGTCGACCATGGTCTGGTCCGCTGCTCCCCCGGCTCACCCTCGCGTTTGGTCGCGGTGACCCGTTCCCCCCCCCGGCGGATGCGCGGCCCGCGCCACAGGTGCGGCGGTGTTTGTCCACAATGTCTGTTGCCGGTCACGCCGCGGGAGATCAAAAACGGCGCCCGTCGCTCTATGTAACCGCCGCCGCCGTGCGAGCGGCGCAGGATTCGAGATCTTGGAGAGTTAGGGCGCTATTTCAGCCCTAACTGTCCTAGATCTCGACCTCTCCGCTGAGCCTGCTGACGCTGCGTCACAGATGGGACCGGCGAGGCCGGCTCACCCTGCGCGGGCCGGAAAATCCCCGCACTGCCGGGGCCCGTCGCCGGTCCAGTCCCCCGTGCCGCCAAGTGTCCAGGTCAGCACCCTGATCAACTCGGGGGTGAGTGGCCAGCTTCGCCGGCCCGGGTGAGCGGCGGCCGAAGGCCGCCGCTCACCCGATGAAGGTTGGTGGCCACCGCACTAGTGGGACAGGACGTGGGCGGCGGCGAGGATGCCGGCGACCGTCGGGCCGTTGGTGATCTCGCCGGCCAGGGCCATCCTTACCGCCTCGGCCAGCGGAAACCTCCGCACCTCCAGCTCCGCCTCTTCGTCATGCCGCTCGTACCCCGAGGTGATGGGGCTCAGGTCGCGGGCCAGGTAAAGGCGGATCCGCTCGTTGGAGCAGCCGGGCGTGGTGTGCAGCTCGAGCAGGTGCTCCAGCCGGCCGGCCACCAGGTCGGTCTCCTCGGCCAGCTCGCGCGCGGCCACGTCGGCCAGCGCCTCACCGGGGATGTCGATCAGGCCGGCCGGGACCTCCCACAGGTGGCTGCGCAGCGCGTGCCGGTACTGGCGGATCAGCACCACCTGCCCGAGGTCGTCGACGGCGACGACGCCGACGGCACCCACGTGTTCCAGGTAGTCGCGGTCGACGACCCGGCCCCCGGGCATCACCACCTCGTCGGTGACCACCCGGAAGACCGGTCCGCGGAAGCGCTCGTGCTGTGCCCGTACCTCGTATGTGTGTGACGCGGTCACGAGGTGGCGGCCGTGGTAGCCGGCTTGGCCTGGGCCGCCGACGAACGCGAGTTGCGGGTGCGGGCCGGCGGCGCCGGCGTGGGGTCGGCGATCTCGACCGGCAGCTGGTCGGCCTGCGAGTACGTCACCGCGGCCTTCACGAACGCGGCGAACAGCGGGTGCGGCCGGGTCGGGCGGCTCTTGAGCTCGGGGTGCGCCTGGGTGGCCACGAAGAACGGGTGGAGTGCCGGGTCGAGCTCGACGAACTCGACCAGCCGCCCGTCCGGCGACGTGCCGGAGATGCGCAGCCCGGCCTTGGTGAGCGCCTCGCGGTACGCGTTGTTGACCTCGTACCGGTGGCGGTGGCGCTCGCTCACCTCGTCGGTGCCGTACGCCTCGCCCACGAGCGAGCCGTCGGCCAGCTGCGCCGGGTAGGCGCCCAGCCGCATCGTGCCGCCCAGGTCGCCCTTGCCGGCGACGATGTCCTCCTGGTCGGCCATGGTGGCGATGACCGGGTGCTTGGCCTTCTCGTCGAACTCCAGCGAGTTGGCCCCGTCGAGCTTGCCCAGGTGGCGCGCCACCTCGATGGTCATGCACTGGAGGCCGAGGCACAGGCCGAGGATCGGGATGCCGTTCTCCCGCGCGTACCGGCTGGCTCCGATCTTGCCCTCGATGCCGCGGACGCCGAAGCCACCGGGGATCACGATGCCGTCGACGCCGGCCAGGGCCGCGGCGGCGCCGGAGGCGCTGACGCACTCGTCGCTCGGCACCCAGCGCAGCAGCACCCGCGCGCGGTGGCCGAACCCGGCGGCGCGGATCGCCTCGCTCACCGAGAGGTAGGCGTCGGGCAGGTCGACGTACTTGCCGACGATCGCCACGGTGATCGTGTGGTGCGGGTGGTGCACGCGCTGGAGCAGGTCGTCCCAGCTGGTCCAGTCGACGTCGCGGAAGGAGAGGTTGAGCCGGCGCACCACGTACGCGTCGAGGCCCTCGCGGTGCAGCACCTTGGGGATGTCGTAGATGCTCGGCGCGTCCGGCGCGGCGATCACCGCCTCGCGGTCGACGTCGCAGTACAGCGAGAGCTTGTGCTTGAGCTTGTCCGGGATCTCGCGGTCGGAGCGGCACACGATCGCGTCCGGCTGGATACCGATGTTGCGCAGCTGGGCGACCGAGTGCTGGGTCGGCTTGGTCTTGAGCTCGCCGGAGGGCGCGAGGTAGGGCACCAGCGACACGTGCAGGTAGAAGCAGTTGTCGCGGCCGATCTCGTGGCGCACCTGGCGGATCGCCTCCAGGAACGGCAGCGACTCGATGTCACCGACCGTGCCGCCCACCTCGGTGATCACCACGTCGGGTGTGCGGCCGTCCTCGTCGGGGGAGGCCATGGCCCGGATGCGGGCCTTGATCTCGTTGGTGATGTGCGGGATGACCTGGACCGTGTCGCCGAGGTACTCGCCGCGCCGCTCCTTGGCGATCACCGCCGAGTAGATCTGGCCGGTGGTGACGTTCGCCTTGCCGGAGAGGTCACGGTCGAGGAAGCGCTCGTAGTGTCCGACGTCGAGGTCGGTCTCCGCGCCGTCGTCGGTAACGAAGACCTCCCCGTGCTGGAACGGGTTCATCGTGCCGGGGTCGACGTTCAGATACGGGTCGAGCTTTTGCATCACGACGCGCAGCCCGCGCGCGGTGAGCAGGTTTCCGAGGCTGGACGCGGTGAGGCCCTTGCCAAGCGAGGAGGCGACCCCCCCGGTGACGAAAATGTGCCTGGTCGTCCGTGCTGAAGGGGCCAACGCCAGCTCCCGTGGGGTAGTCCGTCCGGTCGTGCGGACCAGCGCGTTGATCAAGTGTTGATCGCGCCATCCACGGGATTCCACGGTAACACCTTCGCCGCCAACCGCACGCCGCCGCCCTGCTCGTGTCGCTGATCACTGTCCGTCGTGGGCCCGCCTTCGCCGCCCTCTACGTCGGCGTCGGCCTGACGCTCACCGGTTGCGGGCCCCAGGCCCGCGGAGTGCGGCGCCGCCGGCCGGACGATCTCCGCGGACATCGGAGCCACCGGTGGGTGGGTGCGGTCCGAGGCGTGGTCCAGCACCCGCAGGGACGCCAGCGCTGCCATGGGTACCGTGAGCGCCGCGACCGCGCCGGCGACGTCCAGCCCGGAGCCGCCGAGCACGCCGCCGATCACGGCCGCGGTCGCGATCCCGGCCATCGCCGCGCGGATCGCCGGATATATGCCGAAAAGTCGCTTGAGTCCGCCCCAGGGTCGCAGCAGCGCGAACCACACGAGTACCGCACCGACCAGCGCGAGGACGGTCAGCGGGCTGTCCAGGGCGCCCACGCTCGACGCGGCGGCCCGCTGCACCGCCCGGCCGCCGGTGCCGTCGCCGAGCGCGGCCAGGAAGCGGCCCAACCGGTCTCGCTCGGCGTCCGGCCGGCTCAGGTCGATCAGCGCGAAGCCGGCGGTCACCACCAGGCCGGCGAGCGTCGCCCAGGCCAGCCGGCCGAACGTCAGCCATCCGCCGGTGCTGATCACGGCCGCGATGCCCACGCCGGCGGTGAGCGCGATCGCGCCGACCGCGTCCGCGCCGAGGTACGGGCTGCCCGCCAGCAGCACGCCCGCCCCGCCGACGATGCCGACCACGTACGGGCGCCACGCGCGGCGGACCCGCTGGGCCAGGCACCCGGCCACGAGCAGCGTCCCGGCCACGAACACGCCGAGCCCCACCCGCCCGAGTCCGGCGTACCGGCCGCCGGTCAGCGCCGAGTACCCGGCCACGCCGTTGAGCTGTAGCCGCGCGCCGGTGAGGAGATCGGCCGCGACGACGACGGCGGCGATCGAGGCCACCATGGCGAGCGGGCCGAGCGTCTCCCGGTACGCGGGCGTGAGCCGCACGGCCGCGGTGCCGGCGGCGAGCAGCGCGAGCGTGACCGCGCCGAAGAGCAGGCCGGGGTGGCCGGCCCGCCACCACGGCACCGCGTCGGCGACCAGCGCGGCCGGGATGGCCAGCGCGGACGCGACGAGCAGCACCTCGATCACGTTGACCAACGCCCGCGGCGCGGCCAGCCGCCGTGGCCGGACGGCCCGCCGCACCAACCCGTGAAACCCGAAGCGCGGTGACGTCGACTCGACCGGCGAGGCCGGCATCCGGGCCCGGCGCAGCAGCGGCACGACGGCCACCGCCAGCGCGAACTGCACCCCGGCGAGTACGCCGAAGAACCAGGTGGCGATCCGCCGCTGCGCGCCCGCCTCGCGGTCGGCGTCGGCCGGCTGGGTGACCGCGACGTCGAGCTTTTCCGGGCGGCCGGGGACGCTGCGGGCCGGCTGGCCGGAGAAGACGTTTTCCGGCAGCGCCCGCCCAGTGGCGCTCAGCGCGGTCGGCGCGAGGTCGACGAGCTGGAGGTACCCGTCGCGGCCAGTGCTCGCCGAGGTCAGCCAGCCGCGTTCCCAGCCGGGCCCGTCGGCCACGACGACGTGCAGGCGGCGGGAGTCGTCGGTGTCGGAGAGCCCGGCCACGATCACCAGCGAGTCCGCCGGCCGGGCGGCGAGTACGCGGGCCAGCTGGGCGTCCGCGGCGCGCGCCTCGGCCTGGCGGGCGGCCGGCTCGGCGCCGGCGACGGTGCCGAGGTCGACCATCGTCAGCACGCACTCGTCGAGCAGGTCGCGGGCGTCCTGCGGCAGCTCCGGCTCGTACCTGTCGACGCGCCCGAACGGGCGGGCCGCCGCGACCGCCGCCCCGGTGCCGACCGCGACCGTGCAGCGCACCGCCCCGGCGAGCGCGCCGGGCACGGCACCGTACGGCAGCCGCTCCTGGTTGTGCCGCACGACGTTGCGCTGGTCGGGCAGGAACGCACCGATCCCGTCCGGCCGCTCCACGTCGACCGTCACCTCGGGGCAGGCGACGCCGGGGCTGGGCGGGGCGGCCGGCCCGGCGCTCCACAGCGCGCGGTTACCGGCGCCGAACGTGACCCACCCGTCGAGCGGGCAGGTCGGCTGGTGCGCGGACTGCACCGACAGCGAGCCGATCGAGCCGCGCTCGGCCATCGCCCAGAGCGTGGGCGTGGTCTGCGCGCTCACGTCCTCCCAGCGCAGCCCGGGCACGCCCGCGACGATCACGTAGTCGACGGTCGGGGCGGGGGTCGCCGGAGCGGCCTGGGCGGCGGTGCCGCCGGCGAACGCCAGCACCAGGGGGATGACGGCCACCCACCGCCTCATGACGGATGCGCCGTCTCCGCCGCTACGACCTCGGCGTACACCGCCTGGACGGCCTCGACCGTGTCCGTCTCGTCGGGCCAGGTGTCGGCCTGGGCCGGCCCGCGGCGGGCGTACTCGGCGCGCAGCTCCGGGTCGGCCAGCAGCTCGCGCACGGCCGCGTCGACCGCGTCGACGTCATCCGGCGGCACGAGCCGCGCGGCGTCGCCGACCAGGCCGGGCACGCCGCCGACCGCGGTGGTGACCAGCGGTACACCGGCCCGCAGCGCCTCCTGCGCGAACAGCTGCCGCGCCTCCCAGTCGCTGGTCACGACCGCCAGGTCGGCGCCGGCCAGCAGGTCGGAGACGTCGTTGCGGTGGCCGAGCAGGGTGACCGGCGCCCGCATCTCGGAGATCCGCGCGGCCAGCGGCATGTACGCCGGCCCGCTGCCCGCGATCACCACCACCGGCACCGGGGTCAGCTCGCGCCAGCGGGCGGCGGCGTCGACGAGCACGTCGTACCGCTTCTGCGGGTGCAGCCGCCCCACCGACAGGATCAGCGGCCGGTCACCCGTCACGGCGAACTCGGCCCGCACCGCCGCGCGGCTGCGGTGTGGCGCGGGCAGCACCGGCGCGGCGACCGGGCTCAGCCGGGCGTCCCGGGCGCCGAGCTGCCGCGCCGTGTCGACGAGGTCTTCCGAGGCGCCGAGCGTGATCCGCGCGGCGCGGGCGACGGCACGCGCGGCCAGGCGCGAGGCGGTGCCCCGCAGGCCCTTGGCGATCACCGCGTTGTGCCAGGTCACGACCAGTGGCGGGCGGGGACGGACGAGCGCGGCCACGAAGCCGGCGCGCAGCCCGTGCGCGTGCACCACGTCGACCGCGCCGATCGCCCGGCGCAGGTCGCCCACCGCGCGGGCGTCGGTAACCCGCGGGTTGGGCGGGATCTCGACGGCCTCGAAACGGGCACCGCCTTCGGAGAAGCGGAAGCGCTCGTCGGTCGCCGCCGGACCGCACACGGTGACGGCGGCGCCGCCGGCCACCAGGCCGCGGGCCAGGGACGCGACGTGCTGGCCCACCCCGCCGGTGCTGGACGCGAGGACGAGGGCTACCGCCCCGTCGAAACTCAAGGATCAACTCCCTTCCCCCGTGCGACCCGTCCGAGCCGTCGCGTGATCGTCGTGAGCATGGGGCGCATGTCGCGGCGGTCCAGCGGGTAGGCGACACCGAGGAACACCATGCCCACGACGGCTCCGGACAGCATGCCCTGAAGCACCGCGCCGCTGGCGCCCGGGGTGCCGGTCGCGCGCGTGACCAGCCATCCGGCGAGCGCGGCGAGGCCGCCGGCGACCAGGCCCGCGGCGGCCGCCCGGTCGAGGCCGGCGAGCGCGTGCCGCCCGGCGCCGCGCAGCACCGCCACCACCAGCAGAGCGCCGAGCACCGCCATCCCGATCGAGTTACCGAGGGTGAGCGCGAGCACCCGCTGATCATCGGCGAGTCCGGCCGAGAGCGCCAGCGCGGCGAGCGCCGCGCAGGCCCAGCCGGCGACCGTGGCCAGCGCGGCGGGGCGCGGCTCGCCCCGGGCGTACAGGGCGCGGGTCAGCACCGCGAACATCCCGTAGCCGAGCAGGCCCGGCGCGAACCCGGCGATCCCGTCCGCGGCACCCGGCACGTCGAAGAAGCGCGCCACCGGCCCGGCCACCGCGACCAGCGCGGCCGCACCGGCGCAGCAGAGCAGCAGCACGCCGCGGGCGGTGGGCGCGAGCGTGTCCCGGTAGCGGCCCTGCGCGCCTTCCGCGTGGGCGGCCACCAGCGTCGGGTACGCGGCGGTGGCGAGCGGCACCGCCAGCACCGCCCACGGCAGCAGGTAGATCGTCTGGGCCAGGTTGTACACGACCGGGGTACCCGTCGGCCCGGCCAGCGCCAGCCAGAGCGTGACCAGCAGCGCCACCTGCTGCGCGCCGACCGTCGCCGCACCGGCCAGCGCCAGCCCGCCGACCGTTCGCCGCGCCTCGGCGCCGAAGCGGTACCCCGCGCGCAGCCTCAGCCCCAGCCGCCGCACCGGGATGACCAGGCACAGCGAGAGCACGACGACGCCGAGCGTGGTGCCGACCGAGAGGATCAGCTCGCCGCCGCGCCCCACCTCGGGCAGGTCGGCGCGGCGGCCCTCGACGGCGCCGAAGAGCAGGTACGCGCCGATCACGGTCACGCTGGACAGCAGCGGCGCCAGTACCGGCCAGGCGAAGCGGCGGTGCGCCTGTAACACCCCGGTCAGCACGATCCCGATCCCGTAGAGCGGCAGTTGGGGCGCGAAGACCCGCAGCATCCGCGCGCCCGCGTCCGCGTCCGTGCCGGTCGCGCCGAGCACCGTCATGATCGGTCCGGCCGCGACCGCGACGAGCGCGGCCAGCGGCAGCAGCAACGTCAAGGTCCAGGTCAGCAGCGCCGACGTCGTGGCCGAGACCGTCGCCCGGTCACCCGCCGCCACGCTCCCGGCCAGCAGGGGTACCACGAGGCTGGCCAGCGCACCGCCGGCCACGATCTCGAAGATGATGTTGGGAACGGTGTTCGCGACCACGTAGATGCCGCCGAGCCCGGTGTCGCCCACCACCCACGTGAAGACGCCGGTGCGGGCGAACCCGGCCAGCCGGCTGGCCACGGTGAGCACCGCGATCAGCGCCGCCGCTCCCGCGATCCGCGCCGTTCCGGGCGGAAGCCGCCGCCCGCCACCCTCGTCGCTTCGCTCCTCCGGCGGGCGGTCGCCGGCCCCCGCGACCCCGCCCACCGCGCTCGCTCCGCTCCCTGACGCCGCGGGATACCGGCGCCCGCCACCCTCGTCGCTTCGCTCCTCGGGCCGGCGGTCGCCGGCCCCCGCGGCGGGAGGCACGTCAGGAGCTGCGGCGCCCGAGCGCGTCGAGCTGGCGCAGCACCGGGTGGGCCTCGATGACCTTGGTGAAGCTGACCTTCTCGCTGGCCGCGGTCAGCGCGGCGATGGCGGCGAGCGCGGCGGCCCGCCCGGCCGGCCCGGTGCGCGCCGCGAGCGCCACGCCGAGCAGCGCGCCCAGCGCGTTGGCCCCGCTGTCGCCGAGCATCACGCGCTCGTCGAGGTCGTCGGGGAGCACGCTGGCGGCCACGCCCAGCGGCCCGGCGGCCAGCCCGCCCGCGCGCCCCAGCGACAGCGGCGCGCCGACCAGCCCGCTCACCTTGAGCGCGCGGCCGGGGCGCAGGTCGAAGAGGTTGAGCAGGTTCGCTGCACCCGCGATGACGCCGGCACCCAACAGCAGGTCGGCGGCCCGGCCCGCGCGGGTGACCGGGCGCGGGCGGCCGGGGTCGGCGGCGAGCAGCGCGGAGGCGGCCAGCCCGGCCGCGCCCACCCCGACGATCTTGACGAGCCCGCTGGTCACGCGCCCCTCGCGGAGCGCGGCGAGGTGCCCCGCGAAACCTTTGGCCGCCTTCTGCTCCGGCCGGTTGCCCACGACGTCGTCATAGAAGCCAACGGCTCCGGAGCCCATGCCGGCGGCGAGCGCGGCCGCCGCGGCGGCCGGGCCGGGTGCCGCGACCGCGGCCGACACGGCGGCACCCGCCGCCAGCGCCGGTCCCCCGGCGAGCGAGACGGTGCGGCCGCGGAAGTTGGTGCGGTGCAAGGATTCCTGGGTGCCCAGCGCGCGAAGCACCGCCCGGGCCCCAGCGACCCCGGCGGCGACCGCCAGAAGGCGCCTCACTCCTTGGGCTTCGGCAGCAGGGAGCTGGCGCCCGCGTTGAGGCCGTAGTGGCCGGCCTTGCCGTCGACCAGCTGCTCGGCCACGGCGAGCGCGGTCACCACCCGGCCCTGCGCGGTGTTGCCGTTGTCCACAGTGGAGATGCTCTTGGCGAGCGTGGGGTCGCCCCGCACCGCGCCGATCACGTTGCCGTTGCCGCCCCAGCTGCCCGCGACGATGACCGGCCCCGCCCGGTCGAGCTGGGACACGATCGTCACCACGTTTTCGTCCTTGGGCGCCGAGTCCTTGTCGGTGTGCGGCTGCCCCGCCACCACGACCACGGCCTCGGCCGGCCCGGTGACGGTGTCGTCCTTCACGCTGATGTAGCCCGCCGAGGAGTACGCGGTCAGCAGTGCCTTGAGGTCGGCCGGTGCCACCTGCGGCGCCGGCGCCGGCCGGTCGAGCAGCGCGGTGCCGAGCAGCGCGCTGGCGGTCTCGACGCCCACGCTGTTGGCCGGCAGGCCGGTCAGCGGGATCGTCGGCTGCGAGGCGCGGTCGGCGAGGTCGAGCAGCTCGGGGCTGTTGTCCGGGTTGACGAACTTGTCTTCGATGTCGATCCGCCCGGTGATCGTCGCGCCGGCGATGGTCAACATCTCCGTGACGCCGTCGACGAGGTCGTCACCGCTCGGCGTGGTCACCACCGCGATCCGCCGCCCGGTGAGCTTGCCGGCCAGCATGATCGGCGCGGCCTCCGTGGCGAACTCCTCCTCGCGGTTGGCCTCCTCCTGAAGGCTGCTCACCGTCTCGCGCAGCTGCCGGTTGTCCTTGCGCAGCGCGTTGACGTTGTCGCTGAGCGAGTCGGCCACCGGACCGTTGAGTGCCGCGGTGCCCACCACCAGTCCGATGGCCAGGGCCAGGAAGACCGCGGTCAAGGACACAACGTGGTAGCGGAAATTGATCACGCGTACTGCCGTCCCTCAGAAGAGCTGTCCGAGCTGGAACACCAAATTGTCCCACCACTCCGAAACGACAGCGAGGTAAGCCTTGCCAACCGTGGAGACCGCGACCGCCGACGCCATCGCGGCCACCGCCGACAGCACGAGCAGGAGCAGGGACGATCCGGAGATGCTCTGCCGGTAGAGCCGGCTCACCCCCTTGGCGTCGACGAGCTTGCCGCCCACCTTGAGCCGGGTGAGGAACGTCGAGGCCATCCCGCCGCGGCCCTTGTCGAGAAACTCGACGAGCGTCGCGTGCGTGCCCACCGCGACGAGCAGCGAGGCACCCTTTTCGTCGGCGAGCAGCATCGCCAGGTCTTCGCTGGTCGCCGCCGCCGGGAAGGTGATCGCCGACAGGCCGAGCTGCTCCACCCGGGCCATGCCCGGCGCGCGCCCGTCGGGGTACGCGTGCACGATCACCTCGGCGCCGCAGCGCAGCACGTCGTCGGTGACCGAGTCCATGTCGCCGATGATCAGGTCAGGCGTGTAGCCCGCCTCCACCAGCGCGTCGGCACCGCCGTCGACACCGATGAGCACCGGCTTGAACTCCCGGATGTACGGCCGGAGCACGTCGAGGTCGGCCTTGTAGTCGTAGCCGCGCACGACGATGAGGCAGTGCCGCCCGGAGATGTGTGTCTCGATCTCCGGCACGCCGACACCGTCGAGCAGCAGGTCACGCTCCTGCTTGAGGTACTCCATCGTGTTGGCCGCGAACGCCTCCAGCTGCACCGACAGCCCCTCGCGGGCGTCGGCCATAGACTTCGCGACACTCTCGAGATCTTGCCGCACCCCATGTGCGACCGGCTCACCGTCGACGTAGACCGTGTTGTCGTCGATACGGACGGTGTCGCCCTCGCGCACCTGCTGGAAAATGCCCTCGCCGAGGTCGTCGACCAGCGGGATGCCCGCCTTGACGAGCACCTCGGGCCCAAGATTCGGGTAGCGCCCGGAGACGGACGGCTTCGCGTTGAGCACCGCCGACACCCCGACCGCGACGAGCGAGTCCGCGGCGACCCGGTCGAGGTCGACGTGGTCGATCACGGCGATGTCGCCCGGACGCAGCCGCCCCGCCAGACGCTTGGTCCGGCGGTCGAGGCGCGCGGTGCCGGTTACATTTCCCGGTTCGACGCTCCGGGTCCGGCGCAAGGCTGGTAGACGCATCGTGACCATCGTGGCATGTCCCGGCATGTTTTTCCGGACACGACGCGCATGACCAGGGGGAAGGCGATTTCTATGTGACCGGGCTCACTGTCGATAAACACATTTCCCGGGTCCGCGTCAGCGCCGGACCGCTGCTCCCGCCGGAGACCGCGGAGGGCGGCTCCTCGCTGGCGCTCGTCGAAACCCCGCCCTCCGCTGCCAGGTCCGAGCGACAAGACCGAACCCGCACCGCGTCGCTTTCTGGCCGCGGTGACCCCCGCTGCCTCCGGCGGGGCCTGGGACTCCGGATGCGGCGCCGGGCCTGCGGCCGCCTGCGCGCCAAAGTCGCCGCGTATCTCATGTGGCGCGATATCCGGCTCATGGTCCGGGACGCGTGATGATCGTTAGCCCGGAAACCCGATGACACGCCGTGGGAACTACGGTTTCTGGGCTAACGATCAACGGTGGACGCATCCGTGCGAGCAGGTCGACAGCGTCCCGGTCCCGCGCACCCGGGCCTAGCCCGCACCGACGAAGACCCTGGTCGGTGGCAGTGACCCACGACGGGGCTTCGTTGCTCCGGCGAACCCGACGGCGCTAGCCGCGCTTTTCGCGAGCGGCCACCGCGAGCAGCTCTTCCGCGTGGGCGATGCCCAGGTCGGAGTCGGGGAGACCGGCGAGCATGCGGGCCAGTTCGCGGGCGCGGTCGGTGTCTTCCACCACCCGCACGCCGCTCGTCGTCACCGCTCCCCCGGTGTCCTTGGCGACCACGAGGTGGCGGTCGGCGAACGCCGCGACCTGGGGCAGGTGGGTGACCACGAGCACCTGGTGGCTGCGGGCCAGCCGGGCCAGGCGGCGGCCGATCTCGACGGCGGCCTGGCCGCCCACACCGGCGTCGACCTCGTCGAAGACCAGCGTGGGTGGGCCGCCCGCGCCGGCGAAGACCACCTCGATCGCGAGCATCACGCGGGACAGCTCACCACCCGAGGCGCCGCGCTGGAGGGGCAGCGAGGGGGCGCCCGGGTGGGCCAGCAGGCGCAGCTCCACCTCGTCGGCGCCGTCGGGGCCGATCTCGCGGGGCACGACGGCGACCTCGATGCGGGCGTGTGGCATCGCCAGGCCGCCCAGCTCGACGGTGACCTGCTCGGCGAAGCGCCCGGCCGCCTCCTGCCGGGCCGCGGTCAGCCGGCCGGCCAGCTCCGCCGCCTCGGCGGACAGGCGCTGGCGCTCGCGGTCGAGCTCCTCCAGCAGCTCGTCGGAGGTGTCCAGCTCGGACAGCCGCTCGCGGGCCCGGGAAGCCCAGGCGATCACACCGTCCACATCGTCGGCGTACTTGCGGGTCAGCCCCCGCAGCGCGGCCCGACGCTCGTACAGGGCCTCGAGGCGGGCCGGGTCGGCGTCCAGCGCGTCGAGGTAGGCCGACAGCTCGGCGGAGACGTCGCCGATCAGCGTCGCCGCCTCCTCCAGCCGCACCGCCAGGTCGCCGAGCTTGGCGTCGAGCCCGGCCTGGGCCTCCAGCGTGCGCCGCGCGGTGCCGATCAGGCTCGTCGCGTCGGGTGTCTCGTCGCCGCCCTCGACGCCGGCCGCGATCGACCCGTACGCCAGCGCGGCCGCCGTGCGCAGCCCCTCGGCGTGCTCCAGCCGCTGTGCCTCGGCCTTGAGCTCGTCGTCTTCGCCGGGCTGCGGGTCGACCCGGGTGATCTCGTCGAGGCCGAGCCGCAGCAGGTCGGCCTCCTGGTTGCGCTCGCGCGCGTTGCGCCGGCGGTCGGCGAGGTCGTCTTCGACCGCGCGCCACTGGGTGTAAGCCTCGCGGAACGTCTCCAGCAGCTTTTCGTGCTCCGCCCCCGCGAACCGGTCGAGCGACGCCCGCTGCTCCGCCGGCCGGAGCAGGCGCAGCTGGTCGGACTGGCCGTGCACGGCCACCACCTGCTCGCCCACGTCACCCAGCACCGACACCGGCATGCTGCGGCCGCCCACGTGCGCGCGCGAACGCCCCTCCACGGTGACCGTGCGGCTGAGCAGCACCGTGCCGTCTTCGTCGGGCTCGGCGCCGGCGTCGGCGATGCGCGCGTTGACCGCGGCGGCGGCCTGCTTGGCGAGCCGCAGCCGGCCCTCGACGACCGCCCGCCCGGGGTCGGCGCGCACCCGCCCCGCGTCGGCGCGACCACCGAAGAGCAGACCGAGCCCGGTGACCACCATCGTCTTTCCCGCGCCGGTCTCGCCAGTGATCACATTCATCCCGCCGGTGAGCGGGAGGGTGGTGTCCTCGATGACGCCGAGGCCGGTGATGCGCAGCTCTTCCAGCACGCCACCAGACAGTAGTAGCGCGGTCCGACCCTTGGCCACCCGCCGTGCTCCGATCAAGGCCTTCAAATTCCCAAGCCGCCTCCGGCGGGACGGCTCCGCCCCCAAGAGGGCAGCCCTGTCACCGCCTGGACGGGTAGCCGGGACTCCTTCCGGGAATTCACGCCCAAGAGGGCTGCCTTCTTGGGGCTTGGCGCGCGGAGGTGGCAGCGGAGGCCGGGGATCTCGGCGAGCGCCAGCTCGCCGCCGGCCTCCGCGGTCTCCGGCGGGAGCGGCGGTCGGCCGCTGAAACGGCCCGGGAAAATATCTGTCACATCCTGGTGCGACGGGCTTCGACGGCCAGCACGAGCAGCAGGACGGCGATCAACGCGACCAGCTGTCCACCCGCGACGATCAGGCCCAGCGGGATGGTCGCGAGCGCGAGCACGACGCCGGCCGCGCGATAAGGCACGTTGCCGAGGCCGAGCACCCGGCGGAAGGCGGCGTCACCCGCCAGGTACAGCGCGAGGCCGCCGGCGAGCGCGACCGCCTCGGCGAGCTTGAGCTCCTCGCCGGCGTGCCCGACGACCTTCTTGGTGCCGGCCGCGGCGACCACGACGCCGAGCAGGAGCACGTAGTGCGCGTAGCCGTAGGCGCGCATCGCCACCATCGCGCGGCGGCTCTCCGGCACGGCGGCCAGCGCGTGCTCGGCGGCCTCGTCGCCGTCGCCGAAGTAGACCCACCACATCAGATACGACAGGGTGAGGGCGAGCGCGGCGACGATCACCAGCGGCAGGTCGACGTCGAGCCCCGCCGCGCCGACACCGATGGCGACGACGGACTCGCCGAGCGCGATGATGACCACCAGCCCGTGCCGCTCCACGAAGTGGGACGGCGAGATGGTGAAGCCGCCGATCGGCCGGATGTAGGGCGCGACGACGTCCACCGCGAAGGCTAGCGCCCACAGCGCCCACCGCCACCCGCCGGGCGTGAACCCGCCGACCAGCACGAGGGTGGCGCTGGTGAGGTTGACCGGCGCGAGGCGGAGCATGGCACGCGCCGCGCCCGGACCGCCGGCGAGCACGAAGAGTCCACTGTGGACGGCGTTGACGACGAAGTAGCCCACGCCGAACGCCCACCCCGAGTCGCCGAACGCGTCCGGGATCGCCAGCGAGATGGTGAGGAAGCCGCCCATCCCGACGAGCATGAGCGAGCGGCGCAGGCGGTTGTTGGGGATGACGGCGTTGGTCAGCCAGGCAAACCCGCCGTACATCCACAGGATGATGCCGAGCATCAGCGCGACCCGCGCCGCGCCCGGCCAGTCGAGCTCGTCGGCGAGCAGCCGGGTGAGCTGGGTCAGCGTGAAGACGAAGACGAGGTCGAAGAAGAGCTCCAGCGTGCTGACGCGCACGGCGCTCTCGGCCGCGGACTCCCGCCGGGTATCGGACACGCCGCCCAGCGTAGAACCTCAACGGCGGTTGCCGCGCCACCCTTCCACCGGCAGCTCGAACTTGGCCACCAGCCGATCGGTGAACGGTTCCTGCCGCAAGCGGACGATCCGGACGGGCAGCTCGCCCCGCCGCACCGTCACCCGCGCGCCCGGCGGCAGGTCGAAGACGCGCCGCCCGTCGCAGCAGAGCGCCGCGAACGAGGTGTACGGGTCGACCGTGATCACGAACGTGGACGTGGGCGCGGTCACCAGCGGGCGGCTGAAGAGCGCGTGCGCGCTGATCGGCACCAGCAGCAGCGCCTCCACCTCGGGCCACACGACCGGCCCGCCCGCCGAGAACGCGTACGCCGTCGAGCCGCTCGGGGTCGCGCAGATGACGCCGTCGCACCCGTAGCGGGACAGCGGCCGCCCGTCCACGTCGACGAGCAGCTCGAGCATGTGCGCCCGCTGTCCTTTTTCGACACTCACCTCGTTGAGCGCCCAGGACTCGGCGATCCGCTCACCGTCCACTTCGGCCATAACGTCGAGGGTGAGCCGTTCGTCCACTGTGTACGAACGGGCGACCACGTCGCGCACCGCCTGGTCGAGGTCGCGGATCTCCGCCTCGGCGAGGAAGCCGACCTTGCCGAGGTTGATGCCCAGCAACGGGGCGGCCACCGGGCGGGCCAGCTCGGCCGCGCGCAGGAACGTGCCGTCGCCGCCGAGCGCGAACACGATCTCCACGCCGTCGGCGGCCGCCAACCCGCTGACCGGCTTGACTTCGGGCAGGTCGAGATCGGCGGCCTCCTCGGCCACCACCCGCACCTCGAAGCCGGCCGCGATAAGGTCGGCCGCCACGGTGCGGGCGTGCTCGGTGCTGTCCTGCCGCCCCGTGTGCGTGACGAGCAACGCCGCCCGGTTCATGCCCCCACCACTTCCCGCACGCGTTCTCCGTCAACCTCGGGCGCGTCGCGGCGCAGCCACAGGAAGAACTCCACGTTGCCACTCGGACCGGGCAGCGGGCTCGCCGCCACGCCGGCCACACCGAGCCCCTCGGCGCGCGCGGCCGCCGCCACGTCGAGCACGGCCGCACCACGCAGCGCCGGCTCGCGGACCACGCCGCCGGCACCGACCCGCTCCTTGCCCACCTCGAACTGCGGCTTGACCATCAGCGCGAGGTCCCCCTCCGCCTCGGTGCAGGCGGCCAGGGCGGGCAACACCAAGCGCAGCGAGATGAACGACAGGTCGGCCACGGTCAGCCCCACCTGCCCGCCGATAGCGTCCGGGGTGAGGGTGCGGACGTTGGTGCGCTCGAACACGCGTACCCGCGGATCGTTGCGCAGCGACCAGGCGAGCTGGCCGTAGCCGACGTCGACGGCGACGACCTCGGCGGCCCCGGTGCGCAGCAGCACGTCGGTGAAGCCGCCGGTGGACGCGCCCGCGTCGAGGCACCGCCGCCCCTTGACGGCCAGGCCCTCGAACGCCGCGAGCGCGCCGGCGAGCTTGTGGCCGCCGCGCGACACGTACTCGACGGTGTCGCCAACGACCCGCACCGCGTCGGCGGGGTCGACCATCGCGGCCGCCTTGCGGGCCGGCACGCCACGCACCTGCACCCGCCCGGCCTCCACGAGCTCGGCGGCCTGCTCACGCGAACGGGCCAGCCCCCGGCGGACCAGCTCCGCGTCGAGGCGGGCGCGGCGTGCCATCAGGCCTGGTCGATGGTGGCGAGCGTCTCCTGGAGCGTGGCGTGCGCGGCCTCGTACTCGGCGATCTGGTCGCGAGGCGGCAGGTCGGCCGCGTTTGCCAAAGCCTGGACGACCGCGTCGACGGCGGGGTGCCCCGAGCCGCCACCCTCCACAGTGTCCTCACCCGTCGCCGGGGCCGGTATCTCCACAGTGGCCGGTGGCGTTGGCGCCGAGGGCTTCACGGACGGCGGTGGTGACGGCACCGGCGGGCGGAACGGTCCGGGGGTCGGCTGCATCAGGAGGCCTCACCCGCGGGCGGCGCCGTCTTCTTCGCGGCGGTCTTGCGCGGTGCGGCCGCCTTCTTCGCGGGCGCCGCCTTCGCCGGCGGCGTGGTCGGTGGCACCGCGTCGGCGGCCGGTTCGACGGACGTGGCCTTCTTGGCCACCGCCTTCTTCGCCGCAGCTTTGTTTGCCACGGCCTTCTTCGCCACGGCCTTCTTGACCGGAGCGGTCGCCGTCGCGGGCGGGGCGTCCGCCGCCTTCTTGGCCACCGTCTTTTTCGCGACCGCCTTCTTGGCGATGGCCTTCTTCGCGACCGGCACGGTGGCGGCCGCGACAGTGGCGCCGTCGGTGGCCGGCGCGCCCGCCGGCTCGGCGGTGGCGCGGGCCTGCCGCAGCTCCTCCTCCAGGTCGCGCACGCGCGCCGTCAGGTCGGCGACCTCTTCCGCGGTGGCGAGGCCCACCCGGCCGAGCGTGCGGTCCACCTCGAAGCGGACCAGCTTGGACAGCGCCTCACGGTTGGCCAGGCTGGTGGAGACCAGGTCTTCGGCCAGTGCCTGGAGCTGCGCCGCGGTCACCCCACCCTTGCCGACAAGCTTCTTGGCGACCTTCTGCGCCTTCTTTCGGGACGCCTCGGTGAGCCCCAGGGCAAGCTCGAGGTATGCCCGCCACGCATCCTGCATTACACAATCCTTCCGCCTGCGCCCGATAGTCCAACCCCATACGCTACCGGGCGGTCACGCCACCTCCTGCGGTACCGTGCGGAGGACCTTGTGTGGTGTCGATCGGAGGTTAGCGTGGCCACCGTGCAGGAGTGCCGCGAGGCGCTGGACGATCTCGCCAAGCGCTTGGCGGCCAACGCGGCTGACGCCCGCAAGCGGCTCAACCTCGACCGCACGCTGGCCTGCCGCATCACCGACCTCGGCGTGGCCTTCCACGCGCGCCTTGTCGGCGGCCAGCTCGTCGACATCCAAGACGGCGACGACAAGAGCGCCAAGATCGCACTCACCACCACGAGTGACGACCTGGTCGCGCTCGTGCGCGGCGACCTCGACTTCGCCCGCGCACTCGGCGCCCGCCGCGTCTCGATCAGCGCGAGCCCGTTCGACCTGCTGAAGCTCCGCAAGCTCCTCTAGGTTTCACACCAGCCCACGCTGCTCTGGGTTTCACGCCAGCCCGAGCGCGTGGAGCGCGTCCCGCGCGGCGGGCGTGTCCGGGGTGACCTTGGTGACGTCTCCCCCCGACCAGGCCAGCCCGCACAGCAGCCGCAACGCGTCGATGGCGCTGCCCTGGCCGGCCAGGTGCGCGTCGCCTTCGCGCTGTTCGGTTTCGAGTCGCCAGCCGTCGACCTCGCCCGGCGGCACCGTGGCCGCCCCCGCCGCGTCGAAGAGGCCGGCCAGGTCAGGCGCCACGAACGTCGGTCGCCGCTCCGGCGGCGCCGCCACAAGGTCGGCCGGCCCGCTCACGCCGGTCAACACCAGCAGGCTGTCCATGCCGGCCCGCACCGCGCCCTCGATGTCGGTGTCGAGCCGGTCACCGACGACCAGCGGCCGCACGGCACCCACCCGCCGCGCCGCGGTCGCGAAAAGCCCCGGCTCCGGCTTGCCCACCACGAGATCGGGTTCCCGCCCGAGCGCCGTGCGCAACGCCGCCACCAGCGACCCGTTTCCTGGCAGCGGCCCGCGCGGGCTCGGGAGCGTACGGTCGGTGTTCGTCGCGACCCACTGCGCGCCGCCCCGGATCGCGACGGCGGC
Organism: Phytohabitans sp. LJ34; assembly: GCF_052068095.1. NCBI lineage: Bacteria > Bacillati > Actinomycetota > Actinomycetes > Micromonosporales > Micromonosporaceae > Phytohabitans > Phytohabitans sp. LJ34. The sequence goes on along the minus strand of NZ_JBQHDG010000023.1, from coordinate 3,780 downwards.
CTCGGCCAAGTCGGCCCAGCCCACCTGCGGCCCATACCCCTGCACCACCGCCACCGGCCGGTCCTCGGCCCGCGACACCGGCTCCATGCCCGCGTCGCGCACCTCGGCGCGGAGCGCCTCCGCCCCCACGACCAGGACCTTCGACCCCAGCGGCAGCCGCTGCGCCAGCACAGCCGCCGACGCGCCCGCCGACGTGACCACCTCACCGGCATCAGCTGGTACACCGAGGCCGGCCAGCAGGTCGGCGACCTCGGCCGAGCGGCGCGAGGCGTTGTTCGTCGCGTACGCCAGCCGCACGCCGGCCCGATGCAGCTCGCCGACCGCCTCGACAGCGCCGGCGATGGGCCGGTCGATCAGGTAGATCACGCCGTCGAGGTCGAAGATCACCAGGTCGTACGCGTCGACCAGCCGCTCACTCACGCCCGCGACCCGGTCTCGCCATCCCTGTCGGCCGCGTCACGCTCGCCCACCGCGCGGCTTGCGCCGCGTTCGTGCTCGCCGGTTGGCTCGCGTTCGCCGGCCTCGCCGGTTGGTTCGTCTTCACTGGCCGGACCGCCCGCGGTGACCTCGCCGTCGTCGCCGCCGTCCTCGTCGTCGAAGTCGGCGTCCGGGTCGTCGTCGTAGCCGACCTCGTCGTTTTCACTTGCTTCGACGTCGCCGGCTTCGGCCTCGCTGCGTTCGGTGCCTTCGCTGGCCTCGTCTTCGCTGGCCTCGACCTCGCCGGGTTCGGTGCCTTCGCTGGCCTCGTCGTCTTCGTCTGCCTCGTCGACGAGATCGCCGCGCTCGGTGGCGGTGCCGCGGGCGTCCTCCTCGTCCTCGAAGCCGTCCTCGTCATCGTCGAAGCCATCGTCGTCTTGGTCGTCGTAGTCGGCGTCCGGGTCGTCGTAGTCGGCGTCCTCGTCGTCGTGGCCGTCCTCGTCGTCGTGGCCGTCGGCGTCGGAGTCGCCGCGTGCCTCGGCCTCCGCACCGCCAGCGGCGCTGTCCCCCGCCGCGAAGTCGTCCTCTTCGAGGTCGGTCTTCTCGTCGCCGCTCAGGACCACGCCGTCGAGCTCCAGCAGCCGCTCGGCCGCGTCGGTGGTCGCCTCGGGGTCGGCGTCCGCCGCCCGCGCGAACCACTCCCGCGCCTCCTCGCGCCGCCCGACCGAGAGCAGGGCGTCGGCGTAGGCGTAGCGCAGGCGCCCGGCCCACGGCTCGTCCGCCGCGCCGGCCAGCTCGCGCACCTGGAGCATCGCCACGGCCGCGTCTTTCTGCCCCATGTCACCGCGCGCGCCGGCCGCAACGATAAGCAGCTCGATCGCCTCGGCGGGCCCGAGCCCGGCCTTGTCGGCGGCCCGGTAGATGTCCACCGCCCGCTCCGGCCGCCCCAGCGCCCGCTCGCAGTCGGCCAACACCGCGAGGTGGGTCTGCTTGCCGCTCATCCGGTGGTAGGTGCGCAGCTCCGCGATCGCGGTCTGCCACTCCCCCGCGGCATACGCGGCGAGGCCAACCGCCTCCCGCACCACCGCGATCCGGGACGCGAGCCGCCGTGCCGCGAGCGCGTGCGCCATCGCCTCCTCGGGGTCTTCGTCGATCAGCTGGCCGGCCGCGACGAGGTGACGGGCGACCATCTCGGCCACCGGCCGCGCCAGCGACAGCAGCTCCGCGCGCACCTCACCGTCGAGGTCGGTCGCCTCGATGTCCTCGGGGATGGCGGGCGCCACCGGCCGTCCGCCGCGATCCAGCGCGTCACCGTCGTCCCGGCGGTCGGAACGCGACTCGCCAGCCTCGGCGTCGCCCACCCGCTCCCGGTCATCCCGGTAGCCACCGCGCCCGTCACGGTCGCGGTCGGACCAGCGGTCACCGCCGTCGCGACGCCCCGGGCTGCGGTCTTCGAACGTGCGCCGCGGCGGCCGCCCCTCACCACGCGGACCGCGCCCGCCGTCGCGGTCGCCGTAGCCGCTGCGGTAACCCCGCTGCTCGTAGCCGCCCTCGCGACGCCCACCGCGGTCGCCGCCGTCACGCCGGTATCCACCCTCGCGCGGACCCCGATCGCCATCGCGGTCGCGCCGGTCACCCTGGAAGCCGCGCGGACCCCGGTCGTCCCGGCCGCCGGCGAAGCCGCCACCACGCGGACCGCGATCGCCCTGGCCGCCACGTGGGCCTCGGTCGCCGCGGTCGTCCCGGTCACCCCGCGGACCCCGATCGCCAAACCCGCCGTCGCGCGGACCCCGGTCGCCGCCGAAACCGCCGCCGCGTGGGCCGCGATCGCCGCGATCCCCGCTGAACCCGCGGTCGCGCGAAGCGCTCCGGTCACCGCCGAAACCGCCGTCGCGCGGACCCCGGTCGCCGCGGAAGCCCCCGTCGCGCGGGCCACGGTCGCCGCGGAAGCCCCCGTCGCGCGGGCCACGGTCGCCGCGGAAACCGCCGCCACGCGGGCCACGGTCGCCGCCCTCACGCGGGCCGCGATCGCCGCCGTCACGTGGACCACGATCGCCCGCGAAGCCGCCGCCACGCGGGCCACGGTCGCCGCCCTCACGCGGGCCGCGATCGCCGCCGTCACGTGGACCGCGGTCACCCGCGAAGCCGCCGTCGCGCGGGCCGCGATCGCCGCCGAAGCCGCTGTCGCGGGGGCCGCGGTCGCCCTGGAAGCCTCGTGGGCCTCGGTCGTCACGGCCACCGGCGAAGCCGCCGCCGCGCGGGCCGCGGTCACCGCGGTCACCCGAGAAGCGCGGGCCGCGGTCGTCGCGCCGGCCGGCGAAGCCGCCGCGCTGGCCTTGGTCGCGGGAACCGCCCCGGTCATCGCCATCGCGGCGGTAGCCGCCGCTCACACTCCGGTAGCCACCTTCGCGCGAACCCTGCTGGTCGCGCCGGAAGCCGCCGGGGCGCGCTTCGCGGTCGCCGTAGCCGCCGCGGTATCCGCCGTCGCGGCCACCCTCGCGGGAGTCGCGGTCGCGCTGGCCGCGGGAGTCACCGTCTCGTCCGCGGAAGCCACCGTCACGGCCGCCACCACCGGCTCCGCCGCCCCGGAAGCCGCCGCCATCGCGCGGACCGCCACCGAAGCCGCCCTCGCGCGGGCCCCGCCCGCCGAAGCCGCCCTCGCGACGCCCACCACGATCGTCGCCGTCGCGCCGGTATCCGCCCTCGCGCGGGCCACCACCGGATCCGCTGTCGCGCCCGCCACGGAACTCGCCGTCGCGGCCGCCCTCGCGCGGGCCGCGCCCGCCGCTGGAGAAGCCACCTTCACGCGGGCCCCGCCCGCCGCCGGAGGAGCCGCCCTCGCGTGGGCCGTGCGGACCGCCGCGGAAGCTGCCCCGCGAGCCCTCGCCGTATCCACCGCGCGAGCTGCCCCGGAAGCCGCCCTCACGACGCCCACCACGATCGTCGCCGTCACGGCGGTAGCCGCCTTCGCGATCGCCGTAGCCACGGCCACGGTCACCCGAGTCGCGGTATCCGTCGCGCGGACCGCCCCGGTAGCCGCCATCGCGCGAACCGCGCGCCGGCCGGTCACCGAAGCGACCTCCGCCGCCAGCGTCGCGCCCAGATCCTCGGTCGCGGCCGCCATCTCGATCGCCGGAGCCGCGGTCGCCGCGCTCGCTGCCGCGCCGACCTCGACCCTCGTCGTCGCGGTCGCCGTCGCGCGGTGCGTCGCCTCGCGGTCCCTGGCTCACGGATACATCCTCCCAATACGCAGTGAAGGCCACCCCGGCGGGGTGGCCTTCACTGAAAGAAGTCCGGCGGTGTCCTACTCTCCCACACCCTCCCGGGTGCAGTACCATCGGCGCTGGAAGGCTTAGCTTCCGG
>NZ_JBQHDG010000022.1:0-189975 GCF_052068095.1 Phytohabitans sp. LJ34 | reverse complement strand
GCCTTGGTGGTGACCTCACCGGCCACATGCACCTGACCGGTCGTGATCAGCGTCTCGACCGCGACCCGGCTACGCGGATCCTGGGCGAGCAGGGCATCCAGGACCCCGTCACTGATCTGGTCAGCGATCTTGTCCGGGTGGCCCTCCGTGACCGACTCGGACGTAAACAGACGACGCGCCACGACACCATCCCCTTTTGCTCGGTCCTTTCCCCGAGCGTAGAGGGCGGGGATGGAGCGCGGGTCGAGAGCCCGTACCCCCGGGGGTTATCGGGGCAGCGCCTGCTGGAGCTCGGCCCGCAGCGCGGGCGTGAGCATCTCGCCGGCCTGCTTGGCCAGCCGCGCCATCTCGTAGCCCACCACGCCGATGTCGGCGTCACCCGCGGCGAGGGTGGCCAGGATGGAACCGTCCCGGACCGCCATCACCAGGAAGTAGCCCCGGCCCAGCTCCACCACCGTCTGCTTGACCACGTCGTTGTCGAACATCTGGGCCGCGCCGGTGGTGATGCTCATCAGACCGGAGGTCACCGCGGCCAGCTTGTCGGCGTGGTCGCGGGGCAGGTGGTCGGAGACCGCGACGAGCAGCCCGTCGGAGGAGACGACGATCGCGTGGGCCACGCCCGGCGTGCGATCGGCGAACGCGCTGACCAGCCAGCTCAGATCACGGGCATCTTGACTGAGCTCACTCACGTTTGTTTCGCCTCCTGGTCGATCGTTTCCCTGACGTCGCCGCTGTCCTCCGCTTCGGCCCGGCGGACACCGCTGTAATACCTGGAAAGCATGCTGCCAACCGCCTCCGGATCCGGTTCCACCCGGGCGCTCGGCACGTGCGCCGCCGGCCGCGGCGCGTCAGGCACGTCCGGCAGCTGCGCCATCGGCACCCGCATCGGCAGGCCGTTGGCCATCGTGCCACCGGTGATCGGCACAGACGGCGGGGTGGGACCACCGGGGCCGGTCGCCGCCGGCGGCACGGGAGCGGTGCCGCCGTTGAGCCCGCCCGCCCGGCCGCCGCCCTGGCGCGACCACCAGGTGCTGCCGGTCTCGGTCGCGGTGGCACCGGCGGACTTGAGCACGTCTTCGGCCCGGGTCAACCCGCGGCGGGCGCGGGCGCCTGCGCCCACCTCGGCGGCCGGCAACGCCGGACGGGCCGTGGCCGGGGTGGCCGGCACGCGCGGTGGCATCGCGGGCACCACCGCCGGCGCGGCGGCCAGGCGCAGCTCGCGGCTGACCGAGTCGGGCACGGAAGCGGCGACCGAGGCGAGCACCGGCCGGGCGGCCGGCTCCGGCAGCGCGCGGGCCGGCGGGGCGGGCGCGAGCAGGCTCGGCGGCAGCCAGATGGTGGCGATGATGCCCCGCTCGGCGGCGACCAGCCGCACCCGGATCGAGTGCCGCGCGGCCAGGTGGCTGACCACGAACAGGCCCATCCGCTCCGAGGCCGCGACGTCGGCCGCGGGCGGCTCGGCGAGCAGCGCGTTCGCCTCGTCGAGCGCCGCGTCGCTCATGCCCAGACCCTCGTCGACGATCTCCACGGTGGCGGTCCGCCCGCTCGACGAACGGGTCGTCATCTTCACCTGGGTGAACGGCGCCGAGAAGTTCGTCGCGTTTTCCAGCAGCTCGGCGAGCAGGTGCACGACGTCGGCGACCGCGTGACCGACCACGTACAGGTTGTCGACGGACTCGTGCCGCACCCGCGGGTACTGCTCGATCTCGGCGGCGGCCGCCATCGCCACCGCGGACAGCGAGACCGGCTCGTTCCAGCGGCGGCTCGACTCGGTGCCGGCCAGCACCAGCAGGCTCTCGTCGTTTCGGCGCATACGAGCGGCGAGGTGGTCGAGCTTGAACAGGTTGCCCAGCTGGTCGGGGTCGCTCTCGTCGCGCTCCAGCTCGTCGAGCAGCTCCAGCTGCCGCTCGACCAGCACCTGGCTGCGGCGGGCCAGGTTGACGAACATCGCGTTGACGTTGCGTCGCATGACCGCCTGCTCGACGGCGAGGTCGACGGCGCTGCGGTGCACGGCGACGAACGCCTCCGCGACCTCGCCCACCTCGTCCATCGACCGCACCGTGGAAGGCGGCACCTCGATCCTCGGCATGCCGTGGCCGGCGGCACGGAGCCGCTCGATCGCGTCGGGCAGCTCCTCCTGGGCGACGTGCATGGCGTGGCGGCGCAGCTCGCGCAGGGAGCGGGCCACGGACCGGCCGATCAGCACCGAGATGACCAGGGCGATCAGCAGCACGGCCAGCACCGAGCCGGCGACCAGCAGCGTGCGCTGAAGCTGGTCGGCGCTTCGCGCGCCGGTCTCGTCGACCGCGTCGCCGAGCACGTCGGACTCGACCTGGCGCAGCAGGTCGTGCCGGTCCTGGCTCAGCGACCACCAGCGAAACGGCTCGAGCACCTTGGCGTCGCCGCTGCCAGTGGCGATCGTGGTCTGCTCCATCGCGACCGCGGCGCCGAACTTGGCGTCCGCGGCCGCCCGCTCGTACCGCAGGATCTGCTGGTTGGTGGCCGCGATCCGGAAGTCGGCGAGCGCGGTGAGCTGCTGCGCCCGCAGGTCGGTGAGCTCGACCTGGTCGGTGGGGCCGTACCTGCCGGCGCTGGCCGCGGCGAAGAGACGGGCGCGCAGCCGGGAGCCGATCTCCTTGATGCGGGCGATCTCGACGTACCGGAGCACCATCTCGGTGAGCTCGGGCCGCTCGACGCCCGGAGAGGGCTGGGCCAGGAGGGTAAGCAGCGCGTCGATCGTGCGGGTGTAGTTGCCGACCACGGTGTCCGCGCTGACCGCGCCGCTGGCCACCGCGCCGCGCAGGGTGGGCAGGTCGTCGACCGCGTCGCGGGCCCGGTTGAACGCGACCCGCCAGGCCGCGTCACCGCCGGAGAGCGGGTCGGCCGCCTCGCGGAAGTCGGCGGCGGAGCGGTCGACCGCCACGTAGTACTGCCGGATGTCAGCCGTGGCCTGGCTGGCGCTGGTCTTCTTGGCCTGGAGCGCGGCGAGGTTTCCGGCGGTGCGGTCGCGCTCGCTCTGTAGGTCGTGCACCAGCGTGGTGATCTGCTGGCCGAGCGACACCTGGTCGGCGAACTCGTCGAGCACGGTCGCCTGGCCGATCAGCGCGCTGGTCTGCACGCCGGCCACGACCATGAAGGCCAGCGACGGGATGACGAGCACCGTGCCAAGCTTGGTGCGCATCCGCCAATCCCGGACGCGAAACCGCGAACGCCGCCGATGTGGGATAACCCGGACATCGAGCCGCCGACGGTGTCGCGGAACCGTCCGGGTGGACGGCTCCGGGGCAGCAGAGACCACGCCTCCCCCTTACCTCGTACCCGGCCTGACGAGGAGCGGAGTCCATCCAATCAGGCACGCGGTCGGTGTCAACGCCGCGACCTGCAACAAGTTCACGAAGAATACAGCGGCTGACCGGATCTTGCCGTTACCGCCGAGGTGGGCTCCCCCATCCGGACGATGCCGTCCGGCTAGTGGTGAGGCCGGCGGCCAGCATGGCGGCCCCGGTGGCACCCACCTCCGGGTTGTCGACATGGCGCACGGTCCGCGGCGCCAGCGCCACCTGGAAGGCGCGGCGCCACCACGGCTGGGCGGCCACCGCCCCACCGCCGAGGACCACCTCGGTAGCGTGGTCCACAGTGGACTCAAGCGTGGCCAGGTCACGGGCGATCATCGCGCAGACGCCGTCCATCAGCCCGGCGAAGATCTCGGTGGGCGTGGTGGAGAAGGCGAGCCCGGACAGCGTCCCGGCCCCGCTCGGCGCCATGCCGGGCGGGCGGTCGCCGCCCAGCCGCGGGTCGGCGCGCACCTCGCCCCGTCCCGGCGTGATCGCCGACAGCTCCTTCTCCAGCGCGTCGCCCTCGGGCAGCTGGAGCGTCCGCTTGGCCCAGGCGAAGAGGTTTCCGCCCGCGGAGTACGCGGCGCCGGTGACGATCCGCTCGTGGTCGACCCGGTAGCGCCACACCGATCCCGGCAGCGGGGGCAGCGGCGCGCCGGGTGTCACCGGCTGCACCAGCCGCACCGCGGCCGACGTGCCGACGGTGACCGCCGCACGGCTCGGGTCGAAGCAGCCGGTGCCCACGTTTGACGCGGCGCCGTCGCCGGTCGGCGGCGCCCACGGCGCCTCGGCCAGGGCCGGCCAGCGGCGGGCGTACTCCGGGCGCAGCCGACCGTGCCAGCCGGCCGGCGCGAGCGGCGGCACCTCGGCGCGGGCGGCGCCGGCGATCGCGAGCGCCTCCTCGTCCCAGTCGAGGCGGGCCAGGTCGAGCATCCCGGTGCCGGAAGCCACGGATACGGACGTCGGCGCGTCGCCCAGCAGCGCGCCGAACACGAACTCCGGCAGCCCGGCGAACCGCGCCAGCCCCGGACCGCAGCTCGCCCTCAGCCAGGGCAGCTTGACCGTCCAGTAGAAGCGGTGCCACCACGCGCCGGTGCGCTGGTGGAACGCGTCCGGGTCGGCCGGCCCGGCCGCGCCCGGCGGCGGCGCGGGGCGGGTGTCGAGCCAGGTGACCAGCGGACCGAGCGGCGCGCCGGCGGCGTCGAGCGGCACCACCGAGTGCCACTGGGACGACGCCGCGACCAGGCGGACGCCGTCGAGACGCCCGGCCGCGGCCAGCTCGTCGAGGCAGTCGACGAGCGCGGCCAGGTAGGCCGCCGCGTCGAGGGTGGCCGCGCCAGTGTCGTCGACCGCCACCTCCATCGACCGGCGGGCCAGCGCGCCCGGCAGGGGGACCGCCGTGTCGTCGAGCACCAGCCCGCGTACCGACGACGTGCCGAGGTCAAGCGCCAGGATGCTCATCGCCCGCCACCGTATCTGTTACGCTCTCGCCCATGCTCGCGCGCCTCAATTCCTGGTGGCGCCGCCAACCCGGCGGCCCGTCCACCCGCGCGTAGCTCATACCCACGCGGCCGCCACATAAGGCGGCCACAGCGTGATGTCGATGCGCAGAGCATTCCGACGCACCGGTTGTCCGCCCGAGGCGGTCCCCGGCCCGGAGGAATGTACGGATGGATCTTCTGACCCTGCTCGACGCACCGGACCCACGCCCTTTCGCGCTCCTGCGTCGCGAGGGCGCGGCGCACATCGAGATCTTCACCGGCGACCTGACCACCGTCGATCGGCTCGCCGACATCCCCTTGCCGCCCGGACGGCCCGGCCCGGCCACGCTCGCGCTGGTGCCGTACCGGCAGATCACCGAGCGTGGGTTCGCCTGCGTCGACGACGGCACGCCCCTGGAGTGCCTGGCCATCCGCTCGTACGGTGAGGTGCCGCTCGAGGCGACGCTGGCGCTGCTGCCGGACACGCCACCGGCCACGCGGGACGGCGGATTCGACATCTCCGACGAGGAGTACGCCGAGACGGTCGGCGCCGTGCTGCGTGACGAGATCGGCCACGGCGAGGGGGCCAACTTCGTCATCCACCGCACGTTCACCGCGCTCGTCGACGAGCCGCTGCCGGCCGCGCTGGCCGCGTTCCGCCGGCTGCTGACCCGCGAACGCGGCGCGTACTGGACCTTCCTCGTGTACACCGGCACCCGCGTGCTGGTCGGCGCCACGCCCGAGCGGCACGTCAGCGTCGAGGACGGCCTGGTGATGATGAACCCGATCAGCGGCACGTTCCGCCACCCGGACGGGCCGGCCGAGCGGGAGGCGCTGCTGGAGTTCCTGGCCGACCCCAAGGAGGTCGACGAGCTCTACATGGTGCTCGACGAGGAGCTCAAGATGATGGCCACCGTCGCCGACCACGGCGGCCAGGTCGTCGGCCCGTACCTGAAGGAGATGGCCCACCTCACCCACACCGAGTACCTGCTGGCCGGGCGGGGCTCGCGGGACGTGCGGGAGGTGCTGCGCGAGACGATGTTCGCGCCGACGGTCACCGGCAGCCCGATCGAGAACGCGTTCCGGGTGATCGCCCGCCACGAGGGGCGCGGGCGGCGGTACTACGCGGGCGTGCTGGCGCTGCTCGGCCACGACGCGGACGGACGGCAGACGCTGGACGCGCCGATCCTCATCCGCACCGCGGAGATCACCCCGGACGGGGTACTGCGGGTACCGGTCGGCGCCACGCTGGTGCGCCACTCGACCGCCGCCGGCGAGGTCGCCGAGACGCACACCAAGGCCGCCGGTGTGCTCGCCGCGCTCGGTGTGCGGCCCGCCGCGGCGCCGCGTTCGTCCAGCGAGACGGATGTACAGCTGTCGGCCGACCCGGACGTGCGGGCCGCGCTGGCCGCGCGCAACGAGCGGCTGGCCCGCTTCTGGCTCGACGAGCGCGGGCCGGCGCCGATCCCGCCATCCGCGCCGCGCGCGCTGATCGTGGACGCCGAGGACACGTTCACCGGCATGCTGGCCCACCAGATGCGGTGGCTCGGCCACGACGTCACCCGCCGGCCGTGGACCGATCCCGGTTCCCTGGAGGGCTTCGACCTCGTGGTCGCCGGCCCCGGGCCGGGCGACCCGAACGAGGTCGACGACGTGAAGATGGCCGCGATGCGCGCGGTGCTGACCGCGCGGCTGCGCAGCGGCCGGCCACTGCTCGCGGTCTGCCTCGGCCACCAGCTGCTGTGCGGGCTCCTCGGCCTCGACCTGCACCGCCGGGACGCGCCGTACCAGGGCATGCAGCGCGAGGTGGACCTCTTCGGCCGAATCCGGCGGGTGGGCTTCTACTCCACGTTCACGGCGCTATCGGCGGTCGGCGCGCTGACCACGCCGTACGGGCCGGTCGAATTGGCCCGCGACCCGGCTGACGGGGCGGTGCACGCGCTGCGCGGGCCGGCGTTCGCGGGCGTGCAGTTCCACCCCGAGTCGGTGCTCAGCGAGGACGGGCTGGCGGTCCTCGCGGATCTGCTGAAAGCATTGACGGAGGTGCCCGCCATCCATTAGACAGGTAACCTAACTTACCTTCGTCGCGGGAGTGTGCGATGCGCCGGTCTCTCCTCGCCATCACCGTCGTGGCGGTCACGCTCCTCACCGGCCCGGCGGTCACCGCCGGGCCGGCCCCAGCGGGCGCCACCGGCCTGCTTCGGGTCGACCAGGTCGGATACGCGGTCGGCGAGGCGAAACGGGCATACCTGATGACCGCCGCGCCGGCCGAGGGCGCCCGCTTCGCCGTGGTCGACCGGCGCGGCCGCACCGTCCACAGCGGACGGATCGGGGCCAGCGCCGGCGGGTGGAGCGCGGCGTACGGCGCGGTGCACCCGATCGACCTCACGGCGGTCCGCACACCGGGCACGTACCGGCTGCGGGTCTCCGGCGGCGTGCGCGCCCAGTCGCCGGTGTTCCGGGTGGACCGGCCGGAGCGGCTCTTCGACCCGCTGCTCGCCGACACGGTCAACTTCTTCCAGGTGCAGCGGGACGGCGCCGACGTCGTACCCGGTGAGCTGGACCGCCAGCCGTCACACCTGACCGACCGGCGGGCGACCGTGTACGAGCCCCCGGTCTTCACCGGCGACGGCGGTGACGTGCCGGCGGCGCCGCTGTCGCCACGGGCCGGCGCGCGCCAGGTCGACGTCGAGGGCGGCTGGTTCGACGCCGGCGACTTCGTCAAGTTCACCCACGCCTCGGCGTACGCGCTGGCCGAGCTGCTCTACGTGCAGCGCGAGACCACCGGGCCGGCGACGCTGGGCGGGGAGACCGCCTTCGGGCTGCGCTGGCTGGACAAGATGTGGGACGGCCGCACCCTGTACGCGCAGGTCGGCATCGGCACCGGCAGCGAGGAGTTCGGCTTCCTCGGCGACCACGACGTGTGGCGGCTGCCCGAGGCCGACGACGCGCTGGAGACCGGGCCCGGCGACGAGTACCAGTTCATCAAGTACCGCCCGGTCTTCCCCGCCAACCAGCCCGGCGCGAAGGTGAGCCCCAACCTGGCCGGGCGGGTGTCGGCCGCGTTCGCGCTGGCCGCGCAGGTGTCCGCGAAGCGCGGCGACAAGGCGGCGGCACGGCGCTGGCTGGCCGAGGGCGCGTCCCTCTACAGCCATGCCCTGGTGTCCGACGTGGGCGAGCTGGTGACCGCCTTCCCGCACGCCTACTACCCCGAGGACTCGTGGCAGGACGACATGGAGCTGGGCGCCACCCAGCTCGCCCGCGCCGCGTTCGCGTTGAACGACCCGCGCGGCCACCAGTGGGTGCGCGAGGCGGCCGGCTGGGCCCGCGCCTACCTCGACACCGAGCCGTGGGACACGCTCAACCTCTACGACACGAGCGCGCTCGCGCACGCCGACCTGGTGCCCCTGCTGCGCGGCGACGCGCTCGCCGGTGAGCTCCTCGCCGACCTGCGGCGCCAGCTCGACGGCGGCGTCTACGCCGCGGCCGAGCACCCGTTCGGCCACGCGGTGGACGTCACGCAGTTCGACGCGGCCACCCGCAGCTTCGGGTACGCGGCGACCGCCCAGCTCTACCGGCGGCTGACCGGCTCGCGGGAGTACGACGCGTTCGGCACCCGGCAGCGCAACTTCGCGCTCGGCGCCAACGCGTGGGGCACCTCGCTGATGATCGGCGCCGGCACCACGTACCCCCAGTGCCCGCAGCACCAGGTGGCCAACCTGTCCGGACTGCCCCGCGGCGCGGTCGTCAACGGTCCGAACGGCGCGGAGAACTTCGAGTTCATCGGCATCCCGGACGGCGCCAACGCCTGCCCCGCGGACGGCGTCAACCGCTTCGCCGCGTACGACCGGCCGGACGCCCGCTACCTCGACGACGTCCGCGCCTGGCCCAGCTCCGAGCCGGCGATCGACTTCACCGCGACGGCGGCGCTGGCCTTCGCACTGTCCGCGGCGTAACCGGAAACCCTTGCGCCAACACGCAATGCCAACCCCTGGTGGGGCGTCCGCGCCGGCACCTACCATCAATTGACATGGGCCTATTTAATGCGCGGCTGGTACGACCTGCCCGCCTCGCCGCGGCGGTGGTCGCGGGGATCGCCTCGATCGCGTTCGTCCCCACGGCCGCGCGGGCGGCCACCGCCGACGTGGTCAAGCAACGGGAGTGGTCCACCGGCTACGTCGGCAAGGTGACCGTGCGCAACCCCGGGCCGGCCGCCATCACGTCCTGGCGGGTCGAGTTCGACCTGCCGGACGGCACCTCCGTGGCCGACGCCTGGGACGCGCGGCTGACCCGATCCGGCGGCCACTACACGTTCGCGAATCTCCGCCGCAACGGCGACCTCGCGCCGGGCGCCTCGACAAGCTTCGGCTTCCGCGTCCGCGGCACCGGCGACCCGGCCAACTGCACGGTCAACGCCGAGCCCTGCGCCGGCCCGCCGCCGCTGGACGTCACCCCGCCGAGCACGCCGGTGCTGCGAAGCGCCCCGCTGCCACCCTCCGGTGTGCTGCTCAGCTGGGATCCGTCCGTGGACGACACCGCGGTCGTGGGGTACGAGGTGTTCAGCTCGAGCGGGATCACCATCTACACGACGACTTCCACCAGCATCTCGCTGCCGAGCCTGACGCCGGCCGACGGCTCCCGCTGCGTCCGCGCGGTCGACGCGGCGGGCAACGCCTCCCCGGGCGCGTGCTTCATCCTCGGGCACGGTGACACCACCGCACCCGCCGCACCCCTCGACCTGCGGCTCGCCGCCCCACTTCAGGGGTACCTGCCGGTCAGCTGGGCACCCTCCTGGGACGACGTCGTCGTCCTCGGTTACGAGGTCTACCTCGACGACGTCCTGGTCACGACCGTCGGCAACACCAAGTCCTACGTGCCGTACAGCGGATCCGGGGTCCACAAGGTGGGCGTGCGCGCCTACGACACCATGCGCCGGTTCTCCCCCATGACCGAGGTAACTCTCGCTATATAGAGGGGTTCACAGTTGGTCACGGTCGGCGTCGCCGGCGAGGTCGGCCGGCGCCGGCAGGCGTGGATCCCAGGCGTAGGCCTCGGTGGCCCGCTCCAGCGGGCCGCCGGCCGCGCTGACCGCCGCCACCCGGTCGAGCAGGCCGAGGTCGGCCGGCGCCAGGCCGTCGTAGTGGACCGGGATGAGGCCCCAGTTGTCCCAGGGCAGCATCTCCACCCGGTTGAGGCTGGCCAGGTCGCGCAGCACGTTGCCCTGCACCTCCCACATGCCGGTCAGCCCCGCGGCCCGCACGCCCACCTGGGCCGGGTCGCGGCGCCCGGCGCGGCACTCTTGCCAGGCCTGGCCGCCGACCAGGAACCCGTCCCGCGACACGTCGAACGGGTCGACGTCGCGCTCGTCGTACGTGCCCTTGGGCGCGCTGCCCAGCTGCGCGTCGACAAGCCGCCAGCCGCCGTCGCCAGCCCAGATCTCCACCACCCAGTGGTCGTCGAAGAAGTCCTCGGCGAAGTAGCCGGCGAACCCCGCCCGTGCCCGCGCCGGCACGCCCACCTCGCGCAGCATGGCGCAGAGCAGCACCGCGAAGTCGCGGCACGTGCCGGCGAACCGCTCCTCCGGCGGGCGCTCGTCGAGCGAACCGAGCCGGTCGAGGATCGCCGCCACGCTCCGGGTGTTGGCCTCGTCGTGGCGCTCCGCCGGGAGCGTGAAACCCCACCGCCAGGTCTGGTCGCGATGGATGACCACACCGCCGACGACCTGGAGCAACCCGTGCAGGTCAGCGGGCAGGCCGGCGAAGAGGTGCCGCTTGGCGCCCGGGTCGGTCAGCGCGCTGTGCCGCCGGTAGAACTCAAGCTCATCCATAGCTCGGAGAGTAGTTAGGTCCGTCTTAAGCCTTTCTGTGGGATCGAACTCCGCCACGGGCCGGCCCGTACCGCCCCACGACACCCCACAGTTGGAGGCACCGTGCGACACGGAAACGTCGACCTTGGTCTGCTGCGCACCGGGGCACACAGCCCGTCGGTCTTCGCGCTCAGCCGCAGCATGGGCGATGGCACACCGATCGTCGACTTCTGCATCCCCTGCAACCCGTACTTCCCCACGCCGGACATGTTCGCCGCGCTTGCGCAAAACCTGGAGTCGATCCTCAAGTACTACCCGAGCGACTCCGCCGACATCACCAACAAGCTGTGCAGCGTGCTCGGCCTGCATCAGAAGACGGTCGCGATGGCCAACGGCTCCACCGAGCTGATCACCTGGCTCGACCACCTGATGGTCAAGGAGAGCATCGCGATCCCGATCCCCACCTTCGGCCGCTGGACCGACCAGCCGCTGGAGACGGGCAAGCGGGTCGACATGTTTCCGCTCCAGGAGGCCGACGGGTACGCGCTGGACCTGGAGGAGTACGTCGCGTTCATCCGCAGCCGCGGCTCCCGTGTGGCGGTGATCTGCAACCCCAACAACCCGGACGGCGGCTTCTTGCCCCGCCGCGAGGTGCTGCGCTTCGTCGACGCGCTCACCGACCTCGACCTGGTGGTGGTCGACGAGTCGTTCATCGACTTCGTCGAGGCCGAACGCCAGCCGTCGATCGCGCCGGACGCGGCCATCCGCCCCAACGTGGTGGTGCTCAAGAGCCTGGGCAAGAACTTCGGCCTGCACGGCATCCGCTTCGGCTACCTGGTGGCCAACCCGCAGATCGCCGGCAAGATCGCGAAAGTCCTGCCGAAGTGGAACCTCAACTCGCTCGCCGAGACCGTCGTCCACATGATCCAGGACTACGAGACCGAGTACCGGGAGAGCCTGCGCCTGCTCGCCCGCGACAGGTACACGATGGCCGACGAGCTGGGCCGCGTGCCCGGCCTGACCGTCTTCCCGTCGCAGGGCAACTTCCTGCTGGTCAAGCTCCCGCCCGGCTGGAGCGGCGTCGACCTGCGCGACTACCTGCTGTCCCGGCACGGCCTCTTCGTCCGCGAGTGCGGCAACAAGCTCGGCATGACCAGCCAGTTCCTGCGCTTCGTCGTACGCCCCCAGCAGGACGTGCGCCTGCTCGTCGAGGGCATGCTCTCCTACGGCCGCTACCTGCACGGCGAATCGTCGTCGTCCCTGTCCGCCAGCGACGACAGGTACGGCACGTCGTCCGCCCTCGAGCCCGACAACCTGATCCCCTACCCCGGCCGCCGCGGCCTGGCCACCGCCACCGCCAACTAGGTCCTGCCGTCAGATGAGGTGAGGGCGGACCTCTTCGAAGAAGCGGCGCACCTGGTCACGGACGTCGCCGCGCACGGGCCAGAAGACGATCGAGTCGAAGCGAAGCCGGGCACGGTAGTCGCGCAGTGCGGTCACCCATTGCTGGACCGGCCCGTTGAGCTTGCGGTCGTTGCGCGGTGGGATCTCGTCGGAGATCGTGCCCATCACGTTGAAGACGCGCCGGATCTCCGCGGGGTCGCGCCCGGCGTCGGTCGCTGCCCGGTCGACGCGGCGTTGCATCTCGGGTACGTCCGCCAGGTCCAGGTACGCGTTGGTGGGCAGCCAGCCGTCGGCGTGCCGGCCGGTGAGCGCGAGCATCCGTGGCTTGAAGGCGCCGACCCAGATCGGCACCGGCCGCGGCGGCGCGGCGACCTCGGCCTGGACCAGCCGGAAGTGCGGCCCCTCGTGGTCGACCGGCGCGCCGCTCCACAGCCGGCGGATGAGCGGGACCGCCTCGTCGAGGGCGGCCACGCTCGGCGGCCGCCCACCGAAGCCGACCGCGCGCTCGTCCGCGCCGCCCGCGCCAAGCCCGAGCACGAAACGCCCGCCGCTGATCACCTGGAGTGTGGCCGCCGTCTTGGCGAGCAGCGCCGGTGGCCGCAGGGCGAGGGGCGTGACGTTGGGCGCGAGCAGCACGCGCTCGGTGTGCCCGGCCAGCAGCCCGAGCAGCGCGGGCGTCTCCAGCTCGTCCGGCAGGTACGGGTGGTCGGCGACCGTGACAAGGTCGGCGCCGAGCTCCTCCGCGGTCCGCGCCGCCTCGAGCGTTTCGCCGAGGCGGTGACGGGAGGCGGGCAGCGCCGCGCCGAAGAGGCTCACGGCCGGCTCGACTCGAACGCCGCCTTGAACGCGACCGCGCCGTCGATCGACTCGAACGGCCAGGTGACGAGGCCGACCGGCGCCGCGTCGCCGACCGCGGCGGCGACCTGGGCGGCCGTCGTCAGCGGCGTGCCGCCGCACACCTCGACCACCTCGACGCCCGAGCGGACCAGCGCGGCCGCCACCGCCGGGATCGTGGCCTCCGGCGCGCCGACGACCGTGGTGCGGCTGCCGTCGCGGTGCTCCTGGACCACGTGCACGCCCTCCGGGTCGGCGTTGTCGTCGGTGTAGATCGTCGCCCAGCTGCGGCCACCGGGCCGGCCGGTGCCCGCCAGGCCGACCGGCGCGCGCCCGCCTACGGCCTCGATGACCTGGGCGGCGCCGGCCAGGTCGAAGCCACGGTAGAGCTCGATCAGCCGCACGCCCTGGTCGGCCAGCTCGGCCGCGACGCGGGCCGCGGCCGGCACGTCGGGCGCCCACGCGAGCAGGGTGCGCCCGCCGCTGTGCTCGAGGGCGACCCGGTCGGCGCTCGGGTCGGCGGCCGGGTGCAGGAAGAGGAACGCTTCGTCGTAGGACATCGGTACTCCCCGTTCTCCTAGATAGCTTGGTGTAAAGATACTTAGGCGGAAAGCTTTACGGCAAGGTACCGTGGCGCATGTGACACCCACCGACTCCGTCGACCGCATCGTGGCGGCCTGGTCGGCGCGCGACCCGGGGCTCGACGCCAGCCCGCTCGAGGTGGTCGGCCGCCTGCTGCTGTGCGCGCAGCACTGCGAGCGCGAGATCCTGGCCGCGCTGGCCGCGTTCGACCTGAGCTTCGCCGACTTCGACGTGATCAACACGCTGCGCCGCCGCGCCGACCCCGGCGGCACCAACCCCACCGACCTGGCGCGCTCCTCACTGATCACGTCCGGCGCGATGACCGCCCGCCTCAACCGGCTGGAAGCCGCCGGGCTGGTCGAGCGCACCCCGGACGCCGCCGACCGCCGCGCGGTGCGGGTGCGGCTCACCACGCGGGGCGAGCGCCTCGCCGAGCGCGCCCTCGGCGCGGTGCTCGCCGCCGACGAGCGCTTCCTCGACCCGCTCGACCGCCGCCAGCGCGACGCCCTCGCCGGCACGCTCCGGCACCTGCTCCGGCCCTACGAAAACCTTTAGCGACATATTTGCCCGCGTCCGCGCCAGTTACCGGCCGTATGCTCCCGCGGGCCGGCGGGCCCGCGGGACAAGACCGAACCCAACCCGCCGCAGGCGGCCTGGGGTGGGCGCGACCAGCGGCGGACGGGTGAGGCCGCGGGAGCGACGGTCTGGACCACGACGGAGGTCGCGGTAGCTCAAAATTTCGCCCGAGTGGACGAAGGGGTGAGTCCGGCCGAAGTTTCGAGGGCGTAACGTCCCCGGAGACGATGCCGGCAGTCAATGTCGATTGTGGGGGGCCAGCATGTCCGTCCGTCGCGTCCTCGCGGCCTTCGCCGCCATCCTCGCCACACTCGGGCTGGCGACCCCGGCCGTGGCCGGTGACCGGGGCTTGTCCGGGTTGCACTCGTTGCGTTCGCCGGTCACCGACGAGTCGTTCTACTTCGTCATGGCCGACCGGTTCGCCAACGGCGACCCGAGCAACGACCAGGGTGGGCTCGGCTCCGACCCGCTGGTCTCCGGCTTCGACCCGACGAAGAAGGGCTTCTACAACGGCGGCGACCTCAAGGGCCTGCTCTCCCGCATCGACTACATCCGCGGCCTGGGCACCACGTCGATCTGGCTGACGCCGAGCTTCAAGAACAAGGCCGTGCAGCTCGAAGACGGCCCGTCCGCCGGCTACCACGGCTACTGGATCACCGATTTCACCCAGATCGACCCTCACCTGGGCAGCAACGCGGACCTGCGCGCGCTGATCGACGCCGCGCACGAGCGGGGCATGAAGGTCTACTTCGACATCATCACCAACCACACCGCCGACGTGATCGGATACGAGGGCGGCGCCCGCCGCGGCTACGTGTCCAAGGACGCGGTCCCCTACCGCACCGCCGCCGGCGCGCCCTTCGACGACCGCGACTTCGCCGGCAAGGCCTCCTTCCCGCCGCTCAGCCCCACCACATCGTTTCCGTACACGCCGGTGCTCGACCCCGCCGAGCAAAACCTGAAGGTGCCGGCGTGGCTCAACGACGTGACGCTCTACCACAACCGCGGCGACACCACGTTTGTCGGTGAAAACTCGTACTACGGCGACTTCTTCGGCCTCGACGACCTCTTCACCGAGCACCCGCGCGTGGTCGCCGGAATGATCGACGTCTACAAGGCGTGGATCCGCGACTTCGGCGTCGACGGCTTCCGCATCGACACGATGAAGCACGTCGACGACGAGTTCTGGCAGGAGTTCGGCCCCGAGGTGCTCGACTACGCGCGCGCTCAGGGCAAGCGCGAGTTCTTCATGTTCGGCGAGGTCTTCGACACGACCAAGAGCTTCACGTCGCACTTCACCACCGCCGACAAGATGCAGGCGGTGCTCGACTTCCCGTTTCAGGACGCGGCCCGCGGCTTCGCCTCGCGCGGCCAGTCGGCCGGCCAGCTCGCCACGTTCTTCGCCGGCGACGACTGGTACACCGACGCCGACTCCAACGTGTACCAACTGCCCACGTTCCTCGGCAACCATGACATGGGCCGCATCGGCCACTTCGTCACCGCCGACAACCCCGCCGCCGGCGACGCCGAATGGCTGAGCCGCGACCGGCTCGCGCACGAGCTGATGTACTTCAGCCGCGGCAACCCGGTCGTCTACTACGGCGACGAGCAGGGCTTCACCGGCCCGGGCGGCGACCAGAACGCCCGCCAGACCATGTTCGCCAGCCAGGTGCCGGACTATCTCGACGACGACCTGCTCGGCACCGCCGCCACCCACGCGCAGGACAACTTCGTCAGCGGCCATCCGCTGTACCAGTCGATCCGGGGGCTCGCCGCGCTGACCCGCGCGCACCCGGCGCTGCGCGACGGCGCGCAGGTGCACCGCTACGCCGCCGGCGGCCCCGGCGTCTACGCCTTCTCCCGGCTCGACCGGCACGAGCAGCGCGAGTACGTCGTGGCCCTCAACAACAGCGAGCAGGCGCAGACCGCGGCGATCCCCACCTACGCGGCCAAGCGCGGCTTCCACCGCCTGTACGGCGGCGGCCCGGCCCGCGTCAAGTCCACATCGGACGGCAAGCTCACCCTCACGGTGCCCCCGCTGTCCACTGTGGTCTACGCGCTCGACGGCCGCGTCCCCGGCTCCAAGGCCGCGCCCGCGGTGAGCATCACCGGCGCCACGGCGGCCGAGGGCGCCCGCGGCCGCATCCACGTCACCGCCGGCGTGGCCGGCTCCTCGTTCTACGAGGTCTCCTTCTACGCGCAGGTCGGCAACGGCTCGTGGCGCCCGGTCGGCGTCGACGACAACCCGCCGTACCAGGTGTTCCACGACGTGAGCGGCCTGCGCGCGGGCACTCCGGTGCGGTACAAGGCCGTGGTCCTCGACAACCGCGGCCACACCGCGACGAGCGCGTCACGCGCCGCGTCCGTGCCGACCCCGCTGGTGTCGATCGAGGCGCCGAGCGAAGGCAGCCGTGTCCGTGGCACGGTCGAGGTCCGCGCGGTCGTCGACCCGGAACGCGCCACCCACACCGTCTCCTTCGAGCGCCGCGTCGCCGCCGGCGCCTGGACCCCGATCGGCAGCGACGCCAGCTCACCGGCCTACACCGTCTTCGACGCGCTCCCGGCCGATCTCGCGTCCGACACCCCCATCGAGTACCGGGCCACGGTGCGCGAGCCGGACGGCACCACGGCGACCAGCCCGGTGCGCCGCGTACGCGCCGCCGGTCCACAAGCGACGGTCGCGACGCTGCACTACTTCCGCCCGGCCGGCGACTACGGCGACCAGCAAACGGGCTGGGGCCTGCACATGTGGGGCGACGCCGTCGACCCGGCGACGCTCGGCCAGATCGCCTGGGACAACCCGTGGCCATGGACCCGCGTCGAGGGCGGCTGGGCCGAGTACGACATCCCACTCGTCCAGGACACCCAGCCGGTCAACTTCATCATGCACCTGCCCGCCGGGGACTCGGTGCCAGACACCCGCGAGCCGGGCGGCGACCGCTCGTTCCTGCCGATCAACACACCGGAGGTCTGGATCGTCCAGGGCGACCCGACCGTCTACACCAGCCAACCCCCGGTCCAGTGACCTTTCGGAGTCGGGGTGGCATCGACCTGGACCCCTATTCAGACAGAGATTTGAGCTACCGCGACGTCCGTCGTGGTCCAGACCGCTGCGCGGGGCCCCGGGGAAACGTGGAGCGCAGCGGAGCGTTTTCTTGGGGTGCATTTCCCGCGGCTTCACCCATCCGCCGCTGGTCACGCTCACCCCTACGCGCAAGCCTGCGGGGAGAAAGGGGGCGGGTGGCTTGAGCCCGCGCCAGGGCGGCGGTCCACAATGCCTGTTCCCGGATCGGCGATCCGGGAAAGCAACAGGGGTCTCGTCGCCGCGAGTAACCACCGCGGCGGCGCGAGCGGCGCGAGATTCGAGATCTAGGAGAGTTAGGGCGCTATTTCAACCCTAAACGTCCTAGATCTGAAGGCCCACCACCCGGCCCGCTTACGCCGCGTTACCTAGGTGCGGCCGGCGGACGCGCCTGCCGCACCACAGCCGAGACCCTAGGGTTTTCATCGGCGCGACCGGGCCAGCTGGGTGCCTACGGTGGCACGGATGCCTCCGCCGGTGAGGACCGTGACGCTCCCGCCGCTGGCGCCCGCTGTGACGCCGGCGCCGCGGACGGTGCCGGCTGCCGGTCCGGCGGCGGACACCCGGCCCGCGCCGATGACGACCGCCGGTCCGGATCGGGCGCGGGCGGGCAACGCCGCCGTCGCAGCCAGCCTCGCGGCGGTGCCCGCGAGTGCCCTTCCGGGTGTTTCGGGCCTGCCGCTGACCGTGGCCGCGCCGTTGGTGTCGCAGGCGCAGCGCACGGCCGGCAACGGCGCGACGGCGGCCAGCCTGCTCGGCACGACGCCCATGCCACCCGCGACCACGGCCACCGGCGGCGCGGGCTCGGCGACTGCGGCCGCGTCCGGCACGGTGCCCGGGAGCGCGACCGCGGCTCAGGCCGGGGCGCGCGCCGCCAAGCCGGGTGCTGGCGCGGAGCCCGCGGCCGCACCGAAGGACAAGAAGCCCGCGGCCGCGCTGGGGGCCGGCGCGCCCGCGGTGGCTGAGCCGGGGCGCGGCCAGAAGCAGGTGCGGGAGGAGGCGGCCGGGGCAAGGCGGCGGCTGGGCCCGGACCGGGATCCGAAGTTCCAGGCGCTGAAGAAGGACGTCGGCGCGAAGAAGCGGGCGGTCGCGACGAGCCACCCACCGGCGCGGGCCGAGGCCACCAACGCGCAGGGTGCCGCCCAGCCGCCCGCGGACGACAAGGAAGCGCAGGGCAAGGCGGCCAACGCGGAGAAGATGGACGCCGCGCAGCCGAAGGAGTTCGACAAGGCGGCGTTCATCCGCGCGGTCGAGGAGGCGATCGCCAAGCGCGCGCCGAAGAACCTCGACGAGGCCGACAAGTTCGGTGACTCGGACAAGCCGGCCGAGGCCAAGGCCGAGGTGCAGGGGCGCGTCGGCGAGGGCAAGGCGCAGTCGGCCGAGGAGATCGCCACCACGACGGCGGCGCCACCGGATACCTCGAAAGCGGTGGAGAAGACGGTCGTGCCGTTGACCGCGGACCGGCCGCCGGGCGTGCCCGGCACACCCCACGCGGCCAACGCGGTGCCCGACAAGCTGCCGCCGTCGGCGACCGACACCTCGGACGGCCCGCGCGAGATCAACGACCAGATGGCCGCCGCGCAGGTGACCGAGCCGCAGCTGGCCAAGTCCAACGAGCCGCGGTTCGTCAAAGCGCTGGGCGAGAAGAAGGCCGCCGAGCGCGAAGCGCCGCGGGCCCAGGCGCGGATGCGGGCCCACGAGGCCAAGACGCTCGCCGGCGCCAAGGCGGACGCGCAGGGCACCGGCACCGACGCGATGCGCGACATCACCGGCACGCGGGTCACGACCGGCCGGAAGGTGGGCGCGGGCAAGACCGGCGCGAAGGGGCGCGACGAGGACAAGCGGGCGCAGGTGACGGCGACGCTCCAGCGGGTCTTCGACGCGACCAAGAAGGACGTCGAGGACATCCTGTCCGGGCTCGACAAGAAGGTCGACGACCAGTTCACCCGCGAGGAGAAGGACGCCCGCGACGCGTTCACCGCCGAGCACAAGCGGCGCATGTCCGAGTACAAGGACCGGCGCTACGGCGGCTTGACCGGCAAGGCGCGGTGGGTACGCGACCTGTTCGCCGGGTTGCCCGAGGAGGCCAACCAGGTCTACGTCGTGGCCCGGGACAACTACGTCGCCGAGATGCGGAAGGTCATCTCCCGCATCGCCGACACCATCGCCGGCGAGCTGACCCGCGCCAAGCGGCGCATCGCCAAGGGCCGTGCCGATCTCCAGGCCGAGGTGCGCCGGCTCCCCGCCGACCTGCGCGCGATCGGCCAGGAGGCGGCCGCCGACTTCAGCGAGAAGTTCGACGACCTGCGGCAGTCCGTCGACGACAAGGGCACGGAGCTCGTCGACACGCTGGCCGAGAAGTACACCGAGGCGCTCAAGAGCGTCGACGAGGAGATCGCCGCCGAGAAGGAGAAGAACAAGGGGCTCGTCGCGAAGGCCGTGGACGCGGTCAAGGGCGTCATCGACACCATCATCGAGCTGAAGAACCTGCTGCTGGGCGTGCTGGCCAAGGCCGGGCAGGCGATCATGGCGATCCTGCGCGACCCGATCGGCTTCCTGGGCAACCTGGTGCGGGCGGTGGGCGCGGGGCTCCGCAACTTCATCCGCAACATCCGCACCCACCTACAGACCGGCATCCTGTCCTGGCTGCTGGGCGTCTCCGCGCGGGCCGGGCTCCAGCTGCCGGCCAGGTTCGACGCCCGGGGCATCCTGCTGCTGATCGCCACGCTGCTCGGCCTGAGCTGGGCGTCGCTCCGGGCGCGCATCGTGCGGCGGGTACCGGTGCAGGCGGTCGTCGCGGCCGAGTCGGCGGTTCCGCTGGTCACGAAGGTCAAGCGGGAAGGTGTCGGCGGCCTGTGGGACGAGATCAAGGCCCGGGTCGGCGACCTCAAGCGCACGCTGATCTCAAAGATCATCGAGTACCTGGTACCGACGATCATCATCGCCGGTATCACCTGGGTGTTGTCGCTGCTCAACCCGGCGTCGGCGTTCGTCCGCGCGGTCAAGCTGATCATCGACATCGTCACGTTCATCGTCCAGCGCGCCCGCCAGATCATCGACTTCGTCAACGCGGTGCTGGACGCGGTGATCGCCATCGCGCGCGGCGCGGGTGGTGGCGCGCCGGCCCTCGTCGAGCGGGCCCTGGCCAGGTCGATCCCGGTGCTGATCGGCTTCCTGGCCGCGCTGCTGGGGATCGGCGGCATCGCGGACAGGGTCAAGAAGATCTTCCAAACCCTGTCCCGGCCGGTACAGCGCGCGGTCGACTGGGCGATCAACAAGATCATCGGCTTGGTCAAGCGGCTGTGGGCCAAGCTCAAGCGCCAGCTCGACCGGAAGAAGCCGAAGAAGCCGAAGAAGCCCAGGCCCGACCGGCCGCCACGGCGGGCCCGGCGCCGGCCGGACCGCAAGGACCCCGACCGGCGGCGCAGGCGGCCACCCAGGCGCGAGGACAAGCGCAGCGCCGCCGACAAGCTCAAGGCGCTCGATGCCGCGCTGGCCGAGGTCGAGGCGCTCGCCGGCGACACGCCCAGCCGCTCGGTCATCGCGCGGCAGCTCGGCCGGATCCGACGCAAACACAAGCTGACCAGGCTGTACCTCGAAGACCGCGGGGGCGGCGAGTTCCGCGCGGTGGCGGAGATCAACCCGCGCAAGACCTCCCGCACGTACCCACCGGGCGAGACGAAGTACACCATCATCGAAAACGGCGTGCGGATCCTCCGGCCCAAGTACCAGGGTGCGCAGATGATCCGGCGGCGCCTCTACCGCTCCGGGGACCGCACCGCCACGCAGCAGATCATCAAGGATCGGGTCACGCCGCTCCTGCGCCTCAAGGACCGCCGGACCAACAGCTTCGTGGTCGCGGCCGACTGGGCCACCGCGACACATTGGGAGGCCGTCCCGGGCACGATCGTGCCGCTGAAGGGTAAGACCGAGCCAAGCGTCGAGCACAAACCCGAGGTGTTCCGGCACTGGAACAGCGACGGGAAGAACACCAACCAGTCGGAGCGGTTCGACTGGTATCACTTCAAGGGGCGGGAGAGCACCGTGGAGATCCTCCAGGCCTACCTCAACAAGAGCGCTGGCTCGTACGACAAGGACGTCGGACCCAACTTCAAGGAGCCCGGTGAGTAGCGCGCCTTCCTATCACGTCTGGTACCCGATCGTGGAGCGCTCCGGCGACATCGTCCAGCTGCTCCTGACCCACGGACGCCTCCGGACGGCACCCCTGCCGATTTCAGGACCGGCGTTCTTCGGCGAGGTCCTGTCCGCCGCCGGCGTCGAGGCCGGCGTGGTCTCCGGCGGCGTCGACCCGTTCCTGACCTCCTACTTCACCGGCGAGTGGGAGGAATGCTGGGAGCTCAGGGTCCTCGTCGACGGCACCGCGCGGCTGTCCGCCGGGGCGGAGGTCGCCGGCGCGCCGGTGCATGGAGATCCGCAGGCCGCCGGTGAGGCCAGCAGTGCGGCGGTGTGGGTCCTGGCCGACTTCGACCGGCGCAAGGACGCCACCGCCTGCCAGAAGCAGCTCCGCGACGAGCGTGACAAGGGTCCGTGGGACGAGATCAGGCACGACCGCGTGCGCATTCGCGACGTCGGCGCGCGGCACAAGCAGCTCGTGGTGGAGCTGAGCACGTACAAGCGCGAGGTCCCGGACGTCATCGCCGCCGCCGAGCGGTTCGCCACCGTGTGCGCGGACCATGGCGGCCGCCTCCGCGCCTCGACCTAGCGTCAGATCACGGGCCGAGCGCCGAGACGCGCACCGTGTACGACGGCTCGTCGGCGTGTTCCTCGCGGTAGGAGAGCTGGCGGATCTGCCGGTCGTCGACGTAGAGCGCCACGTCGACGAGCACGCCCAGGTGGGCCAGGCTCACGCTCGCCGAGCGGCGTTTGTCCTGGAGCACGTCGCCGATCCCGCCGAGGAAGTTCGTCGCGTCGCCGCTGTGGTGGCCGGGTGGGCGGCGCAGCACCACGTCCAGCGCGACCGGGACGGCCAGCGCGGTCCAGCCGGTGCGTTGCGCGGCCGCGCAGGCGGCCTCCAGCAGCGCGCGCACCCGGCGGGCCTGGCGGTGGCCGGCGGAGAAGATGGACAGCGCCTCGGTTTTCAGCGGCGGCAGCCCACGCACGTCGAACGTGATCGCCACAGGCCGCACGATTGTCTCTTCCACGATCCCGCCCTCCGGACCGTCTAATGGGGAGGATCGGCTTCGGCGGCGACCCGGCCGTCTGACCGTACCGACGGGATTCGCCCTCCGGACAGCGGCCGTTCGTGCACTTTTAGCCATCGACGCTGGTGAGCCTGCCCAGTTTTGCACCGATATCTTGTGCTTGATCCTATAGTGAACCTCGCCAGGTTTGATGTCCGTGCGGACGGGGGAGAAGGGGCGCACAAACGATCCTCTTGAGGCTGGTCGTCGTGTCGCGCTCGCGCGACGCGACGACCAGCCGGGGGTTTCAGATCACGCGTCGACGCCGACGCGCTCGCGCCACGCAGGGATCCTGCGGGCGCGCCGCGCCCTCCGGCGCCCGACCGGAGGGAGGCGAGGCCGGTGCGGAAGACGAGACGGACGGCACGGGTAGGGGCCGCCGCGGCCGCGATGGCCCTGCTCTCGCCGTTAGCCGCGTGCGGCGGCGGCGAGAGCGGCACACCCACCATCAACCTGTACTACGCACCCGAGCAAAACCTTCAGAAGGTCGTCGACGACTGCAACGCCGAGGCGGCCAACCGCTACCGGATCAGCTACCAGGTGCTGCCGCGCGGCGCCGACGACCAGCGCGTGCAGATGGTGCGCCGGCTCGCCGCCGAAGACAGCGGCATGGACGTGCTGGGCCTGGACATCACGTGGACCCAGGAGTTCGCGAGCGCCGACTGGATCCTGGAGTGGACCGGCGACAACAAGGCGCAGGCCGAGCAGGGCACGCTGGCCGGTCCGTTGGCCAGCGCCGAGTACGAGGACAAGCTCTACGCGGCGCCGAAGAACACCAACGTGCAGCTGCTGTGGTACCGCACCGACCTGGTGCAGCAGCCGCCGCGAACGTGGGACGAGATGATCCAGCAGTCGCTGGACCTCAAGGGGCAGGGCAAGCCGTACGAGGTCATCACCATGGGCGCCCAGTACGAGGGCCTCGTCGTCCTCTACAACACGATCGTCGCCAGCGCCGGCGGCCACATCCTCAACGACGAGGGCACCGAGGCCGTCTTCGACCAGGGCGCGGTGCGCGGGCTGGAGATCCTCCAGAAGTTCGCCTCCGCCGGGGTGACGAGCCCCTCGTTCACGAACTCCATTGAGGACGATGCCCGGTTGCAGTTCCAGGGCGGCAACGCGGCGTTCCAGCTCAACTGGCCGTTCGTGTACCCGGCCATGCAGGAGGGCGCCCCGGACCTCGCCGCCAAGGTGCGGTGGGCGCGCTACCCGGGCGTCGACGCGGGCACACCGAGCAAGGTCACCATCGGTGGCTACAACCTCGCGGTCTCCAAGTACTCCAAGCATCCCGAGGAGGCGTTCGACGCGGCGCTGTGCCTGCGCAACGCCGAGCACCAGAAGTTCTCCGCGATCAACGACGGCGTGCCACCGACGATCGAGAGCCTCTACGCCGACCCGGAGATGGCGGAGACGTACCCGATGAAGGACACGATCCTGGAGGAGCTTCGGGACCCGGCGACGCGGCCGCTCTCCCCGGCGTACCAGAACATCTCGACGGTGATGTCGGCGACGCTGTCGCCGCCCGCCTCGATCAACCCCGAGCAGACCGCGAAGGAGCTGCGCGGGTCCATACAGGACGCTCTCGAGTCGAAGGGGGTCCTGCCATGAGCGCGCCCGCCACGACAGCCAAGCACCGGGCCGAGGAAAAGCCGCTGAGCAAGGCGGAAAAGGCGCGCCTCTCCGAAGGCAAGCGGGCCGAGCGCCGGCTGGGCTGGCTGCTCTGCGCGCCCGCCGCGATCGTGATGCTCGCCGTGGCCGGCTACCCGATCCTGTACTCGGTGTGGCTCTCGCTTCAGCGGTACGACCTGAAGTTTCCGGACGAGCGCGAGTTCGTCGGGCTGTCCAACTACGTGACCGTGCTGAGCAACCAGTACTGGTGGACCGCGTTCGGCGTGACCATGCTGATCACGATCGTGACGGTCGTGATCGAGCTGGTGCTCGGCATGGGGCTGGCCGTCATCATGCACCGCACCCTGGTCGGCCGGGGCATCGTGCGCACGTCCGCGCTGATCCCGTACGGCATCGTCACGGTCGTGGCCGCGTTCTCCTGGCGATACGCGTGGACACCCGGCACCGGCTACCTGGCCAACCTCTTCAGCGACAGCGCGCCACTCACCGAGCGGGCCAGCTCCCTGGCCATCATCATGCTGGCCGAGATCTGGAAGACCACACCGTTCATGGCGCTGCTGCTGATGGCCGGCCTCGCGCTGGTACCCGAGGATCTGCTGAAGGCCGCGTCGATGGACGGCGCGACGGCGTGGCAGCGTTTCATCAAGGTGATGCTGCCGGTGATGAAGCCGGCCATCCTGGTCGCGCTGCTCTTCCGCACGCTCGACGCGTTCCGGGTGTTCGACAACATCTACGTGCTGACCGCGGGCGCCAACGAGACCTCGTCGGTGTCGATGCTCGCCTACAACAACCTCATCAAGGGGCTCAACCTCGGCATCGGCTCCACGATGTCGGTGCTCATCTTCCTGACCGTGGCGATCATCGCGTTCATCTTCGTGAAGCTCTTCGGCACGGCGGCACCCGGTAGCAGCGACGAGGGGAGGCGCTGATGGAGTCACGTGGAGTCAAGTGGCGCTGGGGACTGCTCGACGTCATCGTGGTGGTCTTCGCCCTCATCCCCGTGCTGTGGATCATGTCGCTGTCGTTCAAGACGACGGCCACCCTCACCGACGGCAACTTTATCCCGCGTGAGTGGACGCTCGACAACTACAAGACCATCTTCCAGACCGACCAGTTCGTGCGCGCGCTCATCAACTCGATCGGCATCGCGCTGATATCCACGCTCATCGCGGTGACCCTCGGCACGATGGCCGCGTACGCGATCGCCCGGCTCGACTTTCCCGGCAAGGGCGCCCTGGTTGGCGTATCGCTGCTGATCGCGATGTTTCCCCAGGTGTCACTCGTCTCGCCGCTCTTCGACATCGAGCGGCGGCTGGGCCTGTTCGACACCTGGCCCGGGCTCATCCTCCCGTACATCACGTTCGCGCTGCCGCTGACCATCTACACGCTGTCGGCGTTCTTCAAGCAGATCCCGTGGGACCTGGAGAAGGCGGCCAAGATGGACGGTGCCACGCAGGGTGAGGCGTTTCGCAAGGTGATCGCGCCGCTGGCCGCGCCGGGGGTGTTCACCACCGCGATCCTCGCGTTCATCTTCTGCTGGAACGACTTCCTCTTCGCCATCTCGCTCACCTCCACCGAGCGCTCCCGCACGGTGCCGGTGGCGCTGTCGTTCTTCACCGGCGACTCGCAGTTCGAAGACCCGACCGGGTCGATCTCCGCGGCCGCCGTCGTCATCACCATTCCGATCATTTTGTTCGTGCTGTTCTTCCAGCGTCGTATCGTCTCGGGCCTGACGTCCGGCGCGGTTAAGGGGTGACTCATGGCCGAGATCGTGCTGGACAAGGTCGGCAAGCAGTACCCGGACGGCACCGTCGCCGTGCGCGACGTAGACCTGGAGATCGCGGACGGCGAGTTCGTGATCCTGGTCGGCCCGTCGGGCTGCGGCAAGTCCACATTGCTCAACATGATCGCCGGCCTGGAGGACATCTCCAGCGGCGAGCTGCGCATCGGCGGCGACCGGATGAACGAGAAGGCGCCGCGCGACCGTGACATCGCGATGGTGTTCCAGTCGTACGCGCTCTACCCGAACATGACCGTGCGGGAGAACATGGCCTTCCCGCTGCGACTGGCCAAACTGGACAAGGCCACGATCGACGAGAAGGTGTCCGAGGCGGCCAAGGTGCTGGAGCTCACCGAGCTGCTCGACCGCAAGCCGGCCAACCTCTCCGGCGGCCAGCGGCAGCGGGTGGCGATGGGCCGGGCGATCGTGCGCAGCCCCAAGGCGTTCCTCATGGACGAGCCACTGTCCAACCTGGATGCCAAGCTACGCGTGCAGATGCGCACCGTGGTTTCCCGGCTGCAAAAGCGATTGGGCACCACCACCGTGTACGTCACGCACGACCAGACCGAGGCGATGACGCTCGGCGACCGGGTCGTGGTGCTGCGGGCCGGCGCGGTGCAGCAGGTCGGCGACCCGCAGACGCTGTACGACCACCCGAACAACCTCTTCGTGGCCGGCTTCATCGGCTCGCCCGCGATGAACTTCCTCAGCGCGCAGGCGTCGGACGGGGCTCTTCGCACGGCGCTGGGTGACGTGCCGATCGGCGACCGGCTGCGGGGGATGCTGGAGCGGGGCGAGGCGCCGCAGGAGATGATCCTCGGCATCCGCCCGGAGCACTTCGAGGACGCCGCGCTCGTCGACGAGCCGGCGCGGGGCAAGGGCAGGGAGTTCGAGGCACCGGTCGAGCTCGTCGAGTCGATGGGCTCGGACAAGTACGTGTACCTGACCGTCGAGGGCGAGCGGGCCAGCTCGGCCGAGCTGGAAGAGCTCGCCGCCGACGCGGGCGCCTCCGACCTGCCGACCAGCGGCGCCAACCTGGTGACCCGGCTGTCGGCCGAGTCGCGGGTGCGCGAGGGCGGGTCGTACAAGGTCTGGTTCAACCTCGAGAAGATCCACCTCTTCGACCCGTCGGACGGCCGCAACATCACGCTGCACGAAGGGCGCGCGGCCGGAGTGTCCTGAGAGATTCGCGGGGCCCGCCCTCATTTGGGGGCGGGCCCCGACCGTGCTCAGGCGTTGAGCTGCCGCACCGCGGCCACGGCGCCGGCGTCGTCGGACTGCAACCGTCCCGCCCAGCCGGCGTTTTCCAGCGGGTAGTGGTTCATCAGGATCAGTGTCTCGTCGGTGTTGGCCAGCCCGCTGTACGCCGCCGCGATGGCGTCGTGGATCCGCCGGGCCATCGCGCGCTTGGCGTCTAGCTTGTGCAGCTCGGGGACCTCCAGGAAGCACAGTGGACGGATCGGCTCGGCGCCGACGCGACCGTCCTGCGCGACGTTTCCGGCCGGGTACTCCCGGAGCCAGACCCGGACGTCGGGGATGCGAAACGCCTCGTCGACGGCGGCGGAGATCTCCCGCATCATCGTCTCCTTGGCGCCTGGCTGGATCCCCGTCGGTGCCTCGATAAGTACCTGTGGCATAGCTGCTCTCCTTCTCGCTCGCACCATCCTTGCTCTCGGACTGTACAAGTAGTTGATCGGTTTTTCCAAGCAAAAAGTTGCTTAGACGGAGCGAGTGCTAGGCTGATCTGGTGGTGGGCAAGCGGGGATACAACGACGGATGCGCGCTGGCGCACGGCCTGGAGCTCGTCGGCGAGCGGTGGGCGCTGCTCGTCGTGCGCGAGCTCCTCCTGGGGCCGAAGCGGTTCACCGACCTACAGGCCGCCCTGCCCGGCGTCAGCGCCGACGTGCTCTCCCAGCGGCTCAAGGAGCTGCAAGGCGCCGGCCTGGCGCGGCGGCGCAGGCTGGGGCCGCCCGCGCCGGCGTGGGTCTACGAGCTGACCGGGTGGGGCGCCGAGCTTGAGCCGCTCATCACCGGGCTCGCCCGGTGGGCCAGCCAGTCACCCGCGCTGCCAGTGCACGCCCCGATCAGCGCCAGCTCGCTGATCCTCTCGTTGAAGGCGTTGTTCGACCCGGACGCCGCCGGGGATCTCGACGCCACCATCGCGCTGCGGCTCGGTGACGAAGAGTTCGCCATCCGCATCGCCGACCGGGCCTTCCAGGCCACCCGCGACGTGGTGGGCGCCGCCGACGTCACGCTGCACACCGACACCGACTCGCTCACGGCGATGCTCCACGACAACCTCGAGCTGTCCAAGGCGATGCGGCACGGCCGGGTCGAGCTCACCGGCGACATGGCGACGGCCCGGCGGTTTCTCACGCTCTTTCCGCTGCCCCGGGCCGTCGCGGTGGACTGATCAGCAGTCGTAGCCGTGTTCCTGGAGGAGCTGCTTGACCTTCGCGGCGTCCGGACTGTCGGCGCCCCAGCCGTTGACGTCTTCGCCGTTGACCTCGTCGATGTGCCAGTCGTCGCCGGTGAGCCGGCCCTTGGAGTTGGCCGGGTGCTCCAGCTCGACGGCACAAGTGCCGTCGTCACCGTCGGTGTCTACGGCGACGTCGAAGTCGTACGCGACGAGCTTCTTCTTGCCGGAGCCCTCCTCGTCACGCGTGACCGACACGTTCTGAAAGCCGGCGTTTTCCAGCTCGTCGCCGTACTTTCCGGCACCGCTCTTGCCACATCCGGCGATGGCGAGGGCCGCGACGCACGCGACCACGGCCAGCCGAGATCCGATCCCCGTTGTCATGGCCGGCATGCTAGCGAGAGCACGCACGCGTCGTTGTCCCCCGCCGAAAGGGCCGCCATTGTCGCACCGCAAGCCGGACGTCCCCGCCGACGCTCTACACGCCCTGCTCCACAAGGCTTTCGGCGCTTCCGTCAGCTACCGGCGCACCGCCGAAGGGATGTCCACGCAGGTGTACCAAGTCCACACAGGAACGGAGACCTTCTACCTCCGGGTGGCCGAGGAGGCCGACGAAAACCTCGAAACCGACGCGGAGCTGCACCAGCGGCTCCGCGACCTCGGCGTCAAGGTCGCGTCGGTGGTCTACGTCGAGGCCTTCAACGCCGACATCGGCCGCTCCGTCATGATCACCACCGAGGTGCCCGGCGCCGCGCCGGCCCGCACCGCACCCGTGGTCGCGGATGCCGGAGCCGACCTCGCCGTGCTCAACCAGGTGCCGGTCGACGGGTTCGGCTTCGTGCGACGGCGCGGACGCCGGTGGCCGTTGCGGGCCGAATACGCCACCTACCCGCCGTACCTCACCTCGTACCTGCCGCAGACCTGGCCCGGCCCGCTGGCGTCGCTGTTCGCCACGCCGGTCCTCGACACCATCGAGGGCATGGTCGAACACGAGCGCGACCGGCCTCCCGCACGCGCGGTGCTCGCCCACGGCGACTTCGACACGACGCACATCTTCCACACCGGCGACCGGTACACCGGGCTCATCGACTTCGGCGAGATCCGCGGCACCGAGCCGTTCTTCGACCTGAGCCACTTCCACCTGCACGACCGGGAAGCCCTGCTGCCCGCCCTGCTCGACGGCTACCAGCGCGTCCAGCCCCTGCCGGCCGATCACGGGCCGGCCATCCAGCGCGGCGCGGTCCTGCTTGCCCTGCGCCAGCTCTGCCGATGGCTCGGCCCACCACAGGGCCGCCCACTCGACCACCCCGCGGTCACCAACCGGGCCCGCCGCATCCACGAGCTCCTGACCCAGCCGTGGTGAGCGGATGGTGAGCGGGCCGGGCCAGGCTCGTTCCCATGTTGATGAATCTTGTGACCGCGCTCGCGGTGACCGCGGGAGGGTGGCTGCCGGCGCCCTCGGCACCGTTCGACGTGGCGGCCGGCGCCCGCTGCGACTTCCCGGTCCACGGCGAGCCGGTCGTCGACGAGGTGAAGACCAAGGTGCTGGCCCGCCACCCGGACGGCTCGACCAAGCGCGAGGCGTACGTCGGCGACCTCGTCTTCGCGTACACCAACACCGACACCGGCGAGACGCTGGAGGCCGACCTCGGCGGCAGCGCCCTCGTCGAGATCGAGCCGGGCGGGACCCTCACCACCAAATCCACCTGGTACCTGGTGGGGCCGGCCGGGTTCGGCTTCCGCGAGGGTGGCGGCAACCGCCCGCGCGGGCTCTGGGTCTTCGACGGGGTCTACACCGTCGCGTTCGACGCCGCCGGCGTGAAGACGGTGACCATGTACCACGGCACCGAGCGCAACCTGTGCACCGAACTGGGGTGACCAAAGCGTCCTAGCGGTATGGAGTTCAGGCTGCTGGGACCCTTCGAGGCCGGCCGTGACGGCAAGCCCGTGACGGTCGGTCGGCGGCGGCAGGAGCGGCTGCTGCTGGCCATCCTGCTGCTCGACGCCGGCCACGCCGTCACCGTCGAACGGCTTGCCGACCTGCTGTGGGACGGCGAGCCGCCGGCGAACGCACGGGGCACCGTCCACACGTACATCGGCCGCCTCCGCACCGCCCTGTCACCGCACCGGGTGTCGATCGTGACCACCGGCGGCGGCTACGCGGTCGAGGGCGCCGACGTCGACACGGTGCGCTTCGCCGACCTCGCCCGCGGCGTGGCGGCCACGACCGACCCGGGCGAGCGGGTACGCCTCGCCGGCACCGCCCTCGCCCTGTGGCGCGGCCCGCTCCTGGCCGGCCTCGCCGGCGATACGCTGCGCCAGCGGCTCGGCGCGCCACTACACGACCTGCGGCTCACTACCGCCGAGACCCACGCGCGGGTGCTGCTCGACATGGGCCACCACGAGCGGGTCACCCTCGACCTCGCCGGCCTGGCCCGCGAGCACCCCACCCGGGAAGGGCTCGTGGCGAGCGTGATGACCGCCCTGTTCCGTGCGGCCCGCCAGGCCGACGCGCTCGACCTCTACGACCACGCGCGCAAGGCCCTCGCCGGCGAGTCAGGTGTCGAGCCGGGCGTCGAGCTGGAGACCGTGCACCAGCGCATCCTCGCCGGCGACCCGCGCCTGGAGCGCCCGGCCGCCCCGGTGTACGCGGTCCGGGTCCGCGACCACTGGCTGCCCTGGAGCGTCGGCGGGCACCCCGCGCTGGAGCTGTGCAACACGTACGCCGGCTGGGGCGGCGAACGCACGCCCGGCGCGGAGTGGCTCCGCGGCTATCCCACGCTCGCGGTGTGGGCCGGCCACCAGGACCTGCTCGACGACGCCACCGTCACCCACCTGCTCCGCGCCGCCCGACGCGACCCACTCGCCGCGGCCGCGGTCCTCGACGAGACCCGCGAGCTGCGGGCCAGGCTGTACGCCTGCCTGACCGACCCGGCGGACGCGAAGGCGTTCGCGGCGGTGGCCCGGCACGTCGAGGCGGCGGCCGCGGTGTCGGTCTTCCGCCGCGGGCCGGACGGGCTCGGGCACTGGCGGCTGACACCCGCCGCGGGCCTGCGCGCGCCGCTGCTGGCGGCCGCCCGCAGCGCCGGCGAGCTGCTGGCGGATCCGCGGCGTTTCACGGTGTGCGCCTGCGCCAGCCGGACCTGCGGCTGGCTCTTCGCCGACCACAGTGGACGCCGCCGCTGGTGCAGCATCGCCACCTGCGGCGACCACCCCACCTGATCCCGAGCACGAGGCCGCTCGCGGTGGTCAAGCTGCCCGAAGCCCGAAAGATTTGAGCTACGGACCGTATGCTCCCGCGGGCCGCCGCAAAGAACCTGTCGCAGGGACGCGAGAAGGGCTTGTCCCGCGGACCTCTACCTCCGCCGGTCCGGGAGCGGGCATTGTGGACAAACGTCGACCACCGCCTGGCGCGAGCTCAAACCCCCGCCGGTTGCGCGCAGGGTGAGCGCGACCAGCGGCGGACGGGTGAGGCCGCGGGAGCAGCGGTCTGGACCCCGACGGACGTCGCGGTAGCTCAAATCTCTGTCTAAATAGGAGGGTCGAAGCACCCCGACTCCGAAAGGTCTCTGGAACTCGGCGGCGGGGTTGGTCAGCCGCGCAGGCCGTTGCGGAGCAGGCTCACGGCGCGGTCGGCCTTGGCCCGCCGGCGCTCGAGGTCGTCGATCCCCTCGATCACCGAGGCGACCATGCGCATGACGTCGAGCAGGTCTTCCTTGGCCAGGTCGGAGCGGATGGCGCCGTCTTCCTGCGCGCGCCGGATCGGCTCGCCGAAGGCGTGGACGATCCGCTCGGCCAGCGCCTGGAGCTCCGGCGCCTCCTTGCCCTTGGCCAGCGCCTGGTGCAGGCCGTGGCTGCGCACCTGGTGGTCGACCAGCGAGCGCAGCAGCGCGTCGAACGCGTCGGGGCGGCCATCGCAGGCCATCGCGAGCTGCTCGATGTCGCGCACGTTGTCTTCGAAGATGGCGACCGCCAGCGCGTAGCGGTCTGGGAAGTGGCGGTAGAGCGTGCCGCGTCCGACGCCCGCGCGCCGGGCCACCGCGTCCAGGGGCGCGCCGAAGCCGGCGAGCGCGAACACCTCGCGCGCCGCCTCGATGATCAAGGCCCGGTTACGCCGGGCGTCCCGCCGGAGGGTGTGGCTCTCCGCGATCTGGACCGAGGTCACGGCCGAAGTCTACGAGAACGGTGCTCGCACATCCCCAGGACAGCGTTACTCCGGCCCCTCCGTGCCCATAGTTATGGATCATCCGGGCACCGCCGGGCAGCGGCTCGGGGTCGGCGCCGACCCGCGGGCCGCTCCGCCGCACCGGCCGCAGCCCGGCCAGCTCACCCAGCACCGGGGCGCCGGCGAGCTCCGGCACGAGCTCGGTGCAGCGGGCCACGATCCCCCGCGCGACCCGCGGATCCGGGCCGGTGTCCCACTCCCCCAGCTCGAACGTGCCGCCGAGCACCACGTCCCGGGAGCGTGGATGCACGTAGGCGGTGCCGGCCGGGTGGTGCTCGTCGCGTACCGACGTCTCGATGCCCGGATTGGCGACCAGGACGATCCGGCCGCGGGCCGGGACCATCGCGGCGTCCGCGCACAGCACACCGGCCGCGAGGCCGGTGGCGTTGACCACCACCGGCCCGAGCTCGGCCGCCTCGGCCAGGTCGCGGAGGCGCCGGCGCTCCAGCCGCACGCCGCCGCCGGCCAGCCGCGCCACGAGCCACTCCAGGTAGGGGCCCATCTCCACGGTGGGCACGGTGAACCGCCACTCACCGCCGTGGTCTTCGAAATCGGGGACGACCCGCGCCCACCACGGGTCGTCGGACGGCTGGACGAACATGCGGGTGCGGCGCATCACCACACCTGGCGCGCCCGCGGCCGCCTGGCGGGCCAGCTCGTCGTAGGTCTCCCCGGCCCAGGCCAGCACCCGGGGGTCGGGGTCGGTGTGCGTGGGATACCACACCGCGGCGGCCACGGCGGAGACGGTCCGCTCGGGCGGGTCGGCGGCCACGAGCGCCACCCGGGCGCCGGCATCCCGCAGGCGGATCGCGGACGTCAGCCCGATCACGCCCGCTCCGACCACGACGACATCGACCATTTGGGGTGGATGCACCACTTTCCGGGTGCCGGGTACGGTGTGGTTCTGGCGCGATCCTACTTACCTGGGGAGGACTGGACGGGCTTGCCCATTACGTAGACTCCACGGCCCTGGTGGCCCTCGAGCACCCCGGCGTCCTGCAACCGGCCGAGCGCCGCCTTGACCGGGGTGTCACTGCACTCGTATGCCTGCATCAGCTCGGCGATCGAGGGCAGCTTGTCTCCCGCCTTGAGTTCACCGGACTCTATCCGTCCGCGTATGTCATTAATGATCTTGCGGTAAACGGGCACGGCGGGCATGTGCTGGCACTCCCCTTGGTCGGCGTATGACATTTGATCATGCCCGCCCTGGGGTCTCAAGTATTCGTCGTACCCAATTGACTCTGGGTCCTAAGAACCCTAGGTTGAACGTTCGGTGAGGCGGCCCCCGCCCCTTGGTCGGCAACCTGGTGGCCCGGGTCGCCTCACCCCTTCCAGGAGGTTCGATGCCGGGCGGCTACGCCTACGACAACGACGCTGACGTGGCGCTCCAGCAGCACGCATGCCTATCCGCGATGCTCGACGACTTCACCCGCGCCCGCCTGTCCGCTGTGGACACTCCCGCCGGCCCGTTCCGCTGCCTGGAGGTCGGCGCCGGCGCGGGCAGCGTCGCCCGCTGGCTGGCCGGCCGCGGCGCGTCGGTGGTCGCCACCGACCTCAAGCCGCGCCACCTCGTCGAGGAGCCCGGCATCCGCGTGCTCGCCCACGACATCGTCGCCGAGCCGGTGCCCGACCCGCCGTACGACCTGATCCACGCCCGCCTGCTCCTGCTCCACCTGCCCGAGCGCGAGCAGGTGCTGGCCAAGCTCGCGGCCGCCCTCGGCCCGGGCGGCAGCCTGGTGGTCGAAGACTGGTACATCCGCACCGAAGACATCGTCATCGACGCGCCCAGCCGGGAGGACGTGGCACTGTTCGACCGCTACCAGAAGGCCCTGCTGCGCATCCTGGACAACGACCCCACCTGGGCCACCCGGATACACAGCCGGATGCGGGCGGCCGGCCTGCACGAGGTGGACACGGCCATCCACTCGCCCGTCTGGCCGGCCGGCAGCCCCGGCGCGCTGCTCGCGACGGTCAACCTGGCCCTGTTTCGCGACCGCCTGCTCACCGCCGGCCTGACCGGCGACGAGCTCGACCACCTGGAGTGGCTGGCCCGCGACCGCCGCTCCGGCCTGGTGATCCGCGGCCACTTCCTCTACTCCACCATCGGCCGCGCCCCACTCCCCAAGCCCACCGCTGCCAGGTGACATTCATCCGGGGCAACATCAATTTCCGATCGAGGCAGGATCACCGCCGATACACCAACCTCGGTCGCGCAAGAGCTGTGGCAAGATAGCGCGTGGGGTGTTGCCGCTATTGTCGACAAGCCCATGTCCACTGGCACCTTGCGAGGTGGTTGATGTCAAAGCGTGGTCATTCCGGTGAGTGGAGGTCACCGGACGACAAGTGGCCGCGCCACAATTCGCAATGGTTTCGCGAAGCCCTCGATTTCGCACGCAGCGCCGGATGGCATTTCAAGGAGTCCGGTGGCGCGGCACATATATTCGGAGTGGTTTTTTGTCGGAAAGTGGACACCAACGATTTCTGCTCCTACGTGGTGTTCAGCACCGGTGAGGGCGGTGAATCCGCCGCTACAGGCTTGAGAAGGAAGGTCGAGCAATGCCGGCACAGCGCCACGGGTCCGGCAAGCCGACTGGAGGCCGCGACGGTGAAGATGACCAAGGCCGAACGTCTGGTAGACGCGGCTGAGCGCTTGATCGACGCGCACGGAGGCCAGCAGGAGTCGTTGGAGGCGTGGGCACGCGCCAGCGAGCTTATGGACGCCGCCGAGTCAGACACCGCGGAGATCGAGCGGCTGTGGGAAATTGCCGATGACGCCGACAAGGCCGTCGCGCTTGCCGAGGAGGCGGCGCAGGAGGCCCTCGACGCCGCCGAGACGGACGACCTCGATCCTCGACGGATCATGGACTTGGCCGAGGCCACGGTGTCGGAGGTTCACCAGGAAGCCAAGAGCCTTCCACGCAGCCAGGCCGTACGGACCCTCAAGAAGAGGATCCAGCAGTGCCGCACGCGCCTCGCCGTGGTCCGGTCTCGTTTGGCGAATGGCTGAGCGACGTTGCAGTTCGGCCTAGACTGTTGGCAGTCGCCAACGCCACGTATATGCTCAGGTCGAGGAGTCAAGAGGCGGGTGAGATCATGTTCCGTGTCCCTCTTCACGTAGCCGGTGTCGATCTGACAGACGAAAGCACACTGTCCATGATCGGTGAGCGCCTTTCTGACTTGGAGTGGACGTCCGTCGACGGACGCGTGCTGGCCACGCTTCACACTGACAAACAGGACCCCACGGACGTTGCTGGCGTCACGGTGCAGGTCGCCCGACGCATTCGCCACGCCCTGCCCCACGCCACTCTGGTGGAGGTCGACCAAGATTTGGTCAGCGTTTCCGATATCGCCCATCGCGTCGGAGTCACCCGGGAGGCAGTTCGACTCTGGGTTGACGGCCGTCGCGGTCCGGGCGGTTTTCCGCCGCCAGCCGGCTCCCCAGGATCATCCAAGGTCTGGCGCTGGGCACGGGTCGCCGAGTGGCTTTCGCATAACTACAAGATCGATTTCGGTGAGTCATTCCTCAGCGACCGCGAGATCGCGCAGATCCACTGCGCGATCTCTGGCGTGCGCGAGCCCGTGGATGCCGAGTGGGAGGTCATCAATTCGTTCTCCGACCGCCTCATCGGCCATCCTGATACGACCCGCCTGACCCGCGCGGGCAGCTCATCCCCGCAGCTATCCAGTGCGTGGCGTATGGCGGTGGGGATGGTCAAGCAGCCGCCGGTGGCGGTTGAGATCGAGCCGTCCGAAACAGGCGCACAAAGCGGGAGCGACGGAGAGACTCGTGCCGGATAAGGCAAAATCTCGTGATCGTAGGCGCGCGGAGGTGAGCTCGCAGCGGGGTCGGCGTCTCACCTCCCAGCAGCCGGAGCAGGCGCCAGCGAGCCCGCCCAGCACGCCTGAGGTCAACCCGACCGAATTGGAGGCACTAGCCGCAAGCGCCGAACTGAAGGACGTCCGCGTTACAAAGTCCAATGTGGAGCTTTTCCGAGACGGCCCGCTGGACGACGTGGAGGCGGAGCTTGCGGTCAGCGCCGCCTACAGACGCCGATCGGAGGGATTCAGCTGCAAGTTCAGTGTCGCGGCGCCCCTCACGACCGTGGCGGGCGAGGCGATCGCGACGTTCGAAGTTGACGTGATCGTCTCTTTCGATCTTGACCAGCCGCCCGGCGACCTTGACCAGCTGATACCGGCCTTCTCAGCCAATGTTGGCTTCTTCGTTGCCTTCCCGTTCATCCGCGAGGCGCTGCAAAGCATGTCAGTTCGGGTTGGCCTGCCTCCGCTCACGCTTGGCCTATTGAGACGGGGATCGGAAGCCCCTCTGACCGCATCCTTCCGCACGGGCGGGCGCACTTGGTGACTCGCCTCGGAGGGCAGGGGTGGCCACCCGAGACATCATGGCCCGGCGACTGAGCAGGGCGTCCCGCTGGAGTACCTGGAAATAGCCGCCATCGCTATGGCTCGGGGCGTAATTGGGGCGACCACCGCCCGCGACCCCGCCTACATTTGCGGGCATGGCGACCTTGGAAGCTCTGCTCCACGACCGGCTCGCGCCCGCCTTCGAAGCGGTCGCCGGCGCGCGGGTGGACCCGAGCCTGCGACGGTCGCAGCGCGCGGACTTCCAGGCGGACGCGGCGCTCGCGCTGGCCAAGCGGCTCGGGCGGCCGCCGCGCGAGATCGCCGCGGCGGTGCTCGACACGGCCCGGCTCGACGGGCTCGTCGCGTCCGCCGAGGTGTCCGGGCCGGGGTTCATCAACCTCACGCTCGCCGACGCCGCGCTCGGGCCGCTGCTGGCCGCGATGAGCCGGGACGAGCGGCTCGGCGTGCCGCGGGTGGAGGCACCGGAGACGGTGCTCGTCGACTACTCCGCGCCCAACGTGGCCAAGGAGATGCACGTCGGCCACCTCCGCTCGACCGTGATCGGCGACGCGGCGGTGCGGGTGCTCGACTGGCTCGGCCACCGTGTGCTCCGCGCCAACCACCTCGGCGACTGGGGCACCCCGTTCGGCATGCTGATCGCGCACCTCGTCGACGAGGGCGAGACGGCCGAAGACCTCTCGCTCCGCGACCTCAACGCCTTCTACCAGGCTGCCCGCGCGAAGTTCGACGCCGACGAGGCCTTCCGCGAACGCTCGCGCAGCCGGGTGGTCGCCCTCCAGAGCGGCGATCCGGGTACCCGCCGGCTGTGGCGGCTGCTGGTCGAGGAGTCGGAGCGGCACTTCCTCGCCGTGTACGACCTGCTCGGCGTGCGCCTGACCGAGGGTGACTTCCGGGGCGAGAGCTTCTACAACGACATGCTGGAGCCGGTCGTGGCCGAACTCGACCGGCTGGGGCTGCTGCGGGAGAGCGACGGCGCCCAGGTTGTCTACCCGGCGGGCTTCACCGGCCGGGACGGCGGGCCGCTGCCGCTGATCGTGCGCAAGTCCGACGGCGGCTTCGGCTACCCGGCCACCGACCTCGCCGCGATCCGCCACCGCACCCGCGAGGTAGGCGCCACCCGCCTGCTCTACGTGGTGGGGCTGCCGCAGACCCAGCACTTCGCGATGGTCTTCCAGGTCGCCCGCGAGGCCGGCTGGCTCACCGAGCCGGCGCGCGCCCAGCACGTCGGCTTCGGCTCGATCCTCGGGCCGGACGGCAAGCTCTTCCGCAGCCGGGCCGGCGACACGGTCAAGCTCAGCACGCTCCTGGACGAGGCCGTGGCCCGTGCGTCGGCGCTGGTCGAGGACACCGAGATCGCGAAGCAGGTCGGGATCGGAGCGCTGAAGTACGCCGACCTCTCCAACGACCGCACCCGCGACTACGTCTTCGACTGGGACCGGATGATCTCGTTCGAGGGCGACACCGGCCCGTACCTCCAGTACGCGCGCGCCCGCATCCTCTCGATCTTCCGGCGGGGTGGCGTGACCCCACCGCACGACCCGGCCACGATCCCGGTCACCGCGCCCGAGGAACGCGCGCTCGCCATCGAGCTGCTCGGCTTCGCGGGCGTGGTCGCCGACGTGGGCGAGTCGCTGGAGTTCCACCGGCTGGCCGCCTACCTCTTCCGGCTGGCGACGACGTTCACCGCCTTCTACGAGCGCTGCCCCGTGCTGCGCGCGGAGGGCACCGCGCGGGAGAGCCGCCTCGCGCTCTGCGACCTGACCGCGCGGGTGCTAGGGCGTGGGCTCGACCTGCTCGGCATCGGCACCCCCGACCGCATGTGACAGACATTTCGGGGGTCGGGGTCGCCGCCCGTCGTGGCGTTTCTCGCGCGGCGCACGCCATCGCGGCCGTTACTCACGGCAACGGAACCCCTGTTGCTTTCCCGGATCGCCGATCCGGGAACAGCCATTGTGGACAAACGCCGACCACCGGCGCGACCAACGGCGGACGGGTGAGGCCGCGGGAGCAACGGTCCGGACCACGACGGACGTCGCGGTAGCTCAAATCTCTGTCCAAATAGGGGGCGAAGCCACCCCGACTCCGAAAAGTCCCTTGGTCTCAAGCGATCCACCACGGATCGCCCTCGAGCTAACAGCTCCGCGTCGCGGATCGCGCCGAAGGTCCACCAGCCAACGATCAGGGCCGACCCGCCGGAGGTGGCCGAGTGGCCGCGACCAACAGCGGACGGGTGGGCACCGACTAGCGCTCGACGATCGGGAGCGTGCGGCCGCGGCCGGGGCGGGGGTACTGGCGGGCGGCGCTGGCCAGGCGGCTGGCGTGGTCCTGCTGCTTGCGCCGGCGGTAGCGCAGGACCAGAACCAGCTCGGGCCTCACACCAGGACCGACTGTCCATTGTCGAGGGAATCGGTAGGCACGACACGGACGGTCGGGTCGCCGTCGAGGCACACCTCGTATCCCGTGGGCGGGCCGGCCGGCGACCAGCGGACGCCGACGACGGTGGCGGGCCGACCCTCGAGCCGGACGCGTGCCCCCGGCGGGTGACCCTCGTGGGCCTCGACGAGCAGCGCGTCGAGGATGTGTCGCACGCCGCCGAGCGAGCCGCGCAGGCTCACCGCGCGCAGCTCCCGGCCGAGCGTGACGGCCACGTCGCGGACCCGCCGGTCGGAGCCGCTCTCGCCGGCCGCGAGCGCCGCCTCCACCCTCGTCCACAGCCGCCAGCGGTCGCCGTCGAGCAGCAGCCGGGCGGCCCGGTCGAGCGGGGCGCAGGCGACGTCGACGGCCGCCTCCTCGCCCAGGTCGCCCACCCAGGCGCGGGCCTCGGCGGTGGGCAGCAGCTCCGGCGACTCGTGGGCCAGCACCGTGTACAGCATCGCGAGGGCGGTCTGCCGGCCCGGACCGTCGTACATCAGGCCGGCCGCGGTGGCGGTGCGCAGCCTCGGAAACCGCGCGGTCAGGTGCGCGGCCCGGCCCAGCGGAAGGTCGGCGGCCTGGCGGGTGTCGCGGACGCGGGCGTAGAACGGGCGCTGTTCGCGGAAGGCGAACAGCCACGCACGGTGCTCGTCGGTGGGGCCGGGCCACCGCCGCCCGCCCGGCGTCGCCTGCTCCTGGCCGAGCGGATCCTGGGCGACGAGCTCAAGCCGGGCCAGACCGTCAACCTCGACAGTGAAGGCGACGGCCTTCTGGTCAGCTAGCCGCCGCGACGAGCCGCTCGCCGAGCGTGCGCACCGCCCACCGCAGCTCCGGGCCGCCCACGACCCGGGTGATGCGGGGCACGACGGCGAGCTGCTCCGCGTACCAGATGGGATCGCTGGTGGTGCCGACAAGCCGGCAGGTGACGTCGTCGACCGGCTCGAGGCGGCCGAGCGCGCGCGGCAGCCAGCGGGACAGGGGCTCGACGGGTGACTCGATGAGCACCTCCGTCTGGTAGTCCCAACCGACGGACAGGTGCTCTTCGAGCATCGCCACCGGGTCGAGGTCGGCG
Source organism: Phytohabitans sp. LJ34 (assembly GCF_052068095.1). Lineage (NCBI taxonomy): Bacteria > Bacillati > Actinomycetota > Actinomycetes > Micromonosporales > Micromonosporaceae > Phytohabitans > Phytohabitans sp. LJ34. The sequence goes on along the minus strand of NZ_JBQHDG010000022.1, from coordinate 149,760 downwards.
GGTGGGCTGAAGGCCGCGTCGAGCACCGCCACGTCGCGGACCCGGTCGATCCGGTACGCGCGGCGGGCGCCCGAGGTGTGCGACCAGCACAGCAGGTACCACCGGCCGTGGCGGACCACGACCGCCCACGGGTCGACCTCGAAGACCCGTTCCGGACCGGCCTCGGAGCGGTAGCCGAGACGCACCCGGCGGCCCTGCGCGCGGGCCTGGACCAGCGCGGTCGTGGTCTGCGGGTCGGGGCGCGCGGCGGACCGGTCGGGCGCGGGCGCGGTGCTGCGCCGCACCGCCTCGGCCTGGGCGGCGACCGGCTCCGGCAGCGCGCGCACGAGCTTGCCGAGCGCGCTGCCCACCGGGTCGGTGGGGTCGCCCGCGTCGTGGTGGCCGTCGAGCACGGCCATGACCAGGCCGAGCGCCTCGGTGGCGCTGAACAGCAGCGGCGGCAGCCGCAGCCCCCGGCCGAGCCGGTAGCCGCCGTGCGGCCCGCGGACCGACTCGATCGGGATGCCGGCCTCGCGGAGGATCTCGACGTACCGCCGGGCGGCCCGCTCCGACACGCCCAGCTTGCCCGCGATGCGGTCGGCGGTGATCCCCGGGCTGCCCTGCACGAGCTCGAGCGCGAGCAGCGCCCGCGCGGTGGGACTCGCCTCGGTTTTCACCACGCCTCCCCACAATCCGGAAGCAGAACGACCGGAACGGAACCTAGCATGCCCGCCATGACAGTTCTCGACACCACGATCCACGAGCCGTCGTTCACCGCCGGCGAGGTGGAGATGCTGCTCTTCGCGCTCGACCGCTCCCGCGCCCAGTTCGCCTGGAAGTGCGGCGGCCTCGACGCGGCCGGCCTCCGCCAGCCGCACCCGCCGTCGACGATGACGCTCGGCGGGCTGCTCAAGCACATGGCGTTTGTCGAGGCCTACTACACCGCGCGCGACCTGACCGGCGGCCCGCCCGTGGGGCCATGGAAGGCGGCGGACTTCGCGGCCGACCCCGACTGGTGCTGGCACAGCGCGGCCGGCGACTCGCCGGACGACCTCTACGCCCTCTGGCAGGGCGCGGTCGAGCGCCGGCGGGCCGCGCTGGCGAAGGCGCTCGCCGAGGGCGGGCTCGACCAACCCACGAGGTTCGTCACCCCGGACGGTCGGTCACCCAACCTGCGACGCCTGCTCGTCGACCTGCACGACGAGTACGCTCGCCACGTGGGGCACGCCGATCTCTTCCGCGAGGCCGTCGACGGCCTGGTCGGCGAGGATCCACCCCAATGAGCGTCCGGATCGTCCCGGCCAACGAGGCGTCGTGGGACGACATCACCGCCGTCTTCGGTGGGTCCTACCCCGGCCGGTGCCGGTGCCAGCGGTTCAAGGTGGTGGGCTGGATTTGGCGCGACTCCACACAGGAGGAACGCACCGAGGCCCTGCGCACGCAGACCCGGTGCGACGACCCCGACGCGGCGGCCACCAGCGGGCTCGTCGCGTACGTCGACGGCGAGCCGGCCGGGTGGGTGGCGGTCGAGCCGCGCGTCGCGTACCCGAGGCTGCGCACCATGCCGGTCCCGTGGAAAGGCCGGCAGGAGGACAGGGACGACCCCGACGTGTGGGCGGTGACCTGCTTCGCGGTCCGCACCGGATACCGCGGCCGGGGCCTCACCTACGACCTCGTCCGGGCCGCGGTCGACTTCGCCCGCGAGCGCGGGGCCCGCGCGCTGGAGGCCTACCCGATGACCACCCAGCCGGGCAAGGTGATCACCTGGGGCGAGCTCCACGTCGGCGCCCGCCAGGTCTTCGAGGAGGCCGGCTTCAGGGAGGTCAGCCACCCCACCCTCCGCCGCGTCGTCATGCGCGTAGATTTCGCCGAGTGCTGACCCCCGCTCGCTGGCTCCTCGCGGCACTCGCGGCAGTCGCCCTCGCCGGCTGCGACACCACCGCCCTCAAGGTCGCGGAGGATCTCAAGACGTACGACGTGCCCGCCACCGTCACGACGGTCGAACTGACCGGCGGGTCAGGCTCGGTCGAGGTCGCCGCCGTCGACGGCCCGCACCGGGTCCGCGAGCGGCACGTGTACGCCGACCTACCTCCGCTCACCAGCCACCGCGTCGAGGGCGGCACCCTGTTCCTGGTGGACCAGGGTTGCGGCAAGGCGGCCGACGCCGACGGGCGGTGCTCCACCCACTACCGGATCGAGGTGCCCCGCACGCTGGCGGTGACCGTCAAGGTGCGGACCGCGCCGGTGACGGTGACCGGCATGACCGGCGCGCTCGACATCACCACCGACGTCGGCGCGATCCGGGGCACGGGCCTGGCCGGGAAGACGAAGGCCACCACGAGCGTCGGCGCCGTCGAGCTGCGCTACGCGGCCGCCCCACCCGCCGTCGACGTGACGAACGACGTCGGCGCGACCCAGGTGTTTCTGCCGGCACAGGGCGAATACCGCATCGACGCCAAGACCGCCGCCGGCCCGGCCGTCAACCTGCCCAGCCTCCCGAAAGCCAAGAGCGCGATAACCCTGCGTTCGAGCACCGGCGCCATCACAGTCGCCCCGGCATGAGGCGCCTCCCGCCCGGTCCTCAAGAGGGCAGCCCTGTCACTGTCTGGGCGGGTATACGCGACCCCTGCTGGGAATTCACGCCCAAGAGGGCTGCCCTCTTGGGGAGGGAGGCGCGGCCAACGGCGGAGGGTGAGGCCGCGGGAGCAACGGAGAGTGACCACGACGGGCGTCGCGGTAGCTCAAGATCTCTATCGTCTCGTCGTGAGGATCAGGTCGGCGACCAGGGCGGTCCACCCCGTCTGGTGCCAGGCGCCGAGGCCGGCGCCGTTGTCGCCGTGGAAGTACTCCGGGAAGACGATCAGGTCCTTCCAGTCGGGGTGGCGTTGGAAGAGCTCGCAGGCGCCGTACATCGGGCGGCGGCCCCAGGCGTCGGGCACGAAGAGTGAGATCAGCCGGTCGGAGAGGTCGTCGGCGACCTCGTTGAGGGTGCGTTTCTTGCCGGAGCGGGTCGGGTGCTCGATGGCCAGGCCGTCGCCGAAGAAGTCGGCGTAGTCGCGCAGCGCGCTGATCAGCAGGTAGTTGGTGGGCATCCAGATCGGGCCGCGCCAGTTGGAGTTGCCGCCGAAGAGGCCGCTGGTGGACTCGGCCGGCTCGTAGCCGACGGTGAACTCCTGGCCGCCGAGCTCGACCGTGAACGGCTTGTCCAGGTGGCGGCGGGAGAGGGTGCGCAGGCCGTACTGGGAGAGGAACTCGTCCTCGTCGAGCATGCGGGCCAGGATGCGCACGATCTGCTCGGGGCCGACCATCGACAGCAGGCGCCGTTTCATGCCGTCGCCGGCCAGCCGGCGGGCGCCCAGCACGTCGGCGTAGGCGGGCTTGTTGGTCAGGAACCAGCGCAGCCGCGCGGCCAGCTCGGGCAGGCGGGCGAGCGTGCGGGAGCTGAGTGTGGTGGTGGCGGCGAGCGGGAGCAGGCCGACCACCGAGCGCACCTTGAGCGGCACGGTGCTGCCGTCGGGCAGGCGGAGCTGGTCGTAGAAGAACGAGTCTTCCTCGTCCCACAGGCCCTGCTGGTACGCGGCCGCCGCGATGTACGCGAAGTGCTCGAAGAACTTGGTGGCCACGTCCTCGTACGCCCGGTCGTGCTCGGCCAGGCGCACGGCCATGTCGAGCAGGTTGAGCGCGTACATGGCCATCCAGCCGGTGCCGTCGGACTGCTCCAGCACCCCGGCGACCGGCAGCGCCGCCGAGCGGTCGAACGGGCCGACGTTGTCGAGGCCGAGGAAGCCGCCCTCGAAGACGTTGTTGCCGTTGATGTCCTTGCGGTTGACCCACCAGGTGAAGTTGAGCAGCAGCTTGTGCATCACCCGGGCGAGGAAGTCGTAGTCGCGGCCGCCGTCGATCTCGAAGACGCGCAGCGCGGCCCAGGCGTGCACGGGTGGGTTGACGTCGCCGAACGCCCACTCGTACGCCGGGATCTGGCCGTTGGGGTGCATGTACCACTCGCGCAGGAGCAGCAGCACCTGCTGCTTGGCGAACTCCGGGTCGACGCGGGCCAGCGTGACGCAGTGGAAGGCCAGGTCCCAGGCGGCGTACCAGGGGTACTCCCAGGGGTCCGGCATGGAGATCACGTCGAAGCTGTTCATGTGCCACCACGCGCTGTTGCGCCCGTGCTTGCGGCCGGCCGGTGGCGGCGCGCTGCCCGGGTCGCCGTTGAGCCACTGCTCGACGTCGAAGTGGTAGAACTGCTTGCCCCACATCAGCCCGGCGATGGCCTTGCGGAGCACGAGGGCCTCTTCGCGGCTCGCGCCCTTCGGGGTGAGCTTGGTGAAGTAGGCGTCGGCCTCGGCGCGCCGCGCGGCCACCACCTTGTCGAAGTCTTTGCCCAGGTCGAGCAGCGGGGCGGCCTCGTCGCCGGGCGGCGGTGAGGTGAGCGTCAGCCGCAGCCGGATCCACACCTCGCCGCCGGACGGCACGGTCAGCTGGTAGTGGAGCGCCCCTTTTGTCCCGGTCATCGCCGGGTTTACCGTGTCGGCGCCGTCGACCACGTGGTCGTTGATGCCGTCCTTCGGGTACTCGCTGCGGCCGGGCAGACCCCAGAGTCTCTGGGTGTTGGTCTCGTTGTCACAGCACAGCACGGTCGGGTCGCCCTCGCCTTGCAGCACCACCTGGCCGAGCACCCAGTGCTCGCCGACCAGCCGGCCGTCGCCGCCACGCAGCACGGGCACCTGGTCGCGGCCGGGCAGCCCCCACGACCATGTGTTGCGGAACCACAGCGTGGGCAACACGTGCAGCGTCGCGGTGTCCGGGCCGCGGTTTGCCACGTTGACCACGATGCACATGTCGGTCGGCGAGGCCTTGGCGTAGTCGACGGTCACCGCCCAGTAGCGGTCGTCGTCGAAGACGCCGGTGTCGACGAGCTCGTACTCGGTCTCGTCACGGCCCCGGGCGGCGTTGACGGCCACCAGGTCGTCGTACGGGAAGGCGGTCTGCGGGTAGTGGTAGCGCCAGCGCATCCAGGAGTGGGTCGGGGTGGAGTCCTCGTACCACCAGTACTCCTTGACGTCCTCGCCGTGGTTGCCCCCGTCGCCGCCGAGGCCGAACATCCGCTCCTTGAGGATCGTGTCCTGGCCGTTCCAGAGGGCGAGGGCGAAGCAGAACGTCTGGCGGTCGTCGCAGACGCCGGCCATGCCGTCCTCGTTCCACCGGTAGGCGCGGGAGCGGGCACAGTCGTGCGGGAAGTAATCCCAGGCCGTGCCGTGCTCCGAGTAGTCTTCCCGCACCGTGCCCCAGGCTCGCTCCGACAGGTACGGCCCCCAGGACCGCCATGGCTGCTCTCCCGCGTTGGCCTGGGCCAGCCGCGTATGCTCCGCGTCGCCGGCGGACTTAACCCCGCGTGCCACCTTCGCCTTCCGTCGTCGTGACCACACGGGACCATTGTCCCGGTGGCGTGTTACAGGCGCCGTCATGGCCACCCGCTCTCGGTAAGGAGCCTAATGATTCCCATCGGTTTCGGTCCGCAGGTCTGTGGCGATCTTGTGATGGGTACCACCAGGGAGTGGCTGCTCACCGACGGGCTCGGGGGCTATGCCATGGGAACCGTCTCGGGCCTGCGCACCCGCCGGTACCATGCGCTGCTGGTGGTCGCGGGAGATGTGCCGGCGTCCCGTCACGTGGGATTGGTCTCCCTCGATCCGGTCGTCACCCTGCCCTCGGGCGCTCACGTGCGGCTGGCGACCCACGAGTGGGCCTCTGGAGCGATCGAGCCGAAGGGGCACCACCTGATCGAGCGCTTCGACCTCGCCGACGGGCTCCCGCGCTGGCGGTGGCGGATCGGCGACGTGGTGATCGAGCGGGAGATCGCCATGGCGCACGGCCGGCCAGCCGTCGCGGTGGTCCACCGCCTGATCGCCGGCTCCGGAGTCCGGCTCGCGCTGGAGGCGCTCTGCACGTGGCGCGACCAGCACGGCGAGCGGTACGCCGACGGACCGCCGCCGCGCGTCATCCCGACCGTCGACGGCGCCGTCGTCGAACAGGCGTACCGCATGGCCGGCCCCGGCTGGGCACCCACGGGCCAGTGGTGGCGCGGCGCGCACCACCGCGAGGAGGCCGCGCGCGGGCTCGCGTCCGAAGAGGACATCTGGTACGCGGGGCGCTTCGGTGGCGCGCTCGACGCACCGGGCGACACCCTGGAGGTGCTCGCCTGGGCCGGCGACCTGGAGGACCGGCCCGCACCGGCCACCGAGGTCGTGGCCGCCGCCCGGGAGCGGCACTGGCAGGTCATCGCGGCCGCCAAGCCCGCCGACCCGGTCGACGCCACGCTCGCCCTCGCGGCCGACGCCTTCGTGGTGCGCACCGGCGCCGGGCCGGACGTGGTGGCCGGCTACCCGTGGTTCGGCGCGTGGTCGCGAGACACGATGACCTCGTACGAGGGGCTCTTCCTCGCCACCGGCCGCGCCGAGGAGGGGCGCGAGCTGTTGCGGTCCTACGCGGGCACGCTCTCCCGGGGCATGCTGGCCAACACCGCCGACACCGGCAGCGTCGAATACAACACCAGCGACGCCACGATGTGGTTTCTGCACGCGGTCGACCGGCACGTGACGGTCACCGGCGACACCGACCTGGCCGCCGAACTCCTGCCCGCGCTGCGCGGCATCGTGGACGCGCACCTGGAGGGCACCCGGTACGGCATCCGCGCCGACCCGGCCGACGGCCTGATCGCACAGGGCGCGCCGGGCGAGGCACTGACCTGGATGGACGCCCGCGTCTACGGGGTGCCGGTCACGCCGCGCGCGGGCAAGCCGGTCGAGGTGAACGCGCTCTGGGTCAACGGTCTGGCCGCGATCGTCGATCTCGCCGCGCGGGTGGGCCAGGATCCGGGCGCCGCGCCGGCGGCTCACGCTCTGGCACTTTCTGCTTACCGTGAGCGCTACCCCGCACCCACCGGCTGGCTCTACGATGTGCTCGACGGGCCGGGTGGCAACGACATGTCCCTCCGCCCCAACCAGCTCCTCGCGTGGTCGCTACCCCGCGCACCCATGCCGGAGCCCGACCATGCCGCGCTGCGCGCGATCGGCGCGGCCCTCATGACCCCGCTCGGCCCGCGCAGTCTCGCCCCCGACTCGCCGGGCTACACCGGAAGTCACCGGGGCACGCCGGCACAACGGGACGCGGCGTACCACCAAGGGACCGTCTGGCCGTGGACAATAGGCCCCTACGCGGATGCGGCTCGGAAGGCCGGCTGGCGAATTAGCGAGTTGTTCACCGGTATCGAGTCTCATTTGCCCGAGTTTGGCCTAGCATCCGTAAGCGAAACCGCCGACGGGTACGCGCCACACGCGGCGACCGGTTGCCCCTTCCAGGGCTGGTCTGTCGCGGAGGCGCTGCGCGCTCGACGGTTTTGATCGGTGCGCGTTACATGCACGCAACGGTGGTGTCTTCACTGGTTTTCTCGTGACCGGCACGATTGGTCCGAACCCAACGTCGTGAAGGCACCCGTGCCGGTGTGCCTGTACGCGCGCATGGGCAGGGGGCGGCTGCACATCTAGGGGGCGGGCTTATGACTACGGCGGGCGGCGACGTAATCGACATCCGGACATCACCGCGACAGCGGGTCCTGATGCTTTCCTGGGAGTACCCACCTGTCGTCGTCGGTGGTCTCGGCCGGCACGTCCACCACCTGTCGACGTCGCTGGCCGCCGCCGGCCACGAGGTCACCGTCGTCACCCGCCACGCGCCCGGCGCGCCGTTGGAGGAGTACGCGGACGGCGTGCGCATCGTCCGCGCCCCCGAAGACCCGCCGCTGTTTCCGCTCGCCACGCCTTCCCTGCTCGCCTGGACGATGGCGTTCAACCACACGCTGACCCGCGCCGCGCTGCGCGCCGCCCAGTCCGGCGAGTTCGACGTCATCCACGCCCACGACTGGCTCGTGACGCACACCGCGGTCACGCTCAAGGAGCACCTCGACCTCCCGCTCGTCGCCACCATCCACGCCACCGAGGCCGGCCGCCACCAGGGTTGGCTGCCCGAGGAGATGAACAGGTGCATCCACTCCGTGGAGTGGTGGCTGGGGCGCGAGGCGTGCCGGGTGCTGGTCTGCTCCGAGTACATGAAGTGGGAGGTGACCCGCCTGCTCGAACTGCCCGCCACGCGGGTCCAGGTGATCCCCAACGGCGTCGACGACCGGGTGTGGCAGGCCCAGCCCGGCGCGGTCGCCGCGGCCCGGTCGCGCTTCGCCGGCGACGGCCCGCTGGTCGGTTTCGCCGGCCGCCTCGTGTACGAGAAGGGCGTGCAGCACATCCTGCACGCGATCCCGCAGCTGCGCGCCCGGCATCCGGAGCTGCGCGTGGTCATCGCCGGCGACGGGCCGTACAAGGGCGAGCTCCAGGAGACCGCCCACCGGCTCGACCTGAGCCAGACGGTCAGCTTCGCCGGGTTCATGAACGAGACACAGCTGCCCGCCATGCTCGCCGCCACCGACGCGACCGTGGTGCCCAGCCTGTACGAGCCGTTCGGCATGGTGGCGCTCGAAGCCGCGGCGGCCGGCGCGCCGCTCGCCGTCTCCGCGACCGGCGGGCTCGCCGAGATCGTCGAGCCGGGCGTGACCGGCGTGACGTTCCCGCACAGCGACCCGGACGCGCTGGCCGGCGCGGTCGGCACGCTGCTCGGCGACCAGACCTTCGCCCGCTCGGTCGCGCAGCGGGCTCGCACGATGGTGGCCGAGCGCTACGGCTGGTCGACGATCGCGGCCCGCACCGCCGCCGCGTACGCCGCCGCGCGGCGCGAGTCCTCCAGCTTCAACACCCGCCAGGCGGAGATGCTGCTGGAGGAGGGGCGCGCCAAGATCGTGGTGCCGGAGGGCAACCTGCTCGCGCTGGACGGTGTTCTTTCGTGACGACTGTTCTGCCTTCCGTCCCCAACCAGGTTTCGCGTACCACCCCGCCGCTGATCGGCGACGTCGACCTGTACCTCTTCGGCGAGGGCCGCCACGAGCGGCTCTGGGAGATGCTCGGCGCGCACCCGCGGCCGGGCGGCTGCCGCTTCGCCGTCTGGGCGCCCAACGCCCGCGAGGTCCGGGTCATCGGCGACTTCACCGGCTGGGGCCCGTACGACGGCGTCGTGCTGGAGCCGCTCGGCTCCAGCGGCATCCGCGCCGGCTTCGTGCCGGGCGTCGGGCCGGGAGCGCGGTACAAGTACCGCATCCACGGCGCCGACGGCCGGTGGACCGAGCGCGCCGATCCGATGGCCACGCACACCGAGTGCCCGCCGCGCACCGCCTCGGTGGTGTACGAGTCGGCGTACCAGTGGGACGACACGGCCTGGATGGCCGGCCGCGGCACCGACCACCACGCCAAGCCCATGTCCGTTTACGAGGTGCACCTCGGCTCGTGGCGCCCCGGACTGTCCTATCGCGACCTCGCCGACCAACTCGTGTCCTATGTGGCCGACCTGGGCTTCACGCACGTGGAGCTGATGCCAGTCGCCGAGCACCCGTACGGCCCGTCGTGGGGCTACCAGGTCACCGGCTACTACGCGCCCACGTCGCGCTTCGGCACGCCGGACGACTTCCGCTATCTGGTCGACCGGCTGCACCAGGCCGGCATCGGCGTGCTGCTCGACTGGGTGCCGGCCCACTTCCCGAAGGACGAGTGGGCGCTGGCGCGCTTCGACGGCACCGCGCTCTACGAGCACCCGTGGGCCGGCGAGCACCCCGACTGGGGCAGCCTCATCTTCAACTACGGCCGCACCGAGGTGCGAAACTTCCTCGTCGCCAACGCGCTCTACTGGCTCTCCGAGTTTCACATCGACGGGCTCCGGGTCGACGCGGTCGCCTCGATGCTCTACCTGGACTACTCCCGGGAGCCGGGCCAGTGGGCGCCGAACGCCTTCGGGGGCAACGAACACCTGGAGGCCATCGACCTGCTCAAGGAGCTCAACGCCACGGTCTACCGCAACCACCCCGGCGTCGTGATGATCGCCGAGGAGTCGACCGCCTGGCCCGGGGTCTCGCGGCCGGTCGACTGGGGCGGCCTGGGCTTCGGTCTGAAGTGGAACATGGGCTGGATGCACGACACGCTGGAGTACGTCTGCAAGGACCCGCTCTACCGGTCCTACCACCACGACCAGCTGACCTGGCCCACCGTGTACGCGTTCGACGAGCAGTTCCTGCTCCCGATCAGCCACGACGAGGTCGTGCACGGCAAGGGCTCGCTGGTCGCCAAGATGCCCGGCGACCGGTGGCAAAAGCTGGCCGGCCTGCGCGGCTTCCTGGCGTACATGTGGGCGTTCCCCGGCAAGCAGCTGCTCTTCATGGGCTGCGAGCTCGCCGACGAGCGGGAGTGGAGCGAGCAAGCCGGCCTCGACTGGTCGCTCACCGGCGAAGGCACCCCCGACCTGCTCCGCGACCTCAACCGCCTTTACCGCGACTCCCCCGCCCTGTGGTCGCGCGACACCTCGTCCGACGGCTTCCGGTGGATCGCCTGGGACGACTGGCGGCAGAGCGTGCTGTCGTTCGTGCGGATCGGGGACGACGGCTCGATGGTGGCCTGCGTGGCCAACTTCTCCGGTGTCCCCCGCTGCGACTACCGCATCGGGCTGCCGGCCGGCGGCCGCTGGACGGAGGTCCTCAACACCGACGCCCCCTGCTACGGCGGCGCCGGCGTCGGCAACTTCGGCGCCGTCGTCGCCGTCGACGAGCCGTCGCACGGCCACCCGCACTCGGCCGAGGTGCACGTCGGCGCGTACGCGACGGTCTGGTTGGCCCTAGGACAGTAGGCTCGCGCCGAGCGGGGCGCCGCCAGGTAGGGCGAAGAAGTAGCCGCCCCCGAAGGGCAGCACGTACTTCTCCAGAGCCTCACCGGCCAGGCGTCGCTGCACGGTGGCGAAGCCGCGCTCGACGTCCTGCTGGAAGCTCACGAAGACCAGGCCCACGTCCGGGTGGCCGCTGGCGTCGGTGCCCCGGCGGTACGAATAGCCGCGCCGCAGGATCCGCTGGCCGTCGGTCTCGGGGGTGCGCGGGTTGGCCCGGCGGATGTGCGCGTCCAGCGGCACCGTGCGCCCGTCGGCGTCGGCGGCGTAGTCGGGCTCTTCGTCCTCCCGACCGCGGCCCAGCACCGCGCCGTCCGCCCGGTGCCGGCCGAAGGCCGCCTCCTGGCGGGGCACCGGGTCGGCGTCCCAGAGCGGCAGCGACATCCGGATCAGCCGCACCACCTGGTACGTGCCGCCGGCCGTCCACGCCGGCTCGCCACCGCCCGGCTGGGTCCACACCAGACGGTCCATCAGCGCGGCGTCGCCGGCGTCCGGGTTTCCGGCGCCCTCGCGGAAGCCGAAGAGGTTTCGGGTGGAGGGCCGCCCGGCGGGCCCGTCGGTGCGATTCTCGGGCCGGTGCCCGTCGATCCGCCACCGCCGCTTGACCGCCGCGCCGCCGCCGGTCACGTCGGCCAGGATCGTGGCGGCCAGCTTGGGGGTGCCGGCGCACACCTGGAGGAGCAGGTCGCCGTGACACCACGCCGGGTCGAGCACGTCGTTGCGAAACGCCGGCATCTCGGTCAGCCGCGCCGGGCGGTGGCGCTCCAGCCCGTAGCGGCCGTCGAAGAGCGAGGCACCGACCGCGACGGTCACCGTGCCGCCCCGGACGCGCGCCATCCGCTCGCCCAGTCCACTCAGGAGGGTGCGCAGTCCGTCCCGGTCCTTGGCGGTCACGTCGTACGCGGCGAACACGGCCGCGTCCGGCGGCGGCGTGAGGATCCCGTCCTGGTGCGGCACCTCAGGTCGCGGCGGCGCCGGCGCGGGCGCCGCGTCCGCACCGGGCTCGCACGCCGCCAGCACGGCGGACCCGGTCACCGCCACGCCGAGCACCGTCCGCCGCGGCACAGGTCTCACGTGAGATCGATCCCCAGGTTTTGTGGGAGGTTGCGAATCCACTCCTGCCGAGCCGGATCGGCCGAGGCCGCGATACGGTCGAGAATCTCAGCGAATTCCCGCCGCGCGGGTGCGTCCATTTGATCGAGCTCGAAGGCCGCACTCTCCAACGCATTGACCGCTGAATGTGAATCCATCCCGAACTTGGCCGCGTCTTCGAGCATTGCCACGACCGAGAGAAGTGCCTTCAAGAGATAGTCCGCCGCCACGGGTCACCAACTCCCCACTCTGGTCCGAATTCCCGTTACGCCCCATTCAGCGAGGAGCGCGTTGGCCTGGTCGACCTTCGTCTGAGAGGGTAGCTCATACACCGCCTGGAACCCGTGGTGGCGGGCGACAGCGGCTTGCCGCTCCGCTTCGTCTCTGCCGAAGCGGGTCAATCCGAGCTTACGGTCGATCGCCTCGTCACCGAACGCCGAATCGAATTTCGCGGTAACGACACCACCATTCCCGTCGGGCGCGGTGTATTGGGGAACCTGAGATCTTCCCGTCGCCAGATTCGATCGCGTTCCGACAGCGCCGCTTTGGTACCTGAACCAAGCACCTTGCGTGCTCGGCGCAGGCGGCGTCGAATTCTGGAAGCCTCCTTCGTCCACCCAGTTGGCGGCCGTCGTCGCCTTTCCGCAGCCGAAACTGATAGACGTACAGCCCCGGACGGCCGGCTTCAACCCCAGCGGGTCGGTGAGGTACGTGGGGGCGTTGCCGACGTACCGGTGGAGGTTGGCGTCGCCGCCGGCGAAGCCGACCGGGTCCTCGCTGATGAAGCGCTGGAGCGTCGGGCTGTAGTACCGGGCCCGGTAGTGGTAGAGGCTGTCGGGCCCGTCCTGCTCGCGACCGGTGTAGCGGTACGGGTTGCCGCCGTCGTTCCCGGCCACCGTCGTGCGGCCGAACGGGTCGTAGGCGTACCGGGCCTGGATGTCGCCCGTGCCGTTGGCGACCGCGACCGTGTTGCCGAGGCCGTCCGTGAGCAACCGGCGGATCGTGCCGCCGCTGGTGCGGTAGAAGACCTCGTCGACGCGACCGGAGATGGTCTGCGCGGTGACCGTCGCGCCGACCTTCTCCTGCACCGGGTTCAGGCCGTCGTACACGTACGACGTGGTGGAGCCGGTGGCTTCGATCTGGCTGGCCCGGCGGCCGAGCGGGTCGTAGGTGTAGCTGGTGGTCGGGCCGCCGGCCGTGGTCGCGGTGAGCTGCCCGCGGGCGTTCCAGGTGTACGTGGCGCGCCCGTCGGAGGTCAGGTTGCCGTCGAGGTCGTACGTGACCGCGGTGCCGGCCAGGTTGGTGAGCTGGTTCGCGGCGTTGTAGGTGGCCGGACCGAACGCGGCCGGGACGCTCGCTCGGGCGAAGTCACCGCCGATGCGGGTGGGACGGCCGGCCGCGTCGTACTCGTAGGTGATCTTGCCAACGACCTCGCCGGTGCCGCTCGCCGCGCGGACGTAGTCGATTTCCTTCAGCTGGCCCGCGGCGTCGTACGAGTAGCCCTGCCCCAAGGGGTCGGCGGGGTTGTAGGCGTAGGTCGACAGCAGGCGCCCGACCCCGTCCTGGTTCTGCCGCACGCCGTTGCCGGCGGGATCCCGCACGGTGCGCTGGCCGGTGGCCTCGACGTAGGTGTCGCTGTAGAGCGTCTGGCCACCCACGGCCACCACGACGCCGGGTTCGTCGGCCTGGGACGGCGGCGCGCGCAGGTACGTGACGGTGCCCTGCGGGCCGGCGTCCTCGGTGACCCGGTCCAGACCGTCGTACTTGTAGTTGGCCGTGCCGCCGGCGCTGTCGACGATCCGGGTGACCCGGTCGCCCTTGTCCAACGTGTACGTGACCGTGCTCTCCTGCGCGGTCGCGGAGGTCACGCCGTACCTGGCCGTCTGCACCCGGTCGAGCACGTCGGGCACGAACTCGGTCACCTTGCCACGCCGGCTCGTGTGCCGGGTCAGGTTGCCGTTCTTGTCGTACACATAGGACTCGACCCGGGTCAGCGGATCGGTGACCGACTCGAGCAGGTCCATGTTGTTGTACGCCAGGACCGTGGTCGCCAGGCGCGGGTCGGTGACCTTCGTCAGGTTGCCGTTGGCGTCGTACTCGAACGCGGTCGTCCGGCCCAGCGGGTCCATGACGGCCCGGACCTGGTCCATCCCGTCGTAGGTGGTCTCCGTGGTGCTGCCGGTGGGATCGGTGGACGCCACGACCCGCCCGGCGGAGTCGTAGGTGAGCCGCGTGGTCCGGCCCAGCGGGTCGGTGAACGACACCGGGTCGCCGAGCGCGTACCCGATGGTGGTGGTCTTGGCGTCGTTGTCGGTGACCGACGTGACCCGTCCGGCGCCGTCGGTGGCGTAGGTCGTCGTGTGCCCGACCGGGTCGGTCACCGTCTGGAGGGCGCCGTTGGGCTCGTACGTGAGCAGCGTCTCCGCGCCGTACGCGCCGGTGTACTTGCTGACCTCGCCGAACGGGCCGTCCCGGGTGAAGCGCTCGGTGTGCGCCTCGGGCGTACCGGCGAGCCTGGTGATCCGGATGACGTCACCGGCGGCGTTGTACTCGAACTCGGTGCGCCGGTTGAGCGCGTCGACGGTCGCCGTGGGCAGCATGCCGGCGGCGTCCCGCTGGATGGTGGTCACCTGCTCGGCCGCCGTGCCGAGCCCACGCGTGTCGGTGAGTACCTGGCCCTGGGCGTTGAAGGTGAACCGCCGCACGGTGTTCCGCGGATCGGTGACCCGGGTCTCGGTGATCCGGCCCGCACTGTCCTTTGTGTACGCGAAGGACCAGAAGCCGCCGTCCGGCGCGGTCTGCTTGAGCACGCGCCCCTCGGCGTCGTACTCGTTGGTCAGGTAGACGAGGTTGCGCGCGTCCCGGATCGTCTTGAGCCGGCCGTTCTCCCACGTGTACTTCGTGACGCCGTTGTTCGCGTCGGTGACGGTGTCCAGGTAGCCGTTGACGTACGTGTACGAGACGGAGCGGCCGAGGCTGTCCTCCGCCCGGGTCACCTGGGGCGGGTTGGCGGTGTTGTAGGTCAGCTTGATCCACTTGCCGCTGGGCGAGGTGATCTGGGTGACCGGCCCGCGGGCGCGCACGTTGCCGTCGGGGTCGGCCGGCGCCGGCGCCCGGGTGATGGTGGTGGTGTTGCCGTAGCGGTCGCGGATCGCTTGCAGCGGAGCCTCGTCGCCGAGCACCAGCGTGGTGCCGTCGCGCAGCTTGATGTCCCACCCGTTGCCGTTCCAGTACATCAGCGCGCCGCGGAACTCGGCACGCGGCGACGGGTCGGCCGCGAAGACCGCGTCCAGGAACGTCTTCTCGCCGGGCACGATCCGTCTGAAGTGGATCCGGCTGCCGTCGCCGAGTACCAGGTCGGCTTCCAGGTAGGTGAAGTTGCCGATGTTGCCGGTCGACCAGGGGAACGCGCCGTAGTCGAAGCTCGTGCCGACGCCGAACGCACGCAGGTACGGGTCGCCCTGCTGGTACGTGCGGCGCAGCGCGATCGGCATCACGTCGTCGATCGCCAGGTCGGTGACCTGGTCGACGAGCAGGCCGGTGGAGGGGTCGACCGGGTCGGCGACCCGGGCCGGCGACTTCGGCGCGACCGGCGGCGGCTCGTGGCCGGGCACCGCGGTCATCGCCCCGGTGAACCGGTAGATCTTCACGTCGCGGTCGGGCACCACCCGCTTGCCGTCGGGGCTGACCGTGCCGCGCCCGTAGATGTGCCAGCCCTGGCCCTCCGGGTCGTAGCTCCAGAAGTCCATCCGGGTGCCGGGCGACTCGCCGGTGTAGTTCGGGTAGACGACCTGGGCGCCGGCCGGGAAGAGGTAGCCCCCGCCGGGCTGGACCGTGAAGTAGATGGGCACCCGGGTCGGCGGCAGCGGGAAGGGCGGCCGGTCGATCGGGATCGCGGTGATGGAGAGTTCCTTGGCCACCTTGCCGTCGCCGTCGCGCACGACCGTGCCGGCCGGGACGCGGACCTCCAGGCCGGGGATGGCCGGGGTGCGCAGGACCACCGGCGCCCGGGTGGGACTGTCGACCTTGACGGTCGCGGCCTTGTCGATCTCGGGCAGGAAGATCGTGTACGGCAGGTGGGTGGTGATGCCCGCCTGGAGGTCGACGCCGATGTCGAAGACCCCGTACGACGTGCCGCCCACGCCGCGGGCGTCGACGCGCAACACCCGGCGCCCGGACTCCACACCGGAGAGCAGGAAGCGTCCCTCGGCGTCGGTCTTCACCCGCACCTGGCCGGCGGTGAGGGTCACGTCGCGCAGCGGGGTGCCGGCGACCGTGCGCACCTGGCCGGCGACCGCGGTCGTGTCCTTCGGCGCGGAGCCCAGGCCGGCCGGCGCGGGCGGGGCGCCGAAGCGGGTGATCCAGTCGCGGCCGGCGAGGTTCTTCGCGTCCGGCTTCCAGGCCCGCTCGGCCTTGGGCGCCGGCTGTGCCGCCTTCGGGAAGCCACACGCCCGCCAGCCGGCGGTCGGCGCGCCCGCGTCCGGCTCGCCGGCCGTAGTCCGCTTCGCCGGGCGGGGCGGCGCCGTGACCGCGAAGCCGGTCGCCGCCGCCGGCCGGCTCTCCGCCATGGCGGGGCACCGCTCGACCGGCTCGGCGGGCTTCGCCGCGGACGCCGCCGCGAATGCCGCCGTCCGGGTGGCCACACCCAACGTGATCGAGCCGGTGCCGCCCAGGGCCGGCTTGACGACCACCAGGTACCGGCCGGTCGCGGGCAGCGCCGGAATGTCCACGGTGGACTGGATGGAGAGCAGCGACTCGTCGACGACGACGGCGCCGTTCGGAGCCAGCACGCGCAGGTCGTAGAAGGTCTTGCTGAACGAGGCGCCGGCCATCGTCACCCGGCGCGCGTCACCGGCCGTGCCGTCGAACGCGATCCGCGCGGTCTGGCCCGGCCGGGTCACGGTCACCGGCAGCCCCGGCCCGTTGACGGTCGCGACGCCGCCGTCGGCCTCGGTGGAGGCGATGACGGTCAGGTTGGCGGTGGCGCCGCCGTCCGGGTCGATGACCACCTCGTACGTGCCGGCGACCGGGAGTGCGGGCAGGTCCAGGCCCTCGGACGTCGGCGTGAACCGGGTCACCAACTGCGAACCGTCCGGCCGGTACGCGGTCAGGTTGACGAACTGGACGCTCGCCGCGCTGAAGCCGAGGTTGAGCCGCTGCCCGGCGGCACCGGTGAAGCGGATCCGCGCGTTCTGGCCGGCCTTGCCGATCGAGACTGGCGTGCCGGCGCCGTCGACGGCAACGGTGCCGCCGTCCAGCTCCGGCGAGAGCGCGAGCGTGATGGCGCCGGTGCCACCCGAGTCCGGGTCGAGGAGGATCTCGTACGTGCCGGTGACGGACAGCTGCGGCAGGTCCACGTCACCCGCCCAGGTGACGATCTGGTTGCCACCCGGTCCGTACACCTGGAACCAGACGTCGTCCGGCAGCGCGGAGGAGACCACGCCGAGGCTGAGCCGCTGGCCGGCGGTACCGGTGAAGCGCAGCCGCTGGTTCTGCCCGGAGCGGGCGACGGTGACGGTCTTGTCGGTGCCGGCGGTGATCGTGCCGCCGTCGGCCTCACCGGAGAGCCAGGCCCGCGCCCCGCCGGTCGCCGGGCCGGCCACCACGATCAGCTCGTGCCGGCCGGCGGCGGTGAGCTGGATGTCGAACTCCTCGCCGCCGCTCAGGTTGCGCCGGGTGCCGTCCGGGTTGACGAGCGCCACGGCGGGGCGGTAGCTGACCCCGCCGGCGCTCAGCGTCAGGTCGGAGAAGCCGAGGCCGAGCCGCTGCCCGGCCGTGCCGTCGAACGCGAGCCGCGCCCACTGCCCCGGCCGGCTGAACGTGATCGGGTTGCCGGCGCCACCCACCGCGAGCGTGCCGCCGTTGATCTCCGGCGACAGCCACATCCGGGCCGAGCCGAGGCCGGCGTTGCGGACCCCGACCACCACCCGGTACGTGCCGGGCATCTGGGTCTTGAAGCCCAGCGACGAGTCCCGGACGGCCGCGAACTCGTCCCGCCACAGGCCGACGGTGTCGCCGGGCGGCGCGTACACCGCGATGTCGAGCTGGGCGTTGGAGGGCAGCGACCAGTCGCCGAAGCCGAGGTTCATGGCGGCGTTCTCGCCGCCGGTGAAGGTGAACTCGGTGTATCGCCCGGCCCGGTCGACCGTGAACGTCGAACCCTGCCCGGCCGCGTCCAAAGTGCCCTGTGCCTGCCGGGACAGCGTCAGCGTCAGCGCGCCCGCGCCGGCGGGCGGCTCGATGGCGATCTGGTACACGCCGGCGGTGGTCAGGGCGGGCAGGCCGATCCCGCCGGTGATGCCGGGGACCTCGCGGGCCGTGTCGAACTGGTCGCGGGCGAACGAGCCGCCGTACGGCGTGTACAGCCGGACCTTCGACGTGCCGGTGACGGCGGCGCCGGTGAGGCCGAGGCTCAGCTTGTCACCGGGGTTGCCCTCGAAGCGGAACAGTCCGGTCTTGCCCGCCGGCACGGTCACCGTCGTCTGTGGACCGTCGACGGCCAGCCGGCCGCCGTCCACCACGTTCGCCGTCGTGTACGGCCGCGGGGGCACCACGAAGTCGGTGTCCGATGTGGCCACCCCGCCCGGCGTGCGCACCTGGACCCGGCCGCTGGTCGCCGCGTCGGGCACGACGACGGTGAGCTGCGTGGTGGTGGCCGCGGTCACCCGGGCCGTGGTGCGCCCGAAGACCACGGTGTCCCGCGCCCGGTTCGGGTCGAACCCGGAGCCGTTGATGGTGACCGTGCTGCCCGGGTCGGCTCCGGTGGTGGAGATGCCGGTGATGTCAGGCGCCGGACTGCCCGGTATCACGGTGAACGGAGATGGGCTTGCCCCCTCGGGGCCCTGTCCGCCGTTGAGGGTCACCTTGATCGGCCCGGTCGTGGCACCCGGCGGCACGAGGACGACGAGGCGCCCGTTCGCGGACGAGACGATCTCCGCCGGAGTCGAGGTGCCGGTGAAGGTGACGGTCGGGTCGGTGATCGTCAGGTGGGAGACACCGATCTCGACCCGGGACCCGACCGCGGCCCGCGCCGGCACCACGCTCAGGACGCTGAAGCCGTAGTCGCGGCGCTCGACCCCGCGCAGGTTGCCGTTGGCGTCGTAGTCGTAGATGGCCGTGCCGCCGTTGCTCTCCTGGCGCATGGCCACGAGCTGGCCGGCCGCGTCGTAGTACAGGTGGTGTGGTCCGGCCGGGGCGACCCGGAAGGTGTAGGCCGCCGTCGCCGACTGGCGACCGGCCCGGTCCTCGTTCCAGAACGTGAGCGTGCGCTGACCGTCGATCGGTGGCGCCGCGAACACGGACCTCAGGTCCATCGCGGTGAGGCCACCACTCGACGTCGACTGGTCGGTGTCCCACCGGTACCTGACGGTCGTGATGTCGCCGATCGCGAGCGCCTCCGCCGCGGTGAGCGCACGGTTCCACACCTGCACCGTGCCGATCCGCCCCGGATAGAAGGCGGCGTCGCTCCCGTTCCACTGGGCCCGGCCCACCGCCGTCCGCCCCGCGGCGTTCGCCGTTCCGGTGTACGCCACGCTGCCCTGTGACCGGCCGTTCACGTACAGGGTGAGGGTCTGGGCGGGCGCGTCGTAGACCCCCGTGAGGTGGGTCAGCGGGCGGGCTGTGCCGTCGCCGCCGAAGTCCGCGGCCGCCCGCGACGCGACGTAGGTGAGCGTGGGACTGTCGGTGTCCGAGTTCGGTCGGGCGAACGTCCACTTGCGAGAGTCGCCCGAGTAGCCGAGCGTGAAGCCACTCACCCGGGTGCCGTCCTGGCTCAGCGCCGTGACCGACCGATCGGTCTGCTCCAGGCGCACCCACGCCGACACCGTGAAGCTGCCGGAGGTGTTGAGCACAGGCCCCTCGGTGACCGCGGAGTCGTCGACCCCGTCGAACCGCACAGCGGGGCTGGCGTCGGCGCTGAAGCTGAGACCCCCGCGGGCGGAGAGGTCGTGCCCGTTACCGGTGCGGTCGAAGTTCGCGCCGTCCGTGAGCGACCACTGGGCCGCCTGCCCGGCGGGCCAGCCGGCCGGGCGCGCCAGGAAATAGCCCGGCTGGCCGGCCGCGCCGTGTTCCTGACCGTCGGCCGGATAGTCCACGGAGGACACCACGGGTGCGGTGGGTGGACCGGTGTCCACTGTGAACTCGCACCACGCCGACCACGCCGTGACGCCTCCCGCCGCGTCGCGCGCCCGCACCCGCCAGGAGTAGGTGCCGCCCTCCACGAACTGGCCGGCCGGTACGGTCGTGGTCGCGTTCGCGCCGGATGCGACCGAGACGGTCGCACCGTTGATGCGAACGCCGCCGCTGTGCCACCACTCGAACTCGGCGCTGGGCGAGCCCCCGTCCGGGTCGGAGACGACCGCCTGAAGCTGCGGGGTCAGGCTGCCGATGAACGGCCGGTCGGCGCTGGCAACGCATGCCGTGGCCGGCACCGTCGCCCGGGTGCCGAGGACCGGGTACGACTGGTAGGTCACGCTCGCGTAGGGCACCTGGCTGGTGTCGGTCGCTTCCCGCGAGCGAAACTGCTTGAACGTGGTCACGGCCGTCTCGTCGGTGGCCCGCAGGCCCATGTGCGCCGTCGTGGCGTTGGCGCTGGCCGCGCGCTGGAAGAAGTTGACCCCGTTGACCGGCGCCCACGCGTCGGCGCAGTCGGTGGAGCCGTGCGTGGCGGTGGAGGTCGCCTCCCGGTTGAGCCAGGCCGGCTGGTTGGTGAAGCGGGTGCTCGTGCTGGCCGCGCCGGTGGTCCAGATCTCCCAGCTCTGCGCGGTGCACGTATGCGACCAGAAGTTCCAGAAGTTCACGGTCGCGGCCTGGATGTGCTTGCCGGCGAGCACCGCGGTGTTCCAGGTCAGGAAGGATCGGTTGATCGTCGGTGGGGCGGTCGCGAGGAGCCCGATCTGGAGGTCGACGGCGCCGCTCTGGTTGGTGGTCAGCCCTTCGCGCACGTACGTGTCGAAGGTGGTCGAGAGCGGGTTGACGGTCGGGTCGAGGGTGACCGGGTAGCGGGTGCCCGGCGCCCGGAGCCACTTCTGGTCCGGTCGCAGCGTCAGCCGCACCCCGCCGCGCTTCGCGTCGCTGGTGGAGGTGCTGATCGGCTGGGTGCGCGCCGGGGAGCCGTCGGGCAGGGTCTTCGCGTCCCACATCGCCGGCGCCGGTACGGTCGCCGTCGTCCGGCCCGCGGCGTCGAGCAGCGTGATGTCGCCGGCCTTGTCCCGCCGGTGTTTCGCCGCTCCGGGTCCGGACAGCAGCAGCGGCACCGCCGCCACGCGGCCGGCGGCGGCCCGCTCCTTCACGACGAGGGACTGCGCGAAGCCGGTGCGGGTCGCCTCCACGACGAGGTCCACGCCGGGCAGGGCGTCCACGTACGTCGCGCGGGTGCCGTTCAGCACCGGCCGGGGCAGCGCGCCGGTCCAGCTCATGGCGACGCGGGCGGCGCCGAGGCCGACGGCGGCAAGCTCGTGGGTGCCCTTGGGGCGCGCGCCGGACAGCCGCAGGTCGTTGGGGTGCCCGGCGGGCGCTACGGCGTCGCCGCTCTCGCGGAGGGTGAGGTCGATCGGCTGCCAGCGGCCGTCGCGCGCGAAGCGGACCGGCGCGGCGTGGATCTCCGCCCGCGCCGTCCCGTCCGGCGCGGCGAAGACCCGGGCGGTCTCGGAGCGCTGGTCGAGGACCTCGACCTCGTGGCCGCAGGCCCGGGCGACGGTGGCGGCGGCCTCCTGGTCGGGTCGCGCCCCGACGCAGGCCACCGCCGGCTCGCCGCGACCGCGGACCGCGGGCACGTCGCCGACGATCGTGGCCAGCAGCACGAAGGCGACGGCGACCCGCACCCCGATCGCGCCGTGGCGGCCCCATCGAGCCCGCCAACCAGACATCCGCGAACGCCGCATAGTGGCCTCCCCCGTACGAGCGCCAGATCGAGCGAGCGGATCTAAGCGGACCGATCACCGTGTGCACAACCACGAATCACGAGCGGTAGTCGGCAAGCCGACACCAGGGGTGGCGCGAGCATTGAAATAGTGACATGGATCACAACGGTTGGGCACGCAGCGTGATGTCCGATGTGGACCCTTCCGCCCTATGCCTCCATTTAACCGGGACGATTGATGCCCGCCACGGGCCGACTGGCGTTTATGTACGAATTCAATAGGCGCGCGCCGGCACGGATTCACCCATTCGAGTGCCAATTCCCCGAGTACCCAGAGTGATGTCCCATGTGGACGGACGGGGCGGTGTATCCCTTGAAAGGTCCCTCGTTTGGCGGGCCGTAGGCCACCATTGGTCCCGACCGTTCTGGATCATTGGTCCAGGTTTTCCGGGCAACCCCGGTTTGTTATCTGCTCGTAATGCGGCCCTCGCCGCGTCTGTTTATCGTGGTGGCTCAGGGGACCGGGATGGGGGAGCCTTGTCGTCCGTGTGGCGAGTACTCATCGCCGAGCGGTACAGCCTTGTCAAGCCGGTCGGCAGCGGTGGCATGGGCAGGGTCTGGCTGGCCCGCGACGAGATGCTGCGGCGTGAGGTGGCGATCAAAGAGGTCGTGCCACCCGACTGGATGACGGCCGAGGAGCGCGAGATGCTCCGCGAGACCACCATCCGCGAGGCGCGCGCCGCCGCCCAGCTCAACCACCCCAACGCCGTGCAGATCTACGACGTGGTCTACACCGAGGGCCGCCCGTGGATCGTGATGGAGTACGTGCCGTCCCGCTCGCTCCAGGAGGTCGTCCAGCAAGACGGACCGCTGCCGCCGGAGCGGGTCGCGCAGATCGGCCTCGCCGTGCTGTACGCGCTGCGCGCCGCCCACGTCGCCGGCGTCCTGCACCGCGACGTCAAGCCGCACAACGTGCTGATCGCCGAAGACGGTCGGGTCGTGCTGACCGACTTCGGGCTGGCCACGTTCGACGGCGGCGACGGCGCGCTGACCCGGGCCGGGCTCATCATGGGCTCCCCGCAGTACGTGGCGCCGGAGCGGGCCAAAGACGGCATCTCCACCGTCGAGACCGACCTGTGGTCGCTGGGCGCCACGCTATTCGCGGCCGTGGAGGGGCGCTCGCCGTACGCCCGGTCGACCACCATGGCCACGCTCACCGCCCTCGCCACCGCACCGCCCGACCCGGCCACCCACGCCGGCGCGCTCCGCCCGGTGCTGGGCGGGCTGCTCCGCAAGGACCCCAAGCACCGGCTCAACGGCGCCGAGGCCGAGCGGCTGCTGCGCCGGGCCGCGCTGCCACCGCCCGCCGTGCCGCCGCGTACCCGGCTGCTGCCACGGCCACGGCGGTCGCCGGACGACCCGCGGCCCGAGTTTCCCGCCGAGGGTTCCGGCCGCCGGCGCCGCCGGCTCGCGATCGCGGCCACCGCCGCCCTCGTCGCCGCGATCAGCGCCGCCACCGCCGTGGTCGCGCTCAGCCGCGACGACCGGAGGACGGGCCAGCTCGTCGGCGCCTCGGTGCCTTCGTCCAGCCCGTCGGCGCCGGCGAGCGGGGCCGGTGCGGGCACGGGCATGCCGTGCGGCTCGCCGCCCACCGACGCCGGCCTGAAACGCCCTGAGCCGCCCGCCACACCGCGGTTCGCGCTCGCGGACGGCTTCGCGTGGCACGCCGACCCGAGCGGCTTCCGGGTAGCGGTGCCCTCGTCGTGGACCTACTACCGCGACGGCGACGTGGTCTGCTTCCGCGAGCCGGGCAGCCCCCGCCTGCTCGCCGTCGACACCGCGCCCGGCCTCAAAGGCGACCCGGTCAAGCACTGGGAGTCGGAGGAGCGCAAGGTCGTGGCCGGCGGCGCGCTCAACGACTACCGCAAGGTCGCGATCCTGCCCAACCGCTACTTCAAGGGCGGCGCCGACTGGGACTGCACCTGGCTGAGCGCCAAGGGCGAGCGGCTGCACGCCCGGCAGGAGCTTTTCCGCACGTCGGCCAAGCGGGCCTACACGATCCTGTGGATCACCCGCGCCCTCGACTGGGCCGGCAACCTCGCCTACCTCAACATGATCAACGCAAGCTTCGCCCCCGCCAAAGGCTAGACGGCCTTCGCGGACCTGGCAGCGGAGGTCGGGGATCTCGGCTCGCCCCGCGAGCCGCCGACCGCAGCGGTCTCCGGCGGGAGCGGCGGTCCGCAGCTGACGCGGACCCGGGAACCCGGTTTGAAAGCCCTGACGCCGCAAGGCCTCCAGATCAGCTCAGCCAGCCGGGGCGGACCAGGCCGGCCTCGTACGCGTACACGACGAGCTGGGCGCGGTCGCGGGCGCCGAGCTTGACCATCGCGCGGCTCACGTGGGTCTTGGCGGTGGCCGGGCTGACCACGAGGCGGGCGGCGATCTCCTCATTGGACAGTCCGGCGCCGACCAGCGCCATCACCTCGCGCTCCCGGTCGGTCAGCTGCTCCAGCGACGGCTCGGGCGCGGCCGGCTGGGCGCCGCCGCCACGGCCCGCGAACTCGGCGATCAGCCGCCGCGTCACACCCGGCGAGAGCAGCGCGTCGCCGGCCGCGACCGCGCGCACGCCACGCAACAGCTCGACGGGCTCGGTGTCCTTGACCAGGAAACCGGAGGCGCCGACGCGCAGCGCCTCGAAGAGGTACTCATCCAGCTCGAACGTGGTCAGGATGACGATCCGGGTCGCCGCCAGCGCCGGGTCGGCGGCGATCCGGCGGGTGGCCTCCAGGCCGTCGACGCCGGGCATCCGGATGTCCATCAGCACGACGTCGGGCCGGGTCTGCCCGGTGAGGCGCACCGCCTCGACGCCATCGGCGGCCTCGGCGACCACCTCGATGTCGGGCTCGGCGTCGAGCAGCGCCCGGAACCCGGCCCGCACCAGCCCCTGGTCGTCGGCCAGCAGCACCCTGATCATGCGTCCCCCTCGTCCGCGCGCCGCTCGGCGCGTGATCCGTTGTCGCGGGCCGGGGCGGGCGTGGCCAGCGGGAGGGCGGCCGCGACCGCGAAGCCGCCGCCGTCGGCCGGGCCGGCCACCAGCGTGCCGCCCAGCGCCGCGGCCCGGGCCCGCATGCCGGCGATGCCATTGCCCGCCTCGGGAGCCACCGGGCCGCCCACGCCGTCGTCGGCCACCCGCACGGTCACCTCGCCGTCGCCGTAGCCGATGGTCACCATGGCGGCGGCCGCCGAGCCGGCGTGGCGGCGCACGTTGGTGAGCGCCTCCTGCACGATCCGGTAGGCCGCGCGGTCGACCTCGGCCGGCAGCGGGCGCGGCTCTCCCTCGACCACCGTGCGCACCGGCAGCCCGGCGTCGGCGGTGAGGTCGTCGAGCCGGGCCAGGCTGGGCGCCGGCGCGCGGGGGGCGGCCTCCTCCTCCGGGCGCAGCACACCGAGCACCGAGCGCACCTCGCGCAGCGCCTCGGCACTCGCGGACTTGATCGCGGTGAGCGCCTCGCGGGCCTGCTCGGGGCGCGTGTCCATCAGGTGCAGCCCCACCCCGGCCTGTACGTTGATCAAGGACAGGTGATGGCCCAGCACGTCGTGCAGCTCGCGGGCGATCCGCAGCCGCTCCTCGCTGGCCTGCCGCTTTTCCTGCTCGACGCGGGCCCGGGCCTGCTCGGCGCGGTATTTGGCGACCTCGGCGAACTGCTGCCGGCGCACCCGATTGGCCTCGGCCAGCAGCAGCGAGACGGCGACAGCGCCCGCGATGGCCACCGCCCGACCCCAATCCGGACGGGCGACGACCGCATAGGCGGCGTAGCCGGTGGCGACGATGGCCCACGAGACCATGCGCTTGCCCGCGTCGATCGCCGCGAAGAGGGCGAAGATCGCCGCCAGGTAGAACGGCCCGCGCGGCTCCTCCGCCCAGGCCGCGAAGCCCACGGCGCTCGCGATCGTGACGGCCAGCACCGGCACCGGAAACTTGTATCGCAGGCCGAGCGCGATCGGGCCGGCGAGCAGGATCGCGTATCCGATCGCGTCGGGGTCGGTGCGCGCGGTGCGGGCCGCGAGCACCTGGGCCACGCCGGTGACGATCACCATGCCGCCGCCGTGGCGCTTGCGGCTGGGATCCCACTGGCGGGCCTCCCACCGCGCGCGGCGGGCCTCCCACCGCGCGTCACGCCGCTCCCACGGCGGACGGCGGCGGTGGTCTCTGCTCACGGTCTGACCGTAGGGCACGC
This sequence comes from Phytohabitans sp. LJ34, assembly GCF_052068095.1. Lineage (NCBI taxonomy): Bacteria > Bacillati > Actinomycetota > Actinomycetes > Micromonosporales > Micromonosporaceae > Phytohabitans > Phytohabitans sp. LJ34. Next base: position 123,786 of record NZ_JBQHDG010000022.1, on the reverse strand, counting down.
GGCCCGGCCTCGGCATCGCCCCGCGGCGGCTATCGCGCCTACCCCGCCGGGAGTACCCGGGCCCGGCACACCTCCCCCTCCACTACTCCCCCGGTGGTACCCGCCCGCCACCCCTGCTCCCACCGGCGGCCGGACGATGCCTCCGCCGGCCCGACGCGCCCGGCTCGCCGTTCGGCGACCCTCGATGACATGACAGCAGCGGATACCGGCGCCGGGCGTGTGCGAGCCTCGGACGCCGAACGGGAACAGATGGCGACGATTCTCCGGGCCGCGATGACCGAGGGGCGGCTGGACCTGTCCGAAGGCGAGGAGCGGCTGGCCAGGGCGTACGCGGCGACGTACCGGGACGAGCTGCGCGGGCTCACCACCGACCTGCCCGACGGCGGCCGGCGGGCGCTGGCCGACACACCGGAGGCGAGGGCGTTCGCGCGCGGCATGCTGCGGCGGCACGTCGGCGGGGCGATGGTGTTCAGCGCGATCCTGGTGGGTTTGTGGGTGCTCTCCGGGGTGGCGTTCTTCTGGCCGATCATCCCCATGGTGTTCATCTTCTTCGGGCTGGCCCGGCACGCGGCCTGGCACCGCCACGGCGGCTACCGCCACCCCGGCGAGTGGCGCGGCCCGCGCGGCCGCGACTGGCGCGTCGAGGCGGAGTACCGCGGGCGCGGCCCGTGTGGCCGGGGCTACCGCGACGAGTGGTGACCGCACCACCCGACCGCCACGGTGGCGAGTACCACCGTGGCGGTCGTTGAATGTGGACTGTCGCTCTGCGACAGTCCCGCGCATGATGGGGCCGTCTCACGCGTTGTCCGGCGCGGCTGTGTGGCTGGGTGGTTCGTGGGCGCTTGACCGCTTCGCCGGATACGAGCAGTCGCCCCTCGCCATCGCCGTCGGCACCGCGGTCTGTGCCGGCGGCGCGCTCTTTCCCGACCTCGACCTCTCCGGCAAAGTCACCCGCAACAAGGGCGGTGCGACGGTCGCGCGCACGTTCGGCGTGGCGTCGCTCTTCCTGGCCGAGGTGATCGAAAAGCTGTCGCTCGCCGTCTACCACGTCACCAAGCTGAGCGACGACCCCGAGCGGGAAAACGGCCACCGCACGCTCACCCACACGCTTCCGTTCACGGTGGTGGTGGGCTGGGGCACGACGGCGCTGTGCACCGCGTACGGCAAGTGGGCGGTCGTCGCCATCCTCTTCCTCATGATCGGCCTCGCCCTCCGCGGCCTCTTCGACGAGTGGGCCAAGCGCGCCGGCTGGCTGCTCATCACGCTCATCTCCGCCGCGGCCGCGTGGGGCACCGCGCTGCGCCTGCCCGGCGACCGGGGATACCCGATGCTGGGCCTCGCGGTCGGCGTGGGCTGCCTCGTCCACCTGTTGGGTGACCTGATCACCCGCGCCGGCGTACCCATCCTGTGGCCCATCCCCACCGGGCGGCGCATGTGGCGGATGTTCGGCCTGCCCGGCGGCCTCGCGGTACGCGCGGGCGGAGCGGTGGAGGTCTATCTGTTCCGCGGCGCGTTCATGGTGGTCTCGCTGCTGTCCGCGTGGGGGCTGCTGGCGCCTTCGGTGCTCCGCCGGTTCAATATCGAGGTGTGACAGTCTCGGGTGACAACGCGGTCCCGGGGTTCTGGGGTGGTCTCGGCCTGCCCGGCCTGGCCGACGTGCACGTGCACTTCCTGCCGCCGCGCATGCTCCGCCGTGTGTGGGCGCACTTCGACGAGGCCGGCCCGCTGGTGGGCGTGGAGTGGCCGATCCGCTACCGGTGGTCCGACGCGGAGCGGGTCGCCCACCTGGAGAAGCTCGGCGTACGGGCGTTCACCGCGCTGGCCTACGCGCACCGCCCCGGCATGGCCGCCGACCTCAACGACTGGACGCTGGCGTTCGCCCGCGCCACGCCCGGCTGCCTCCCGTCGGCGACGTTCTATCCCGAGGATGGCGTGACGGAGTACGTGACCGCCGCGCTCGACGCGGGCGCGCGCGTCTTCAAGGTGCACCTCCAGGTGGGTGGCTTCGACCCGCTCGACGACGCGCTGACGCCGGTGTGGGGCCTGCTCGCCGAGGCGGGGGTGCCGGTCGTCGTGCACGCCGGGCACGCGCCGATGGCCGCCGAGTACACCGGCCCATCGCCCTTCGCCGCCCTGCTCGCCCGCCACCCGCGCCTCCCCGCGATCGTGGCGCACATGGGCGCGCCGGACTACGAGGAGTTTCTGGCGCTGGCCGAGTCGTACGAGCGGGTGGCGCTCGACACCACGATGGCGTTCACGCCGTTCTTCGACCAGTTCGTGCCGTTTCCCCCTTCGCTGCGCCCGCGCCTGCGCGAGCTGGGGCTGGGCGGCAAGGTGCTGCTCGGCAGCGACTTCCCCAACATCCCCTACGAGTACGCCGACCAGCTCACCGGCCTGATCCGCCTCGACCTCGGCGACGACTGGCTGCGCGCGGTCTGCTGGGGCAACTTCGCCAGGCGGTTCGGCCATGCTGTTTGAGCGGCGGTTGCGCGCGGTCGGCCGGGACCACCTCGCCCGGAGGTGCGGCCATGCTGTTTGAGCGGCGGCTGCGCGACGGCATCGCGGAGGGCACCATCACCGCGGCGCTGCGCCGCTGGCGGCGTCCCCAGGTCGTGGCCGGCCGGACATATCGGACCGGCGCCGGCCTGGTGGAGGTGACCGCCGCCGACCCGGTACGCCCGGAGGACCTCACCCCCGCCGACGCACACGCCGCCGGCTTCGACAGCGTGGCCGCGCTGCTCGCCCATCTCCACGGCCCCGCCGACGGCCATCTCTACCTGCTCCGCTTCCGCCGGGTGGCCGGCCCCGACCCGCGCGCCGCACTGGCCGCCGACGACCGCCTGGACGACGCCGGCGTGGCCGCCATCGACCTGCGACTCGCCCGCCTCGACCACGCCAGCACCCGCGGCCCGTGGACCGCCGCCGCACTGCGGGCGATCGCGGACCATCCCGGGGTACGCGCGGCCGACCTCGCGGCCGCGCTGGGCCGAGACGTGCCGTCGTTCAAGGCGGACGTGCGCAAGCTGAAGGCACTCGGCCTGACGGAGAGCCTGGAGGTCGGCTACCGCATCTCCCCACGCGGCGCCGCCTACCTCACCCACCGCCCCTGACGACCGCCGGCGCGCGGTGCACTGCCGAAATGTCCGAACGGACAGCCCGCCTCGCCGCGGAGATCGAAACCGCCGACTACGCGGACCCGTTCGGCGAACCATGACCTTGATCTGACAGCACACCCTGCGACGGGATCACTACCGTGACCGGCCGATCCCCCTTCAAAACGCGGCGGTCGGCACGCTCAGCAGGGTCCAGCCGGCCGCCGTCTTCTCCCGCGGACCCCGCATTGGAGAGCACCGTGACATACCCCAGCCCGCCGGTCAGCCCGGGTCAGCCGCAGCCGCCGTACCACGCCGGCCCGGTCATGCCACCGCCGAAGAAGAAGTCCAACGTCGGCCTCACCATCGGCATCGTCGTGGCCGTCTTCGCCGTCCTTTGCATCGGCGGCGCCGTCGCCGCCGCGGTCGCCGGCGACCCCAGCACGACCACCACGAGCACCAGCGGGCAGCAGGCCGAGGAGCCGAAAGACGCGCCCGCCGCGCAGGCCGAGGAGAAAGCGGAGACCGCCGAGGAAAAGCCGAAGACGTACCGGGTCGGTCAGACCGTCCGCGGCGGCGACTTCGAGTTCGTCGTGCACAGCGCGAAGTGCGGAATCGCCCAGGTCGGCAGCGAGTTCCTCAACAAGAAGGCCCAGGGGACCTTCTGCCGTGTCGACGTCAGCGCCAAGAACGTGACCAAGAAGGCGCACTACTTCCACGCCGACGGCACCGTCACGGCGAAGGACACGACCGGTCGCGAGTTCTCGGCCGACGGCGAGGCCAACATCTACGGAAACAAGGACGGCGCCGGGTTCCTGGACGAGATCAACCCGGGCAACAAGGTACGCGCATTCGTCTACTTCGACGTGCCCAAGGGCACCAAGCTGGCCACGGTCACCTTCGACGCCGGACTGTTCACCCTCGCCGAGGACGCGGCCGTGACCCTCTGACAGCCGACCGCCTAGAGACCTTTCGGGGTCGGGGTCGCCGCCCGTCGTGATGCTTCGAGGCCCGCCATCCTGACGCAGCGTAACCAGCCAAAGGGGCGAGACTTCGAGATCTAGGAGACTTAGGGTTGAAATAGCGCCCTAACTCTCCTAGATCTCGAATCTCGCGCCGCTCACACCACCGCAGCGGTTACCCGCGGCGACGAAACCCCCGCTACTCTCCCGGATCGCCGATCCGGGAACAGACATTGTGGACAAACGTCGACCACCGGCGCGACCAACGGCGGACGGGTGAGGCCGCGGGAGCAGCGGTCCGGACCACGACGGACATCGCGGTAGCTCAAATCTGTCTAAATAGGGGGCGCCGAAAGCCACAACGACTCCGAAAAGTCTCTAGAGCGGCCCGGGGACCTCTCCAGGGCCGCTCGGCGGGCGGTCAGCCCCAGATCGGGCGGATCTCGGTGGCCGAGCCGATCGGGCAGTGCTTCGCGACCTCGACCGCCTCCGCGTGGTCGGCAACGTCGATGACGTAGTAGCCGCCGATGCCCTCCTTGAGCTCGATGAACGGCCCATCCGTCAGCACCGGCCCGTCGTCGCCCGGGCGCAGGGTCGTCGCCGTGTCCTGGGCGGCCAGCGCGCCGCCGGTCCACGGGATGCCGCGCCCGTCCAGGTAGCGGATGAACGCGCCGTGTGCGGCCAGGGCGGCGTCCAGGCGCTCCTTGGACACCGACTGCCAGTCGGTGTCGGGCTCCCAGAGCAGCAGGATGAACTTCATGACCCCATGACGATCAGCGGACCCGGATGATCGACAGCCTATGCTCAGGTGCGCACTCGCTGCGCGGGGATCGTCAGCTTGAAAGCGGCCACCGCCTCCGGGCTTTCCAGCCGCGCGCCGTCGGCGATGCGGTCGCAGGCCACGTCGAGCACCTCGTGCTTGTGGGCCAGCAGGTAGGGCCGGGCACCGGCGTCGGCGTGCGCGACCGTCGAGATGCCGGGCCAGTGCTTGCGGCCGAAGAGCATCGGGAAGCTGCGGCGGCCCTCGTAGGTGGCGCAGACCAGCACGTCGGAGTACGGGAGTGCGGCCACGCGGCGCACCGCGTGTGCTGTCACGCCCGGCATGTCGACCGGGACCACCACGACCGCGTCGGCCTCGGTGTCGGTCAGGGCCTTGAGCCCGGCGCGCAGTGAGCTGCCGATGCCGCGGCCCCACGTCTTGTCGATCACCACGCTCGCGCCCTTGAGCTCGGCCGCGGCCTGTACCTCGTCGGCGGCCGCGCCGAGGATGACGACGACCGGCTCGCAGCCGGCGTCGCGCACTGTCTCGATCGCCCGGTCGACGAGCGGTGTGCCGTCGTGTTGCAGTAGTGCCTCTGGCCCGCCGATCCGGCGCCCCCCGCCGGCGGCGATGACCATCCCCGCGGTCGTCATCGCGAACACCCCCCCAGGTGTGCCGCGTCAAGTGTGAGCGCTCAACCTCCTGTGGGAAAGACCCGAGCGGCTCATTTGGCGTCGGCGTAACAATCAACGACGGACACGTCGAGGGGGAAGCGGACCGCCGTGCCTCCGAAAAGCAGCTGGCCCGCGCGGGTGGCGGCGGCGCGCACGGCCTCGCTGACCTCGGCGGCCCGCTCCTGTGGCGCGTGCACGAGCACTTCGTCGTGCTGGAAGAAGACGAGGTCGGCGCCGGTGCCGGCGAGGTCGCCGCGGAGCGTGGCGAGCAGCGTGAGCGCCCACTCGGCGGCCGTGGCCTGGATGACGAAGTTGCGGGTGAAGCGACCGCGGGCACGCGCGCGGGACCCGTCGACGGGCCCATACTCCTCCCCGCCGACCGGCACCGAACGGGGCGGGCAGGTGCGCCCCAGCCACGAGCGGACCAGCCCGCCGCCCTCGCCGGTGCGGGCGGCCGCCTCCACGTACTCGAACGCGGTCGGGTAGTTGCGCTTGAGCGTGGCCAGGGCGGGGACGGCGGCGCCGCCGGTCTGGCCGTACATCGCGCCGAGCAGGGCCACCTTCGCGCGAGCCCGGTCGCCGCCGAAGGCGTCGGCGGCCAGCGCGGCGTAGAGGTCGCCCGAGGCGGCCGCGGCGGCCAGCCGGTCGTCGCCGGAGACCGCGGCGAGCACGCGGGGCTCGAGCTGGCCGGCGTCGGCCACCACGAGCTTCCACCCGGGGTCGGCGACGACCGCCCGGCGGACGACCTTGGGAATCTGTAGCGCTCCCCCACCCCGCGTGGCCCAGCGGCCGGAGACCACGCCGGCCGGCACATACTCCGCGCGGAACCGTCCATCGTGGACCCACGCGTCGCGCCAGGCCCAGCCGTGCGCGGTCCAGATGCGGTAGAGCTCCTTGTGCTCCAGCACCAGCGGCACCGCCGGATGATCGACGCCGCGCAGCGACCAGGCGCGCGTATTGGGCAGCTGGACGCCGGCCCGCGCGAACGCGCGCAGCAGCTCCTGCGGCGACTCGGGATGCAGCTGCCGCACGCCGAAGGCGGCCGCGATCTTCGCGGAGAGCTCGGCCAGGCGGCGGGGCGGGCCGCCCACCGGCGACGGCTCACCCAGCAGCTCCAGCAGCAGCTGGTCGTGGATGTCGGCCCGCCACGGCAACCCGGCGGCCCCCATCTCGGCGGCGATCAGCGCCCCGGCCGACTCGGCCGCCACCAGCAGTCGAAAGCGGCCGGGATGCTCGGTGCGGGCGACCCGGGCCGCCTGGTCGGCGTAGACCCGGGCGAGGACGGCCGGATCGTCCGCGGGCGGCGGCGCGTCGTCGAAGAGCGAGGCCTGGGCATCGCCGGGCGGCGCGGCCGCGCGCGGCGGCGGATCGGGCGGCACCGGCGCGCCGGTGAGCCGGGCATCGGCCGCCGCGAGCGAACGCGGCTCACCCCACCGCCCGTCGTAGCCGAGCAGCAGCGCCTCGGTCAGCTCGACGTCGTGGCAGCGCTCGACCCGCACCCCGGCACGCAGCAGCGGCGGATAGGCGGCCGCCGTCGACCCCCACACCCGCCGCCCGTCAACCTCCACCTGCGCATTCTGCACGACCGGTCCGACAGATGTACTAGAGACATCCGGAGTCAGGGTGCCTGTCCTGGGTTGAAGACATATTTTGCCCACGTCCGCGTCAGCTGCGGACCGTATGCTCCCGCGGGGACCGCTCCCGGCCGGCGGCTCGCAGCGCTCGCCGAGATCCCCGGCCGTCCACTGCCAGGTCCGCGAGACAAGCCCCAAAGGCGGCCTTCACGGACCTACCTCCGCCATCCTGACGCACCGTCACCAGCCAAAGGGGCGAGACTTCGAGATCTAGGAGACTGAGGGTTGAAATAGCGCCCTAACTCTCCTAGATCTCGAATCTCGCGCCGCTCACACCACCGCAGCGGTTACCCGCGGCGACGAAACCCCGCTACTTTCCCGGATCGCCGATCCGGGAACAGACATTGTGGACAAACGTCGACCACCGGCGCGACCAGCGGCGGACGGGTGAGGCCGCGGGAGCAGCGGCCTGGACCACGACGCACATCGCGGTAGCTCAAATCTCTGTCTAAATAAGGGGTCGAAGCCACTCCGACTCCGAGAGGTCTCTAGAGACCTTTTCCCGCGTTCGTGTCAGTTGTAGACCGTATGCTCCGCGGGCACCGCTCCGGTCGGTCGGGAGAGCTGTCGAGCTGCGCATCGCACCACCGGGTCTCGCGCCGGTGCGGCGGCCGCGGGCGTCCGGAGACGCCCGCGACAGCCGTTGCCGCTACTTGACCGCGCCGGCGGTGAGGCCGGACTGGATCTGGCGCTGGAAGATGGAGTACATGACGATCATGGGGAGGATGGAGAGGGTGACGGCCGCGAAAAGGGCCGCCCAGTCGGCCTCGTAGCCGGCCTGCACCGAGATGTTCGCGATGCCCTGGGTGAGCACCCACTTCTGTTGCGCGCCCTCGCCCTGCATGAGCGCCACCGGCAGCAGGTACTGGTTCCACTGGCCGATGATGTTGAAGATCGTGATGCTCACCAGCGCCGGCCGCGCCATCGGCATCATCACCTGGAAGAACAGGCGCGTGTGCGACGCGCCGTCCATCACCGCCGCCTCGGCCACCGAGTTGGGCAGCGTCTTGAAGAACGCGGCCAGGAAGAACACGGTGAACGGCAGCGAGTACGCGATGTAGACCAGGATCAGGCCGGTGAACGTGTTGCGCAGGCCCATGTTGTTGACGATGAGGAAGAGCGGGACCAGCGCGAGGAACACCGGGAAAGCCAGGCCGGAGACGAACAGGTAGTAGATGACCCGGTTGCCGATGAACTTGTACCGGGCCAGCACGTACGCCGCCATCGAGCCGAAGAGCATCGTGCCCGCCGTGCTCAGCGTGACCACGAAGACGCTGTTGAGGAAGTAGCGGCCGACGTGCGCCTTGTTCCACGCCCGCACGTAGCTGTCGAAGTCGATCTCCTTCGGCAGGCTGAACGGGTTGCCCAGGTACATCTCGGTGTTGGTCTTGAACGAGGCGAGGAACATCCAGAGCAGCGGGGCGAGGATGATGATCGCCCAGACCGCGAGCCCGACGTGCGCGAGGCTGTTGAGCAGGCCGACCTCGCGGCGGCGCTCCCCCGCCGGGCTGGCGTGCCGCCGCGGCGGGGCGGGGTCCCGCCGCGCGGGCGCCGGGGTGTCGATGCGTGCCACTGTCGATACCCCCTAGAGCTCGATCGTCTCGCGCCGGCTGACCCGCAGGGTCAACGCGGCGAACGTGATGGTCAGGAAGAACAGCGCCACGCCCATCGCCGAGGCGTAGCCGAACTGCGAGTAGTCGAAGGCGTTGCGGTAGATCTCCATGCCGAGCACTGTCGTGGCGCCATCCGGACCGCCCCGGTCGATCGAGAGCACCTGCACGATCGCGAACGCGTCGAACGCCGCGATGCCCAGGTACACCCAGGCGACCTGGAGTGTGTCCCACAGCAGGGGCAGCGTGACCTTGAAGAACATGCTGCCCCGCCCGGCGCCGTCGAGCACCGCCGCCTCGTAGATGTCCTTCGGCACCGACGCCATGCCGGCGGAGAAGAGGACCACGTAGAAGCCGACCGCCTGCCACACGAGCACCGCGATGATCGCGAAGAGCGCGATGTTCTTGTCCGCCATGAACGGCACCGGGTCTACCCCGACGAGCCCGAGGAAGCCGTTGAGCAGGCCGCTCTCGTCCGGGGCGTACACCCGCTGGAAGATCACGGCGACGATGACGACGGCGAGGACCTGGGGGAAGAAGAACACGATCCGGTAGAACTTCGACCCCCAGACCCCCGTCATCACGCCAGCCTTCGACCCTCCACCCACGTTCAGCAGGAACGCGAAGACGAGGGCGATCGCGATGGACGCCAGCGGCAGGACAAGCAGCAACACGCCGTGATGCCGTACGGCCTTCCAGAAGGTGTCGTCTTCGAGCAGCCGCCTGAAGTTGTCCAGCCCGATGAACTTCGGGTTAGCCGAGACACCGCGCCAGTTGGTCATCGCCAGGTAGAAGGCCTGGAGATACGGCGCGATCACGAAGGTCACGTAGATCGTGACCGGCGCGATCAGAAAGCCGACGATGAACGGGTACCTGCCATGCCGCATGACGACTACCGCGTGAACTTCTCGATGGAGGGGTCCTTCTTCACCGCGTCCGCGACCTTCTGCATGCGGGTCACGAACTTGTTGGCGTCACCGCCGTTGAACATCAGCTCGTTGGTGGCCGCCCGGCACTCGTCGTCCATCTTCTTGTACCAGGTGTCCCAGCGGTAGGCGAAGTAGTCGCTGCCCGCCGCCTTGAGCATCGCCTCGCTGCTGGTGAGGCCGGGCGAGATGGTGAGGCCCTCGGTGGCGCCCTGCACGACCGTCAGCACCTTGGTCAGCTGCGTGAAGCCCTTCGCGCCCTCCTTGGAGAGCATGTGGCGCAGGTACTCCATGCCGCCGCGCGGGTTCTTGCCCTTGGACGCGACGAAGTACATCTCGCCGGCCGCCGCGTAGATCGCGGTCTGCGGCAGCTTGTCCGACGAGCTGGCGCTCGGCACCGGGATCACCGCGTAGTTGAAGCCGGCCGGGGTGTCCTTGGCCTGCTCGTTCTCCAGCCAGGAGCCGGAGGGGTAGAAGACCACCTGATCCTGGTTCTGCTGGAGCTGGACCTCGGTGTGGCGCAGGCCGAGGTGCGCCTTGAGCATGTACTTGCTGCCGATCTCGCCCCACATCTGTGCGGCCTGCTTGACCGGCTCGGCAGTCCAGGCGCCGTCCTCGAGGTTGTCGATGTTCTTGAGGACGTCCGCGCCACCGATCTTGGCGGCGGTCGTGAGGATCACCAGGTACTGGTAGTAGGCGGCGTTCGCGCCCGCGTACGCGTACCCCGTCTTGCCGGCGGCCTTGGCCTTGTCCAGCAGCGCGGTGAACTCGTCCCAGGTCTTCGGCGCGGTCCAGCCGTTGGCCTGGAAGAGCTTGTCGGAGTACCAGAGGCCGAAGACGGTGAAGGCGTAGTTGAGCACGTAGGGCTTGCCGTTGAACGAGCCCTGCTCGATCGTGCCCGGCACCAGCGTGTCCTTGACCGTCTTGCCGGCGATGTCCAGCGACGGCGCGTTGAACAGGTCGGTCAGATCCTGCACCTGGCCCGCCTGCACCAGCGCGCCCTGGTCCATCAGCTTGGAACCGGCGTTGTTGACCATGTCCGGCGGGTCCTCGCTGGTGAACCGCGGCTGGAGCACGGTCGCCATCTCCTCGGCCTGGTTGAACTTCACGTCGGCCTCGGGGAACGACTTCTTGTACGACGGCACGTGCACGTCGGTGGCGTACTTGGTGCCCAGGCCGCCGTTGAAGATGTAGAGCTCCAGCGGAGCCTTGGCGTCGACGCCGAGCGGGTTGGTGGCGCTCTTCTCGCCCTCAGCCTGGTTGTCCGGCTCGTCATCGCCGCTGCCCAGGCATCCGCTGAGCAGACCGGCGGCCGGGGTCGCGAGCAGACCGGCGGCCGCAGCCCGGCCCAGCAGTCTGCGGCGGGTCAGATCCGACGTTCCGTCGGGGGTTACGGACATGATGCGTCTCCTCGTTGGGTGTTGGGTGGGACTGTGCTGAATGCGCTCGCAAAGCTCGCTGGGCGCCCCAGGCGGCTGGCGCTCATCTGGCCGCCTCCTTGCCCGCCTTGTGGCCGTCGACGGCCTGGGCCGTCCGCTGGAACGCGGCGTGGGCACGATCGTGTGTGCGCTGCGCGACGGCGATGTACAGCAGGTCGAGCACGACCAGCTGGGGATGCCGGGCGGAGAGGGCGTCGGGCCGGAACGTCGTCGCCTGGGTGGCCGTGAGCAGCACGATGTCGGAGAGCTCGGCCAGCGGCGAACGCGGGAAGCTGGTCAGCGCGACCGTGGTGGCGCCGTGGCTGCCCGCCTCGGCGAGCATCTCGATGGTCTCCCGCGTCTGTCCACTGTGGGAGACGCCGAGCGCCACGTCGCCGGGGCGCAGCAGGGCGGCGCTGGCGAGGCCGTTGTGCACGTCGGTCCAGGCCCACGCGGCCACACCGATGCGGTGCAGGCTGAACTGCATCTCCTCGCCGACCAGGGCGCTGCCGCTGGCCCCGAAGATGTTGACCCGGCTGGCCCCCGCGATCGCGTCGGCGGCGCGCTCCACCTCGCCCAGGTCGAGCAGCCCGGCGGTGTCGTGCATGGCCCGCGTGTCGGCCGCCATGATCTGCTGAAGCACCTTCTCCAGGGGGTCGCCCGGCTCGATCTCCCGGCCGATGTCGACGGTCCAGCCGGCCGCGCGGGCCCGCCCGGTCTCCGCGGCGATGCCGAGACGCAGCTCGGCGTAACCCTCGAAGCCGAGCGCCCGGCAGAACCGGGTGACCGTCGCCGGCGAGGTGCCACTCCGCTCGGCCAGCTCGACGATCGTGGCCCGCGACGCCCCGGCCGGGTCGGTCAGCACCTGCTCGGCGACCCGCTTGAGCGCGCCGGTGAACTCCGGCAGCTTGCCGCGAACGGCCAGCAGCACGCCGTCCACAGCCACCGGGGTGTCCATCCTGCGCCGCCCTCCTTATGGATCTTCATTCGAAAGGAGTGTTAACTGATAGTGGTAAAAGTTCTTACTAACAGGGCTACCTTGTCAAGGTGTTGGGCGAAGTTTTCAAACTGTTACCGTCTGGGAGCGCTATCAGCGCGGCTCCGGCACCACGATGAGCGGGTGTCGGACGCACTCGTGATCGGGCTGGACATCGGCGGCACATCCACCCGTGCCCTGGTCGCCTCCCTCGCCGGCGACCGGGTCGGCACCGGCGCCGCGGGCGGCGGCAACCCCACCTCGCACGGCGCCGAGGCGGCCGCGGCCGAGCTGGCGAAAGCGCTCGCCGAAGCACTCGCCGCCGTCGACCCCGCGCGGGTACGCGCCGGCACGATCGGCCTCGCCGGCGTGGCCCGCCTGCTGGCCGACCCGGCGAGCCGCGCCGCGTTCGACCGCGCCTGGGTCGACGCCGGCCTCCAGTGCCCCTTCGAGATCATCGGCGACGCGCTGGTGGCGTACGCGTCCGGCACGGCGAGCCCGGACGGCACGGTGCTCATCTCCGGCACCGGCGCCATCGCCTGCACCATCCGCGGCTTCGCCCTCGACCGTGTCTCGGACGGTCACGGCTGGCTGCTGGGCGACGCCGGCTCCGGCTTCTGGCTGGGCCGCGAGGCCGTCCGCGCGACCCTGACCGCCATGGACGCCGGCCGCCCGCCGGGCCGCCTCTCCCGCGCCGTGGTGGCGCGGCTCCTCGGCCCGCCCGAGGACACACCCACCGCCGCCCGCGCGGACCTGGGCACGCTCTCCGCGCGGGACCGGGTCGACCTGCTGGTACAGCGGGTGACCCGGCGCCCGCCGGTGGAGCTGGCCAAGCTGGCCCCGCTGGTCATCGCCGCCCACGCGGAGGGCGACCCCACCGCGACCGCGCTGCTGGCCGAGGCCGCCCGCCTGCTGACCGAGAGCGTCGCCCGCATCCGCGAGCCCGGCGACACGAGCCCGATCGTGCTGGCCGGCGGCCTCCTGACCGGCGACACACCGCTGGCCCCGGCGGTCGAGCGCGAGCTGACCGCCCGCTGGCCCGAAGCCCCCCGCCCCCACGCCTCCGACGGCGCCGCGGCGGCGGCCTGGCTCTCCGCCCGCCCCCTGCTCACCCCGGTCGAAGCGGCCGCCCTCCACACGCGACTGCTCCCGTAGACAAATCCATCGAGCTACCGCGATGTCCGTCGTGGTCCGTGCCGTTGCTCCCGCGGCCTCCCCCGTCCGCTGTTGGTCGCCCTCACCCCGCCGGCTGCGCCGGCCAAGGGTCACGCACGACTGGAACACCAGTGCTGTTGTCCGGTCGGTTTTACAGCACTGGTGTTCCAGTCGTCGAAGGGGTCGGGTTGAGCGCGGCGGTCAGGGTGAGGTGGGCTGCCACCAGAGCCACTGGCGGTCGTGGGTGAAGCCGCGGCGTTCGTAGAAGGGGACGGCGCGCTCGCTGGAGTGGACGGTGACGTGTTCGAGGCCGAGCTCGCGGGCCTCGGCCAGCAGGGCCTCCAGCAGCACCGCCCCCACGCCGCTGTCGCGCTGCTCCGGCGCCACGTACACGGCCTGGACGTCGCCCGTGCGGCGGTGGCGGCGGGTGGGGCCCGGCACGCGGTCGGCGAGCATCAGCCAGGCCATGCCCACGACGGCGCCGTCCACCTCGGCGACGAACGGGATGTGCGTGGCCATGTGGTCGACGACCCAGGCGGCGAACGACTCGACGTAGGCCGCGTGGTCGGTGCCCGTGTAGCCGTGCTCCTCGGTCGGCCAGCGCCAGCGCAGCTCGGCCATGACGGGCGCGTCCGCCGGGGTCGCCTTACGTGCCGTCACTCCCATCCCGGCCAGACTACTTGAGCTGGCCGGCGGTCAGGCCGGACTGGATCTGGCGTTGGAAGAGGACGTAGACGCCCAGCACCGGCAGCATCGCGATCGTCAGGCCGGCGAAGAGGCCGCTGAAGTCGCCCTGGTAGCCCTGGCTCACCGCGAGCGCCGACAACCCCTGCGCCAGCACCCACCTCGAGTCGTCGCCCTGCATGAGGACCTGGGGCAGGATGAACTGGTTCCACTGGCCGAGGAAGTTGAAGATGCCCACGCTGATCAGGCCGGGCCGCGCCATCGGCAGCATGACGCGGAAGAAGAGCCGGAACGGGCCGCAGCCGTCGATGAGCGCGGCCTCGGCCACCGCCTGCGGGAGCGTGCGGAAGAACGCGGTCAGGAAGAACACGGTGAACGGCAGCGAGTAGGCCGCGTACACCAGGATGAGGCCCCGCCAGGTGCCGAAGAGGCCGGCGTTGCGCACCACGAAGAAGAGCGGCACCAGCGCCAGGAAGACGGGAAACATCATGCCGCCCACGAACAGGTAGTAGAAGACCTGCTTGAAGCGGAAGTCGTAGCGGGCGAAGACGTACGCGGCGGTGGCGCCGAAGAGCATCGTGAGCGTGAGCGAGCCGGAGACGACGATGATGCTGTTGAGGAAGTAGCGGCCGATGTGCGCCTCGGTCCACGCGCGGTGCCAGTTTTCGAAGCGCAGCGCGCCGGGCAGGCCCCACGGGTCGGTCAGGATCTCGTTGTCGTCCTTGAACGAGCTCAGCACCACCCACAGCAGCGGCAGCGTGGTGAGCAGCGCCCACAGCAGCAGGAAGCCGTGCGAGAAGACGTTTGCCACGCCCCACTCGCGGCGCAACGGCTTGTCGGCGCGAGCGGCGGCCTGAGCCTCGACCGCCTTATCAGCCAGGGCCGTCATGAGTACTCGATCCGGTCCCGCCGCGACGTGCGCAGCGCCAGCACCGCCACCGAGAGGGTGAGGAAGAACATCACGACGCCGATCGCCGAGGCGTACCCGAACTTGGTGTCGCTGCCGAAGGCGGTGTTGTACATGCGCAGGCCGATCACGTCGGAGGAGAAGTTGGGGCCGCCGTTGGTCATCAGCTGCACGAGGATGAAGCCGTCGAGGGCGGCGATCGCCAGGTAGATCCAGGCGACCTGCACGGTGTCCCACAGCAGCGGGATCGTGATCCGGCGGAGCATGACCGCGCGGGAGGCGCCGTCGAGGAGCACCGCCTCGTAGATGTCCCTCGGGATGGCCTGCATCGCCGCGCCGAACAGGACGACGTAGAAGCCGACGTTGGCCCACACCATCACGGCCAACACGCACCAGAACGCGAAGCGCGGGTCGCCCAGCCAGCTCGGCCCGTCGATGCCGAACGGCTCGAGCGCGGCGTTCAGGATGCCGGCGTTGGGGTGGTACACCTGCTGCCAGATCACCGCGATGATGACGACCGAGAGCACCTGGGGGAAGAAGTACACGAGGCGGTAGGCCGCGGTGCCGCGTACGCCGACCACGCCGGCCCGTCCCCCGCGCCCGCCCATGTTGAGCATCGTCGCGAAGAACAGGCCGAGCGCGATCGTCAGCACCGGTACGAGGGCGAGCAGGATCGCGTTGTTCTTGATCGCGTTCCAGACGTAGTCGTCCTTGAACAGCTGGACGAAGTTGTCCAACCCCACCGAGTTGGCGTCGGTGGAGTAGCCGAGCCAGTCGGTGGTGGAGATCTGGAACGCCTGAAGGTACGGCGAGAGCACGAAGACGCCGTACAGGATCAGGGGCGGCACCAGGAACGTGATGATCAGGGGATACTTGCCATGCCGCATGCGCCGCCCCTGCCCCCTCAGGCCCGCTTGAACTTCTTGACCGAGCTGTCCTGCGCGATCATGTCAGCGCCCTTCTGGCACTGGTCGAGGAACTCGGTCGGGCTGATGCGACCGCTGAAGAACTCCCCGCACGCCGCGTCGACGAGCTCGCGTTCGAGCTTGCGGTAGTAGTTGTTGTAGACCCAGTTGAAGCCGTTGCTGCCGGAGGCGTCAAGCGCCTTGACCACAGTGGTCAGGCCGGGCGGGAGGGTCGCACCCTCGGCCGCGCCTGCGACCACGCTGAGCGCGGAGACCTTCTGCGTGAAGTCCTTGGCGCCGCGCATCGACAGCACGGTGCGGAAGTACTCCAGGCCGCCGGGGACGTTCTTCGCCTTGGCCGGCACGACGAACGGCTCGCCGGCCGTGCCCCGGATCGCCTCGAACGGCAGCTTGTCGCCGGTGCTGAGGCTCGGCGTCGGCGCGATCGCCATGTTGAAGCCGGCGGGGGTGACCGCCTTCTGCTCGTTCTCTATCCAGGAGCCGCAGGAGATGAACGCCGCCTTGCCGCGGCACCACTCGGTCTGCGACTGCACGTGGTCGAGGCCGGGCGTGCCGGGCAGGATGAACTTGTCCTTGACGATCTGGTGCCAGGCGTCGACCGACTGCTTCATCGCGTCCGACTTCCACGCGTTGGGCTCGAGGTTGTCGATCGCCTTCGCGACGTCGAGCCCGCCGAGCTTGATGGCCGTGGAGATGACGGGCCAGCTCATGTAGCGGGGGTGCTTGCCCGCGTAGGTCCACGGCGAGATGCCGGCCGCCTGGATGGTGCGGCACAGCGCGATGTGCTCGTCCCACGTCTTCGGGTACTGCCAGCCGCGGTCGGCGAAGAGCTTCTGCGAGTACCAGATGCCGTAGACCGTGTAGCTGATGTTGAGCACGTGGAACTTGCCGTCGAAGCTGCCCACGTCGACCACGCCGGGCAGCAGCGTGTCGCGCACCTTCTTGCCCGGCACGTCGAGGCTCGGCGCGTCGAGCAGCGGGCCGAGGTCGGCGAGCGCGCCCTGCGACACGAGGCCGCCGGGGTCGATCTGGCCGGCGCCGGAGTTGTTGACCACGTCGGGCGGGCTGCCGTCGACGAAGCGCGGCTGGAGGGTCTTGCTGATCTCCTGGGTGGCCGAGTGCGTGATCTTCGCGTTCGGGTACTTCTCGTTGTACATGGCCTCGTGGGCCTTGGCGTACTCCTCGCCGTACCCGCCGTTGAAGATGACCACCTCCAGCGGCGCGTCCGCCTTCACGCCGAAGGGGTTTTCCGCGGTCTTCTCGCCCTGGTTGGCGCTGTCGCCGCCGGAGTCGTCGTCGCCACTCGTCGCGCAGCCGGTCAGTAGGCCGGCCGCGGGGGTCGCCATGACGCCGGCGACGACCCCACGACGGAGAATGTCACGCCTTGTACTATTCATGGGGGCCGCGTCACTTCCCTTCAGTCGCTGTTAACGCTTTGAAGGATTCTTACGACAAGTCGTGGGTGACAGCAACCCCTGGGCACCGAACCGTTACGTGGCGGCCCTCCCGATGGCGTCGACCAGGATCGCCAGCCCCTCCCGCGCCTCGTCCTCACCGAGCGTGAGCGGCGGGCCCATGCGCAGCACGTTGCCGTACAGGCCGCCCTTGCCCACGAGCAGGCCACCCTCCTTCGCGAGCTCGAAGACCCGCGCGGTCACCGCCGGGTCCGGCTCCACCGTGCCCGGCCGCACGAACTCGATCGCCAGCATCAGCCCCTTGCCCCGTACCTCGGCCATGATCGGGTGATCCGCGGCGGCCGAGCGCAGCCCCTCCAACAGGATGCCGCCGACCCGCTGGGCGTTCTCCTGAAGATTGTGGTCGAGCACGTAGTCGAGCACCGCGTTGCCGGCCGCCGTCGAGATCGGGTTGCCGCCGAAGGTGGAGAAGGAGATCGCCTCCACCGCGTTCATCACCTCGGCCCGGCCGACCACGCCGGCCAGCGCGAAGCCGTTGCCGATGCCCTTGGCGAACGTGAGCAGGTCGGGCGTCACTCCGTGCGCCTGGTAGCCCCAGAAGTGCTCGCCGGTGCGCCCCCAGCCGGTCTGCACCTCGTCCGAGATGAGCAGGATGCCGTACTCGTCGAGCACCTTCTTCAGCCCCGCGAAGAGCCCGTCCGGCGCGCTCACGAAACCGCCCACGCCCTGGATCGGCTCGGCGATCAGGCAGGCCACGTCGCCGGCGGTCTGCGTGGCGATCACCTCGCGCAGGTCTTCGACCGCCGCCTCGATGTGGTCGGCGTCGTCGAGCTTGGCGAGCACGCCGCGCAGCCGGTCGCCGGAGTGCAGCCAGGCCACCTGGAGCGGGTTGAGGGCGCTCGCCGACCAGCTGCGGTGCCCGGTGATGCCGATCGTCGCGTACGACCGGCCGTGGTAGCTGTTGCGCACCGCGAGCACCTGGTTGGACTTGCGCAGGTTGGTGGCGACCAACAGCGCGGCCTCGTTGGCCTCGGTGCCCGAGTTGGTGAAGAAGACCCGCGCGTCCTCGATGCCGGAGAGCCGGGCGATCTTCTCGGCGAGCTCGACCTGCTGGCGGATCAGGTACAGCGTCGAGGTGTGCGCCACGCCCGTGCGCAGCTGCCGCTCGACCGCCTCGCGGATCTCCGCCACGTCGTACCCGATCATGGTGGTGAGCACGCCGCCGAAGAAGTCGAGATACGTGCGGCCGGACGCGTCGGTGACCCGGCACCCCGATCCGGACACGATCTCGATCGGCTCCTGGTAGTAGAGCGGCATCCACTTGGGCAGCACGGCTCTGTGCCGCGCGAGCAGGTCATCGGTCATACCGCACGCTCCCACCGGCGCGGCCCCGGAGGCAACCTACAGTGTGTAACTGCCATCCCCGTTAAGATCCGACCGTGCACGTGCAGCCGGTCCCGCTCCCGTCCGGCGAGCCGGCCGCCGTGCTCGACGGCGTGGCTCGCTGGATCACGTCCGCGCCCCTGCGCGACCTCGTCACCGCGTTCGGCGGCCAGTGGCCGGGCGGCGACAGCCCCTCGCTGCTGGGCTGGCTGGACGCGTTCTCGGCCACCCACTGGGACTTCCGCGCCGGCGCCGAGCGCCCGGACGCCCGCGAGCCCGACCTCGACCCCGAGATCGCCACGCTCGTCGAAGCGTCGGCCGAGGCGCTCGGCATGATCGGCGCGAAGCCACCGCCTCGCCGCGACTACAAGCACGTGGTCGTGCTCGGCGGGCTCGCGCACGCCTGCCTGCGGCGCACCGCGTACGCCGCGCACCTGCTGCACCGCGGCACGTTCGCCGAGGGGGTGGGCGTGCTGGGCAGCTTCCGCCCGCTGTCGCCGGCCGAGCGTGCCCTCCCGCCGGTCAACGGCTGCCGCAGCGAGATCGACGTGCTCGACCTCGGCGTGCGGCGCGCGTTCAAGGTCGACGAGCCGGTCGAGGCCGACGCCGCGCCGGACGGCTCCTGGTCCGTGCGCACCTACGCGCCCGAGGAGGGCCCGCCGATCGCGGTGCTGGCCGCGCCGTCGTCCGAGCCCGGGATACGCCGCGCGCACACCGCCGACACCCAGCGCTTCTGGGCCAAGCGCGCGGCGCTGGCGCAGGGCGACCGGGTGCTGGTGGTGACCGCGCCGATCTACGTGCCGTTCCAGCACTGCGACGCGGTGCGCACCCTCGGCCTGCCGTACGGCTGCGCGGTCGACACGATCGGCGTCGACCCCCGCCTCGCCGACGACCTCGCCCTGCCCGAGCCGGTGCTCACCCCCGGCCGCTACCTCCAGGAGATCAGGTCCGCGATCCGCTCCATGCGCCTGCTGGTCGCCGCCCTCGGGGGTTGAGCCGCCGTGGTGGGTGCCGGGCTAGCGGCGCCAGGCTTCGGTGGGTAGGCAGGTGGCGGGGTCCGGTGTGGGTGCGTCCTTCTTCGCGGGGCGCGGGAGGTAGAGCACGTTGCCGGCCGGGTCGGCGTAGCAGCGGTCGGGGTAGTCCTTGTCGAAGAGGGGCATACGGCCGATCTCGTTGCCGTCGGCGTCGTAGCTGACCAGGCGCGCGTTGGCGCGGACCGGGCCGCCCTGGCTGACCAGGCCGAAGGCGCCGTCCTTCAGGCGTGCCGGGGTGGTGCGCCCGTCGCCGTGTTCCAACACGAGCCGGCTCACCCGGTGACTGGCCCGGCCGATGACCATCACGTCGCCGCCGTCCACATCGCTGGACGACAGGCTGAGCCACTGAACCGGACCGGGCAGCCAGTTTCGGCGGTCTCCCCACTCGTCCGAACCGGTGCCGCCGCTGATCTCCTCGCCCGGCTCCTCGTCCAGCTCGCAGGTGTAGTACCCGTCCGGTTTCAGGAATAGCATGGCGGACCGGTGCCCGTGCCCCGTCGCCACGACCAGGTCGTCCATCCCGACGGTGATCGCGTGTCCGGGGACCTCCGGGTGCCGTTCCCGATTCCAGGCCAGGCACTTTTTGGCCGCCGCGCGCAGCGGGGGCGACAGCTCGGCGGCGGACATCGCGAGCGCCTGGGTGCTCTGGCCACCGCCGTCGCCGGACGGCCACAGCACGGCTCCGCCCACACCCGCCGCGACGGTCGTCACGACGGCGGCCAGGACCGCCACCCGCCGGCCGGTGTGCGAGGGCGGCGGCTCGCCCAGCGTGGCGAGGACGCCGGCCCGGATGCGGTCCGCGCGGTCGGCGGGCAGGTCTCGGTCGGCGGGGGGGTTCAGGATGTCGTTCATCGCTCCTCCTCGGTGTCGGCGGCCACCATGCGGGCCAGGCGGGACCGGGCGCGGCTGACCCGGGAACGGACGGCGCCCTCGGTGACGCCGAGGATCGCGGCGGCCTGCGGATAGCCGACGCCGGACCAGACGCAGAGGGCGAGCGCCTCGCGTTCGGCGCGGGGCAGCTTGCGCACCAGCGCCAGCAGGTCCCGCATCCGCTGCTCGTCGCGCAGCCGGTCGGCCACCTCGTCGGCCGGGTCGGACGTGCCTTCCGGCTCCGGCGGCACCCGGCGCAGCAGGGCGTGCCAGCGGCGCCGCGACCGGTGCTCGGTGCGGGCCGCGTTGGTGGCCACGACCAGCAGCCACGGCAGCACGGAGCCGTCGACCAGGCGGACCTCGCGCCGGCGCCGCCACGCGGTCACGAACGTGGTCTGCGTGACGTCCTCGGCGACGCTCCACGAGCCGCAGAGCCGGAACGCGTGGTTGTAGACCGCGCGGGCGTGCCGCTCGAACAGCTGCCCGAACGCCGCCTCGTCGCCTGCGGTGCCGGCCGCCAGGAGCTGGGTGTCGCTCGGCGGTACCTCGATCCTCACACCTGTATATGGCCGGCCGGGGCCGGCGTGTCGCGTCACGCGAGCGGGGCGGTGTCCCTCACGGCTTGGGCGAAGACCTCGGAACGGTGCTCGAAGTTGCGGAAGCGGCCGTAGCTCGGCGCCGCCGGCGACAGCAGCACCGCGCCGCCCGCGGGGGTGACCGCACGGGCCCGCCGGACCGCGTCGACGAGGTCGTCGGCGACCTCGGTACGCACGCCGGGCAGCCCGTCCAGCGCGGCGACGATGCGCGCGCCGCTGTCCGGGATGCCGATCACGGTGAGCTCGCGGCCGGCCAGGTGCGCGCGCAGCGGGGCGTAGTCGAGGCCCCGGTCGGTGCCGCCCACGATGACGGTCAGCGGCCGCCCGTCGTAGGCGTCGATCGCGTGCATCGAGGCGTACGGGCTGGTCGCGAGCGTGTCGTCGACGAACGTCAGCCCGGACGGGTCGTCGATCTCGGTCAGCCGGTGGGGCAGCGCGGCGAAGCTCTTGGCGGCGGTGGCGAGCGTGTCCGCGCCGGCCACGGTGTCGATGCCGAGCGCCTCCAGCACCGCGAGCGCGACGCACAGGTTGCGCTCGTTGTGCCGGCCGACCAGTGGCAGCACCGCCCGTTCGAAGAGCGGGGTTTCCGCCCGGTACACGATCCCGTCCCGCACGTGGTACGAGTCGGGCAGGCCGGCCCGCACCGCTGGGCGGTCGCCGATCTCCGCCGCGAGGCGCTCGTCGAGCCCGTTGACCACCACGGTCTCCGGGTCGTGCGCGATGAGGTTGAGCTTGTCGCGGTAGTACTCCCGCTCGCCGCCGTGCGCGTCGAGGTGCTCGGGGAAGAGCGCGGTCACCACCGCCACCCGGGGTGAGTCGGTGAGGTCGCTGCACTGGTAGCTGGAGAGCTCCAGCACGTACTGCTCGCTGTCGGGCAGGTCGAGCAGCGGCACGCCGATGTTGCCGCCGAAGACGTTGGGCCGCCCGGCGGCGCTCAGCAGGTGGCTGATCAGGCTCGACGTGGTGCTCTTGCCCTTGCTGCCGGTCACGCCGACGGTCGCGGCGGCGTGGTCGGCCATCCACAGGGCGGTGCCACCCGTGACCGTTATGCCCCGTTCGCGAGCTTCGAGGATCCATCGATGGGTCTGCGGCACGCCCGGCGAGCGCACGATCACGTCGGCGCCCATCAGCGCGTCGTGGCAGCCGTCGCCGGTGACCAGCGGCACGTCCTTCGCCTTGCTCTCCGACCAGTCGAGCGAGAGGAAGTTGACCGTGTCGTCGACGGCGACGAGGCGGGCCGGCCCGTGCGCCGCGATCGCCGCGGCGGCGGCCACCCCCTCACGTCCCGAGCCCCAGACGGCGACGGAACGGCCACGCAGGTCAGAAAGGCGCATGCGCCCTAGTATTGCGGGGTGCTCGAGACCCAGTTCCGCCGGCTGTCCTTCCCCGCGCTCACGTTCGACCCCGCGTCGGGCGAGGCGCGGCTGCCCTACGCGCTGGACGAGCTCGAGTTCATCGAGACGGTGACGTTCCCGGTGCCGACCGGGCCGGTCCCGGCCGCCTTCCACCGCGTGCTGGAGCTGCTGCACCTCGTCGCGGGCGTGAGCTACTTCAAGGTGGGCGCGCCGCCGGAGATCACGACCGCCACGCCGCTCAGCCCGGCCGCCACGGCCCTGCTCGACGCGGTCTACACCAAGGGCATGGCGGAGTACGCGTACCGCAACGAACTGCCGCACGTGCTCTCGCTGAGCGTTTCGGCGCCGGCCGCGTCACCGCAGTCCCCGGTCTCCGTCGCCGGCAAGCGGCCGCTCAGCCCGGTCGGCGGCGGCAAGGACTCGATCGTGACGCTGGAGGCGCTGCGGCGCGGCGGGCTCGACCCGGTGCCGTTCGCGGTCAACCCCAACTGGGTGATCCAGGCGGTCTTCTCGGCCTCCGGCCTGACCCCACTGGTCGCCCGCCGCAAGATCGACCCGAAGCTTTTCGACCTCAACGCGGCCGGCGCGCTCAACGGCCACATCCCGGTCACCGCGATCAACTCGCTCATCGCGGTCGCCACCGCCACGCTGCACGGCCTCGGCCCGGTGGTGATGTCCAACGAGCGCTCCGCCTCCGACCCCAACCTCGTCTGGAACGAGCACGAGATCAACCACCAGTGGTCCAAGGGCGTCGAGGCGGAAGGGCTGCTGCGCGGGGCGCTGGCCGCGCACGCGGGGCTCGCGGACGCGTACTTCTCGCTGTTGCGGCCGCTCTCCGAGCTGCACATCGCGCGCCTGTTCGCGGCGCACACCCAGTACGACGAGGTGGTCACGAGCTGCAACGCCGCCTTCAAGCTGCGCGACGCGAGCGCCCGGTGGTGCGGCCACTGTCCAAAGTGCCGCTTCGTCTTCCTGGCGATGGCCCCGTTCATGCCGCGGGCCCGGCTCGTCGCCATCTTCGGCGCCGACCTGCTCGCCGACGAGACCCAGATCCCCGGGTACAAGGAGCTGCTGGGCCTCGACGGCCACAAGCCCTTCGAGTGCGTGGGCGAGGTCGAGGAGTCGGTCGTCGCGCTGAGCCTGCTGCGGGATAGTCCGGAGTGGACAGACGCGCGGGTGGTGTCGGAGCTGGCCGCCGCGATCCCCGGTGCCGCGTGGACCGCGGCCGCCAACTCCGACGTCTTCACGCCCGGCGGCACCAACTACGTGCCACCGGCTTTCGCCTCGCTGGTCACCCCGTAAGGGCGCGCCCGCGTGCCAAGAGGGCAGCCCTCTTGGGGGGCGGAAGGTCAGGGGAGCGCGGCGATCGCCTCCGGCGCGAGCTTGGCGTTGCGTTCGCGCTGGGGGAAGTCGCCGACCGGGACTCTCGCGACCACCGCGCCCGTGGCGTAGGACAGGACGACCATCTCGTCGTCGCCGCTCAGCGTCACGTAGCAGTAGCGGCCGTCGAAGCTGCTCTGCGCCCAGTACGGGATGTCGCCCACCGGCACGATCTGGTTGGTGGTGAGGGCCGGCCGGGACAGGATCGCCGCATAGTCGTCGATCGTGCCGGCCACGCAGAGCTTGGTGCCGTCGCCGGACATCGCGATGCCGTGGTGGGCCGAGTTGCCCGGGTAGTCGTCCGGGTGGGTGGCCCGCCCCTCCTCGCTGAACGGCAGGTTGACCGTGCGCACGATCCGCCCGGCGACCAGGTCGTACTCGACGAGGCCGTTGAGGTAGGACAGCTGCGCGTACATGGTGCGGTTGTCGGGGGTGAAGACCGCCGGGCGCACACCGTGGTCGAACTCGTAGGTGCGGGTCACCCGGAACGTGTTCGGGTCGACGACGGTGAGCCGCTTGGCGCCCTTGGCCCACTCCATCCACTGCGGCAGGGAGATCGCGCCGATGCTGGAGTTGTAGAGGCGGGTGCCGTCCGGCGAGTAGTCGTTGGCGTGTGGGTAGGCGCCGGTGGGAAACTCGGCCACTTCCCGGCCGGTGGCCGCGTTGATGACCTGCGCCTTGTTCACGGTGGTGTCCGAGACGATGATCCGGCTGCCGTCGGGCGAGATCGCCATGTGGTCGGCGTGGTAGCCCTCCAGCTTGTAGCGCCACACCTGCTGGTGCGTGACCAGGTCGATGGCCACCACGTCGGGCAGATTGGAGCGGGAGACGTACATGACGCGGCCGTCCGGCGAGACGGCCATGTCGTCGACCAGCTTGTCGCCGTTCTGCGAGCGGACCACCTCGTACGCGGCGCGCTCGACGAGGTTCATCTCGTCGAGGCGCTGCTGGAGGTCGGGGATGACGTCGAGCGTGCCGAGGACCTCGAACGTCCGCTCGTCGACGAAGCTGACCGTGCCGCCGTAGGCGTTGCCGACCAGGAGCACCTCGCGGAGGGCGGCGGGTGCGGCGCTCGCGGTGGACGGCGCGACCGCGAGTGCGCCGAGCAGGAGTGTCGTGGCCGCCAGGGAAGTCTTTCTCATGACGCGCCCCTTCGAGGACGGTGAATGTTACCGCCCAGTAAAATGGATATCGGGAAACGCGTCAATGTTTCATATTTTGCTCCCGCACCGCGTCCAGCGCCAGGATCGCCACGTGCAGGGAGAGGCAGGTGTCGACCGCGTCGAGGTCGGCGTCGAGCACCCGCTCGATGCGGGCCAGCCGCTCGTAGAGAGCCGGCCTCGACAGGTGCGCCGCGGCGGCCGCGGCCGACTTGTTGCGGCCACTGTCCAAATAGGCCCGTAGCGTGCCGAGCAGGCGCTCCTTGGGGTGCCGCGCGTCGTACGCCAGCAGGGGACCCAGCTCACGCTCCACAAAGGTCTGTAGCCGCGGCTCGTCGCGCAGCAGGTGCAGCAGGCCGGCCAGTCCCACGTGCGGCAGGCGGAACACCGTCAGGTCCCGCCGCCCGTGCCGCGCCGCGTCGGCCACCTGCCGGGCCTCCACAAGGGAGCGACGCGCGTCGCGCAGCGAGTCGACCCGCGAGCCGGCCGCGACGACCACGGCGGGCGCGGCCGCTCCCCGTACCCGGTGCAAGGCGGCGGCGAACGCGGAGAGCGACCGTTCCTCGTCGGTGACCGCGGGCAGCGCGACGAGCGCGCCCACCGCGTGGTCGTCGAGCGGGCCGGCCAGCCCGGCCAGGGCGGCCTCGCGCAGCGCGTGGCTCACCGCCTCCGCCAGGTCGCGCAGGCGGGCCGCGTCGGGCGCGGGCTCCTCACCGCGATGGCGCACCACCACGCCGACCAGGTGACGGCGATCCAGCGGCACCCCCAGCGCCCGCGCCCGCAGCGCCACCTCGTCCACCGGGCGGGTGTGGTCGAGCAGCGCGGTGAGCAGGGTGCGGTGCAGCTGGTGCTCCAGGCCCGCGGCGTCGCGGCGGATCAGGCGGCCGAGGGCGAGCGTGGACGCGGCGCGTTCGAGCAGGATGGTCAGCCGGGTCGGCGGCGGCCCGTCGCCCGCCCAGCGGGCCAGCAGGCGGCCCCAGTCCTGCCCGCGTGCGCCGACGTTGGTGACGAGCCACCCCGCGTCGGCGTCGTACGCGGTGCGCCCCGCCGGCTGGATCCGCCGCGAGTGCTGCTCCCAGGCGTCCAGCAGCAGCTCCGCGCTGTCGCCGGCGGTGTCGTAGGCGAGCACCTGGCGGGCCAGGTTTTCCAGCACGACCGGGCAGCCGGCCAGCGCGGCGGCCTGGTGCACCACCTCGGCCGGCTCCGCCCCCTCGACCGAGAGCTCGGTGAAGCGCTGATGGATCTCCTCGGTCGCCCGCAGCTCGGTCAGCTGCGCGTCGACGATCAGCGCGTGCACGGCCTCGGTGATCCGCACGAACGGCGTGGCCCGCCGCAGCTCCACCAGCGGCATCCCGCGCCGCTGCGCCGCCGCGGCCATCACCCTCGGGACACTCCCCGTGTACCGCCGGCCGAGCTCCACGACGAGCCCGGCGACGCCCACGTCGGCGAGGTCGGCGACGAACGCCCGGATGCCCGCGTCGTCGACCGGCAGCCCGATGCCGGTGGTGAGCACCAGCTCGCCGCCGCGCAGCAGGGTGGCGATGTCGGGCACCTCGGCCACGTGCACCCACCGCACCGGCCGGTCGAGCCCGCTCTCCCCCGCGACCACGCGCGGCTCCCCGTGGCGCACCGGGTCGAGGGCGATGACCTCACGGACAGTAGGGAACACAGGCTCAGTCTTCCCGACCCAGCTCCCAGAAGGCGACAGCCGCCGCCGCGGCCACGTTGAGCGAGTCGACCCCGCGCCGCATCGGGATGACGACGCGCTTGTCACTGGCTTCGATGGCTTTGCGGGACAGGCCGGGCCCCTCGGCGCCGAGGAGGAGGGCCGTCCTTTTGGCTTTCCCCACCCTCTGGATCGGCGTCGCGTCGGCGGACAACGTCATCGCCAGCACGGTGAAGCCGGCGGCCTTCACACGGTCGAGCGCGGCCGGCCACGGCTCCAGCGTCGCGTACGGCACGGCGAAGACCTCGCCCATGCTCACCCGCACGCTGCGCCGGTAGAGCGGGTCGGCGCAGGAGGGCGAGAGCAGCACCCCGTCGACGCCGAGCGCCGCCGCGCCCCGGAAGACCGCGCCGAGGTTGGTGTGGTTGTTGACGTCTTCCAGGATCGCCACCCGCCGCGCCTCGCCGAGCACGTCCGCAGGGTCGGCCAAGGGCTTGCGGTGGAACGAGGCGAGCACCCCGCGGTGCACGTGGAAGCCGGTCGCCTTTTCGAGCACCTCCTGGCTGGCCGCGTAGACGGGGGCGTCCACCAGATCGCCGAACTGCTCGAGCCGCTTCTCGTCGAGCAGGTACGACCTGGCCCGGTAGCCGGCCCGCAGCGCCCTCCGCAGGACCAGCTCCCCCTCGGCGATGAACAGCCCGTGCGGCGGCTCCCACCGCGTCCGCAGCTCGACGTCGGTCAGCGCCCGGTAGTCCGCGATCCGCTCGTCGTCCGGATCGGTGATCAGCTCCACGGTGGCATTCTCCCGCCCCGGGTTGACGCAACCAATTGGCTGCTATAAGTTGAGTAGCAACCAGTCAGTTGCTATATGGGAGCCGAAATGCTCAGTGGCCGGGAACGGTTGATCCTCTTCGTCCTCCTCGGTGCCGGTTTTATGCTGTCCGTCGACTTTTCGATCTTGAACGTGGCACTGCCGGAGGTCGGCGCCGGCGTCGGCCTCGACGTGACCGGGCTGCCCTGGATCACCTCGGCGTACGCGCTGCCCGCGGCCGGCTTCACGCTCCTGTTCGGCCGGATGGCCGACCTCTTCGGGCGCCGCCGGCTGTTTCTGGCCGCGATGGTCCTGCTGGCCGCGTCGTCGCTGCTCGGCGGCTTCGCAACAAACCCGCAGACCCTCCTTGCCGCGCGGGTGCTCCAGGGCTTCGCGACCGCGATGACGATCCCCGCGGCGATGTCGCTGCTCACCACCACCTTCGCCGAGGGCTCGACGCGCGCTCGCATCCTCGGCCTCAACGGCGCCCTGCTGTCCGGCGGCTTCACGTTCGGCGCGCTCGTCGGAGGCACCCTGGTCAGCGTGTGGAGCTGGCGGGCCGCGTTCTTCGTCAACGTGCCGGTCGCCGTCGCGATCCTGCTGCTCACGCCGTTTCTGATCAGCGAGAGCAGGGTGCCCGACCGGGCGAGGCTGGACGTGCCCGGCGCGGTGACCGTGACCGGCGGCCTGCTCGCCGTGCTCTACGGGATCATCGAGAAGCACCTGCTCTGGGGCGCCGCCGGCGTGCTGCTGCTGGTCGCGTTCTGGATGATCGAGCTGCGCTCCCCGGCGCCGCTCGCGCCCGTGCGCATCCTCAAGCTGCCCACGGTGAAGTGGGGCAACTACGCGGGGCTGGTCATCTTCCTGATGGAGCCCGCCATGATCTTCCTGATGACGCTGTACCTCCAGAAGACCCTCGGCTTCTCCGCGCTCACCACCGGCCTGGTCTTCGGCGTGCCGGGCCTGGCCGCCGTGGCCGCCGGGGTCCTCGCCGGACGCTCCATCGGGCGCTTCGGCAGCCGCCGGATGCTGACCGTCGGCGTGCTGGTGCAGGGCCTCGCCACGCTGCCGCTGGTGTTTCTCGGCACCGACCGGTCCGCGCTCGCGATCCTGGTCCCCGCGCTGTTCATCGGCTTCTTCGGCCATGTGACCGCCATCGTGGCTTACACGGTGACGGGCACGTCGGGTCTGCCCAACGAGCAGCAGGGCCTGGCCACCGGGCTGACCTCGATGACGCAACAGGTGGCCATCACCGTCGGCATACCGATCCTGAGCGCGGTCGCGGCGACCCAGAGCGTGGAGCTGACCGGCATCCGGCTCGCGCTGAGCGTCAACGTGGCCGTGACGCTCGTCAGCGCGTTCCTCATCTGGTCCGGGCTGCGCCCGCGCGACGAGCGCCGGGCGGCCACGGCGGCCGCCCCACGGCTGGAACGGGTCAGTTGACGCTGCCGGTCGTGGCCACCTTGGCCGCCACCGCCTTGGCGCCGGCGGCCGCCGCGGCCGTCCGCCCACTGTGGACGGCTGGCACCAGGTGGCCGGCGGTCCACGACATGCCGATGCCGGCCGCGAGGACGAAGATGGCACCGACCGTCTGAAGTGGACCGACCAGCAGGCCGGCGACGCCGAGCATCGGCGCGGCGAGCATCAGGATCAGGCCGTCCGACTTGCCGAACAGGCCGCTGCGCGCCACCGACCACCCGGCCAGCAGCCAGCCCAGCGAGTAGACGGCGCCGCCGGCCAGCGCGAGCGTGCGCGCGTCCGTGCCGTACACGGCGGTGTCTCTGGGCACCGCCGCGAACGGCAGCCACAGCACCACACCGGTGAGACCGACCATCAGGCCGGCCGCGGCGGTGCGGCGGCTGCGCGCGGCGGCCAGCAGGCCCGTGAGCGCGACGAGCGCCATCAGGCCCAGCCACATCGCGACCACCCAGCCGATGAGGTGGAGCACGCGGCCGTTCTCCAGGTACGGGATCGGCGCTCCGCCGTCCCATCGGCCGAGTGTCACCGCGCCGTAGGCGACGGCGTAGCCCGGGAGCGTCCACATCAGGCCCCGGGCGAAGCGGCGTACGGACCACGCCCAGGTGGCGTTGGTGACCGGGCCGATGGCCGAGCGCTCCGGGGCGGCGGCCGCGACGACCGCGACCCCCGCGTCGGTCCGGGACACCACCTTCACCGGGGCCGACCGCACCGTCGACCCCGCCGGGCGCGTGTGTCTCGTGGCGTTCGTCATGGCCAACCGCCTTTCCCCCGCTGCGGCCGGAACGCGCCGGCGCCCCGGCACTTACCATGCTGGATCGATCATGGCAGCAGCCGGGGCGCCGGGAGGACGATTCCGACGAATCAGGCGCGCTCCCTCTCCTGTGCCGCGGTCTGGTCGAGCAGGTCGGACGGGGCCACCGGCTCGGGCGCGGGCAGGCCGCGCGGCCTGTCGCCGGAGACCTGCCGCTCCGCCTCCTGCACCGACTGCTGTACCTCCTCGGCGGCGGCCGCCGCGGCCTGGGCGGCCTCGGCCGCCTCCCGCTCGACGGCAGCCGCGTCCACCGCGACCTTGGGCTCGTCACCGACCATCCCGGCGAGGCCACCCAGCGCGCCGCCGAGGCCTTCGAGGGCCTTGGTGAGCTCGGCCGGCACGATCCACACCTTGTTGGCCGTGCCGTTGGCGATCTGCGGCAGCGCCTGGAGGTACTGGTACGCCAGCACCTTCTGGCTCGGATTGGCGGCGTGGATCGCGTCGAAGACCGTGCGGATGGCCTTCGCCTGGCCCTCGGCCTGGAGGATGCGCGCCTGCCGGTCACCGTCCGCACGCAGCACCGCGCCCTGCTTGTCGCCCTCGGCGCTCAGGATCTGTGCCTGCTTCTGCCCCTCGGCGGTCAGGATCGTCGCTCGCCGCTCGCGCTCGGCGCGCATCTGCTTCTCCATCGAGTCGCGGATGCTCGGCGGCGGCTCGATCGCCTTGATCTCGACGCGGGTCACCTTGACGCCCCAGCGGCCGGTGGTCTCGTCGAGCACGCCGGACAGGTGCCGGTTGATCTCCTCGCGGCTGGTGAGCGCCTTCTCCAGGTCGAGCGAGCCGATCACGTTACGCAGCGTCGTGACCGT
The DNA here is from genome assembly GCF_052068095.1 of Phytohabitans sp. LJ34. Taxonomy (NCBI): domain Bacteria; kingdom Bacillati; phylum Actinomycetota; class Actinomycetes; order Micromonosporales; family Micromonosporaceae; genus Phytohabitans; species Phytohabitans sp. LJ34. Next base: position 93,293 of record NZ_JBQHDG010000022.1, on the reverse strand, counting down.
GAGCTGCTCGATGGCCTGGAGGAAGTTGGCGATCTCGTACGTGGCGCGCACCGGGTCGACGACCTTGAAGTAGAGCACCGTGTCGATGGAGACCACGAGGTTGTCGGAGGTGATCACCGGCTGCGGCGGGAAGCTCACCACCTGCTCGCGCAGGTCGACCTTGGTACGGACCGAGTCGATGAACGGGACCAGCAGGTTGAGCCCCGGCCGGAGGGTGCGCTGGTAGCGGCCCAGCCGCTCGACCACGAAGTTGCGCTGCTGCGGCACGATCCGCACCGCACGAATAAGGGTGATCGCCACAAAAAGTGCGACGAAAGCCACGACGATCGCGATGACAACATCCATTGTTTACCCCAACCCCGGTTCAGAAATCCCGCCAGACCATGGCGGTGGCGCCCTTGACCTCGATTACCCGCACACGCTCGCCGGGCTCCAGCACCTGCGTGGCGTCGTACGACCGGGCGGTCCACAGCTCTCCGTCGATCTTGACGAGCCCGTGCTCCGCGTCGACCTGCTCCAGCACCAGGCCGGTGGAGCCGGAGATGGCGTCCACCCCCATCGGCGTCTCGTCGCTCTGCAACCGTGCGTCCCGATGGCGACGGATCACCGGCCGCACGGCCACCAGCGAGAGCGCGGAGACGATCGCGAAGACGGCCGCCTGGACCGGCACGCCCGCACCGAGCGCCGCGGCGATCGCGGCGGCGAAGGCTCCGGCCGAGAGCATCATCAGGACGAACGTGAACGTAAACATCTCGGCGACCGCGAGCAAAACCCCCAGAACGATCCAGAGAACCGCATCCACCCCTCGATCGTGGCACGTCACCGCACGTGCGGCGAGTCGCCGGACGGTAACGTCTGGGCGCCTGTTCCGTTGACCCCGATCGGGAGGTACGAACGTGGCGCTGCTACCCGACACGACCCGCCGGCTCGACGTGCTCACCGCCGAGGCCCAGGCCACCGGCCGGGCGCCCTCGGTGGTGCTCGGCATCGTGCGCGACGGCGGGCTGGCGTACGTGGCCGGAGCCGGTGACCACCCCCTGCCGGACCCGGGCACCCAGTACCGAATCGGGTCGATCTCCAAGACCATGACCGCGACGCTGGTGATGCGGCTGCGCGACGAGGGGCGGCTGACCCTCGACGACCTGCTCTACCGGCACCTGCCTGGCACCCCGGTGGGCGGCGTGACGCTCCGCCAGCTCCTCGGGCACGCCTCCGGCCTCCAGCGCGAGCCGGACAGCGCCGGGTGGTGGGAGCGGACCGAGGGCACCGACGTCGACACGCTGCTGGCCGGCCTCACCCCGGAAAAGCTCGCCCACCCTCCACACCGGACGTACCACTACTCCAACCTGGCGTACGGCCTGCTCGGCGCCGTGCTGGAGCGGGTCACCGGCAAGCCGTGGATCGAGCTGCTGACCGAGCAGGTGCTGGCGCCGCTGTCGATGCTGCGCACCACATACCACCCGCACGAGCCCTTCGCGCCCGGCTACGTGGTGCACCCGCTCCACGGCACGCTCAACGAGGAGCCGCGCACCGACACCGGCGCGATGGCCCCGGCCGGGCAGTTGTGGTCTTCGCTCGCCGACCTGGGCCGGTGGGCGGCGTTCCTCGCCGAGCCGGCGCCCGAGGTGCTCGCCCCCGACACGCTCGCCGAGATGTGCGTGCCGGTCGCCATCAGCGACCCGGAGACCTGGAGCGGGGGCCACGGCCTGGGGATCGAGCTCTATCGCCGCGGCGAGCGCGTCCTGGTCGGCCACGGCGGCTCCATGCCGGGGTACGTCTCCGTCATCGCCGTCCACCGGCCGTCCCGCACCGGCGTCGTCGGGTACGCCAACGCCTACGGCTTTCCGATCGGCCAGCTCGCCTTCGCGGCGCTGCTGGAGGTGCTCGACCGCGAGCCGGTGCCACCCGCACCGTGGCGCCCGGCCGCACCGCCCCCGCCGGAGGCCGTCGAGCTGTGCGGCCGCTGGTGGTGGATGGGGCTGGCACACGACGCCACCTGGGAAAACGGCGAGCTGGTGCTCACCCGCGCCGGGCGCGACCCGTGGCGCTTCACGGTCGAAGGCACCGACCGGTGGCGCTGCCACTCGGGCGCCAACGACGGCGAGACGCTCGTGGTGCGGCGCGACCCCGCCGGCGGGGTGGCGGCGCTCGACATCGCGACGTTCATCTTCACCAGAGACGCCGGCCAGCTCGGCTAATTCAGCGGATCCACAGGTTCGCCACAGGACTCATCCAGTCATGCCGGACATGCTGGCGCCCATGCAGAAGGTGAACGCTCAACCAAATTTGCCGAGTCGACGCAACGTACTGGCCGCGGGGGCGGTCGGCGTGGGCGCGGTCGGCCTCCTGGCCGCCTGCGGCAGTGACGAGGAGCCGGCGGCCTCGACGCCCACCAGCGCGGCGCCATCTCCGTCGACGAGCTCCTCGGCGGGCTCCTCGACGGGCTCCCCGGCCGACGCGCTCGCCAGCACTTCGGACATTCCGGTCGGCGGCGGCACGATCTTCGCCGACAAGCAGGTCGTGGTCACCCAGCCGGCGGCGGGCGACTTCAAGGCCTTCAGCGCGCAGTGCACCCACCAGGGCTGCCTCGTCTCCCAGGTGCGGGGGAACGAGATCGTCTGCACCTGCCACGGCAGCGCCTTCTCCACCAGCGACGGCTCGGTGCTGGCCGGCCCCGCCACCTCCCCGCTCCCCGCTCAGACGATCACGGTGGAAGGGAACTCGATCGTCCTAGGGTGACTCGACCGTCACGAAGTCGATGAGTCGTTCCATCGCGCCGATCAGCGGGGTTTCCACATGGTGGAACGTGTCTACCTTGGACAGGATCAGGCGCCACATGTCGGCCGGGTCGGCCACGCCGAGGGCGGCGCACACGCCCTCCTTCCACGGCCGGCCCGGCGGCACCACCGGCCACGCCTTGATGCCCAACCGCTCCGGCTTGACCGCCTGCCAGATGTCCACGTACGGATGGCCGGTCACCAGCACATGCGGCGACGTCACGGCGGCCACGACGCGGCTCTCCTTCGAGCCGGGCACCAGATGGTCGACGAGCACGCCGAGCCGCCGCTCAGAGCCGGGCTGAAACGCGCGCACCGCGTCGGCGAGCTCGTCGATCCCGTCCAACGGCTCCACCACGACGCCCTCGATACGCAGGTCGTCGCCCCAGATCCGTTCCACCATCGCGGCGTCGTGGACACCCTCGACCCAGATGCGGCTGGCCTTGGCGACCTGTGCGCGTACCCCCTGGACGGCGATCGAACCCGACGCCGTGCGGCGGCGGGCGGCCGGCGCGGCGCTCCGCACGGGCTTTCGCAATGTCACCGGCGCGCCGTCGAGCAGGAACGCGGCCGGTGCCAAGGGAAAGTTGCGGCGCTTGCCGTGCCGGTCTTCCAAAACCACCGCGCCGTACTCGAATCCCACGACAGCGCCGCAGAATCCGGAGTCGGCGTCTTCCACGACCAGGTCGACCTCCGCGTCGACCTCGGGCACCACCTTGCGGCGGCGCCAATTCCCGGCTAGTACGTCCTCCCCATACATGCTCTCGGACGCTAGCCGCGCGCGTGCGGCATGCCACGCAGACGCGCCGCACCCGAGACAGGGCAGCGGCCAGCACGTACTCTTGCCGCATGTCTCCCGCAGCAGGCGCGGCGACCCTCGCGGCGCGCCGGTCGAGCCGGTTCGTGGCGTGGGTCCGCGCGTGGCGCGCCGGGCTGGTGCCCTATGACGAGGTCGCCGACGAGATCGCCGGTGACGAGGAGCACCTTGTCGCGGACGCGCCCGGCACCTGGACCGACGTGCCGCTGCGCGACGCGCTGCCCACGCTTTCCAAGCTGCCGCCCGACGAGATCCGGCTGGTGCTGCCGGCCCCCGGCGACCCGCGCGGGCTGCCCGGCCCCGGGCCGTTCGCGGGCGCGGCGCTCGTCGCGGGCGAGGCGGTGGTCGCCGGCGATCTGGGCTTCATCCCCGAGGTGCGCAGCCACACGTCCGGCTCGGGCGTGACGTTCGAGACCCTGCTCTGGCGGGTCTATCCGCTGCCCGCGGTGGGCGGGTCCGGCGGCGAGCCGGGCACCGCCGAGGCCGAGTCCGACCTGTCCGCCGCGCTGGCCGAGGCCACCGCGCGCCTCGCCCGGCTCGACGTGGCCCAGTGGCGGCCGGAGCTCGCCGGCGCGCTGGCCGCGCTTCGCCGTCCCGACGCGGGCATCGACCTCCCACCCGGCTTCGATCCGCGGGCCCGTCGCCTTTTCGCGCGCGCGAGCGTGCTGGATCGCGTGCTGGCGCTGGCCGAGCACGCCGCACCGGGCGGCGCGGTCAACGGATACGAGGCGCAGGAGCGCGACGCCGCCCTCCGTCCACTCACGACAGCCTGCCGCCGCGCACTGGTGGCGGCATGCAATGCCCCACTAAGGCCCTAGCCTTTTCGCTCCGTCGATCAAGGACAAACAATAGGGCGACTATTCGTCCTTGATCGATTCTTCGAATAATTCAGGGTCAGCGCGGCCGTCTCTTGTGTGCTACCAATCATGAGTTCCCGCGGTGTTAGCCCACAAGAGGCGGATGGACGGTGCCCTTACACGCGTTCACAGACGAGGCCAAGGCGCACGGCTACATCATGGTCGCCGCCCTTCTCCCGCCGGCGAAATTGGCGCCGGCGCGTCAATCGATCAAGGCATTGGTCATGCCCGGTCAGCGCCGGATCCACTTCCAGAAGGAAAGCAACGGGCGCAGAAAGCAGATCCTCGACACCATCGCCACCCTTGGCGTCGAGGCGATCGTCTACGATGGACGCCGGCATACGGCCAACAAACCCGCACGAGACGCGTGCCTCGCCCGGCTCGTCAAAGATCTCGTCAACCTCGATGTGGAGCGGTTGATCCTGGAAACCGAGGAAGGCGCCCTCAAGAGCGACAAGGCACTCATCTTTGCCCAGCTACATTCAGGGGGCGACGGCAACGCTTTGCAATATGCACATATGCGCGCCTACGAAGAGAGCCTCCTCGCTATCCCCGATGCGATCGCGTGGTCGTGGGCTAAGGGGGGCCACTGGCGCGCACGGGTCAACGAGATCGTCACCGACGTGCGGAAAGTGTAACGTCCAGAAAGCGCGGAACCCGGCCCGCCCACCGTCCGGAGGGCTACCGGGTCCACTTCCTAAGCGCTACTGCACTAGGCACATTCGAGGTTAGACACCACCGCCACCTCCGTCAACCCGATAGCGCGTCAGATCTCGTCGATCAGGTCGGCGACCGATTCCACCATGCGGGACGGGCGGTACGGGTACCGCTCGGTCTCGGCGCGCGTGCTGATCCCGCTCATCACGAGGATCGTCTCCAAACCCGCCTCCAGGCCGCACAGGATGTCGGTGTCCATGCGGTCGCCGATCATCGCGGTGGTCTCCGAATGCGCCTCGATGGTGTTGAGCGCGGAGCGCATCATCATCGGGTTGGGCTTGCCCACGAAGTACGGGTCGACGCCGGTCGCCTTGGAGATCATCGCCGCCACCGAGCCGGCGGCCGGCAGCGCGCCCTCGACGGACGGGCCGGTCGGGTCGGGGTTGGTGCAGATGAAGCGGGCGCCGTCGTTGATGAGGCGCACGGCCTTGGTGATGGCCTCGAAGCTGTACGTGCGGGTCTCCCCCAGCACCACGTAGTCGGGTGCGAAGTCGCTCAGTATGTATCCGACCGCGTGCAGCGCCGTGGTGAGGCCGGCCTCGCCGATCGCGTACGCCGTGCCGCCCGGCCGCTGGTCCGCCAGAAACTGGGCGGTGGCCAGCGCCGCCGTCCAGATCGACTGCTCGGGCACGTCGAAGCCCATCCGGGTCAGCCGGGCTTGCAGGTCACGCGGGGTGTAGATCGAGTTGTTGGTCAGCACCAGAAACGGCTTGCCCGACGAGCGCAGCCGGCTGATGAACTCGGGCGCGCCGGGAATCGGCTGCCCCTCGTGCACCAGCACACCGTCCATATCGGTGAGCCAGGACTCGATCGGCTTCCGGTCCGTCATGGTGCGCCTCCTGATCGGCGGCCCGCGCGGAGCGCGGCGCCGCGGTCACTCACTGAGCGGCTCCCCTGCGCGGTGGTGGACAGCAGCCCACGGGACAGGTGTCCCAGAGCGGAAGGGTACCCAGCCGAGATCGCCGGACACTTTCCGGCGCGTTAACACGCTCCCGCACGAGATCGTGCACCATCGCCACGAAACGCGGGTCGGTGCCGGGCGTGGCGGCGCGCGCGTAGTCGAGGCCGAGCCGCTTGGCGGTGCTGGCGGCCTCGTTGTCGAGGTCCCAGATCACCTCCAGGTGGTCGGAGACGAAGCCGATCGGGCTCACCACCACACCGGTGACACCACGCTCGGCGAGCGCGGTGAGATGGTCGTTGACGTCCGGTTCGAGCCACGGCACGTGCGGCGGGCCGCTGCGGCTCTGCCACACGAGGTCCCACGGCAGGTCGGGCGCACCGGCGGCGGAGACGAGGGCCGCGGTCTCGTTGAGCTGCGCCTCGTAGCGACCGCCGTCCGGGCCCGCGGTCGCGGCCATCGACGTGGGTATCGAGTGGGCGGTGAAGACCACCCGCAGGTCACCGCCGGGCGGGAGCGTGGCCCGGGCGGCGCGCACCGCGTCGGCGTGCGGCTCGACGAAGCCGGGGTGGTCGTGGAAGTGCCGCAGCTTGTCGATCGCCGGCGCGGTCGGGCCCACCGCCGCCCGCGCGGCCGCGATGTCCTCCAGGTACTGGCGGCACGAGGAGTATCCGCCGTAGGCGCTGGTGACGAACGCGAGCGCGCGCTTGACCCCCTCGTCGCGCATCTGCGCCACGGTGTCGGCGAGCATCGGGTGCCAGTTGCGGTTGCCCCAGTACACCGGCAGGTCGGTGCCCTCCTGGATCGCCCCCATCAGCGCGCGGCACTGCTGGTTGATCGGTGACACCCCGCCGAAGTGCTGGTAGTGCTCGGCCACCTCGGCCAGCCGCTCGGGGGGCACACCGCGCCCCCGCGTGACGTTCGCCAGGAACGGCAACACGTCGTCGGGGTGCTCGGGCCCGCCGAAGGAAACCAGGAGCAGAGCGTCGTACACCTCAGGCTCCTACCGCGTGGAACCCGCCGTCCACGTGCACGATCTCGCCGGTGGTGGCGGGGAACCAGTCGGAGAGCAGCATCAGGATCGCCTTGGCCGCCGCCTGCTGGTCGCCCAGGTCCCAGCCGAGCGGCGCCTTCTTCACCCACTCGTCTTCGAACTGCTCGAAGCCGGGGATCGACTTGGCCGCCATCGTGCGCAGCGGGCCGGCGGAGACGAGGTTGCTGCGGATGCCCTGCTTGCCCAGGTGCAGCGCGAGATAGCGGGAGGCCGACTCCAGGCCGGCTTTCGCCACGCCCATCCAGTCGTACACCGGCCAGGCGTACTGCGCGTCGAAGGTCAGCCCGACCACCGATCCGCCGCGGCTCATCAGCGGGAGCGCGGCCATCGCGAGGGCCTTGTAGGAGTACGTGGAGACGTGCAGCGCCGTGCTCACGTCGTCCCACCCGGCGTCGAGGAACCCGCCGCCCAGCGCGCTCTGCGGCGCGAACGCGATCGAGTGCACCACCCCGTCGAGCCCGTCCACGTGCTCGCGCACCTTGTCGGCCAGCCCGGCGAGCTGCTCGGAGTTCTGCACGTCGAGCTCGATGACGGGCGGCGGCTCGGGCAGCCGCTTGGCGATCCGCTCGACCAGCGAAAGCCGGCCGAAGCCGGTCAGCACGACCGTGGCGCCCTGCTCCTGCGCGAGCTTCGCGGTCGAGAACGCGATCGACTGATCGGTGATGACGCCGGTGATGAGCAGCCGCTTGCCGGCGAGGAGTCCAGACACGTACGACCCTTCTTTCTCAGTGGCCCATTCCCAGGCCACCGTCGACCGGGATGACCGCGCCGGAGATGTATCCGGCGGCGTCGCTCGCCAGCCAGGTCACCGCGCCCGCCACCTCGTCGGGTGCGGCGAAGCGGCCGGCCGGGATCAGCTTCTGGTACTCCGCCTTGCGGTCCTCGGGCAGCGCGGCGGTCATGTCGGTCTCGACGTAGCCGGGCGCCACCACGTTCGCGGTGATGTTACGGGTGCCGAGCTCGCGGGTGATCGAGCGGGCGACGCCGACCAGGCCGGCCTTGCTCGCCGCGTAGTTGACCTGGCCGGGCGATCCGTAGAGCCCGACCACCGAGGAGATGAAGATCATCCGGCCCCATCTGGCCCGCAGCATCTTCGAGGCCGCCCGCTTGGCGAGCCGGTACGCCCCGGTGAGGTTGGTGTCGATGACCCGGGTGAACTGCTCCTCCGACATCCGCAGCAGCAGCGTGTCGTCGGTGATGCCGGCGTTGGCCACCAGCACCTCGACGGGGCCGAGCTCGGCCTCGATGGTGGAGAACGCCGCGTCGACGGCAGCCGTGTCCGTGATGTCGCACCGCACGCCGAAGAGGTCGCCCGGCACCCCGCTGCCGCGGTGGGTGACGGCCACCCGGTCCCCCTGCTTCGCGAACGCCTGCGCGATCGCCAGGCCGATCCCCCGGTTGCCCCCGGTCACCAGCACGGTGCGGGCCATCGTGGCTCCTCCACTCCTCGTCGCGGCTGCGCCGACGGCCCAGACACTACCGGGGTATGACACCGAGGATCACACCACGGCGGTACGACGCGATTGATCACACACCGTAACCTGCGAGACGTGGCTTCCCCCTCGCGCGGCGCCTGGAACGCGCTCAAGCGCCTCTTCGGCGGACCGGACTACCCGCCGGTCACCGTGCCCTTGCCGTGGCCGCGCCTCCGGCTGGTAGCGCCCACCGTGGCCGTGCTCGCGCTCGTCGGCGTCACGGTCGGCACGGCGGCGTACCTGATCGACGCCCGCGAGCTGCCGCCGATCAGCGGCTGGCTCATCGCCATCCTCACGGTGCTGCCGTTGCCGTTCCTCCTCTCCCGGCCCCTCTGGGCGTGGCGGCTGATGTTCGTCAGCATGCTCTTCGGCACGTTCAACAGCGGGAACGAGACCTGGCCGTGGAGCCCTGGCCACGTGTTCGTCATCCTGCTGGTGCTGCTCGTCGTGGGCGCCCGGGTCGACCGCGCGGTGCTGATGTGGATGCTCGCGTTCAGCCTGCTCGCGGTCTGGATCTTCGTGCCGCCCGCCGACCTCCCCGGCGTGTCGCTGCTCTTCGTCGTCGTGGTGCTGGTCGCCGACGTGATCGCCCGGATCGCGCGCAGCCGCAGCAGCCTCAGCGAGCAGCTCGCCGAGCAGGCCGAGGTGAGCGAGCTGGAGAAGGCACGGCGTACGGTGCTGGAGGAACGCACCAGGATCGCGCGGGAGATGCATGACGTGGTCGCCCACCACATGTCCATGATCGCGGTACAGGCGGAGACCGCGCCGTACCGCCTCCCCGACCTGCCCGAGACCGCCCGCGCCGAGTTCACGTCGATGGCGATGGCGGCCCGCCAGGCGCTCACCGACATGCGCCGCCTGCTCGGCGTGCTGCGCAGCGAAGACAGCGAACGGCTCATCGCGCCCCAGCCCGGGCTCACCGACATCCCCGAGCTGGTGACCAGCGCGCAGCGGGCCGGTGTAGACGCCTCGCTCGACGTCGCCGAGGGTGAGCCGCCACCGGAGGCGGTCGGGCTCGCCGCGTACCGGATCGTGCAGGAAGCCCTCGCCAACGCGAGCCGGCACGCGCCGGGGGCGGCCGTGCGGGTGGAGATCCGGCCGTGGCTCGCGGACCTGAGCCTGCGCGTCCACAATGGCCCCCCGACGGCGCCGCCCGAGTCGCCACAAGGCGAGGGGCACGGGATCGCCGGCATGCGCGAGCGGGTGACGCTGCTGGGCGGGGATTTCGCGGCCGGCGCCACCGCGGACGGCGGCTTCGCCGTGGCGGCCCGGCTGCCTTACGCGCCGCCCCCTGAGCCGGAGCCCGGGAGCGGCGAGTGATCCGCGTGCTCATCGCCGACGACCAGGCGATGGTGCGGCAGGGGTTCGGGGCGCTGCTGGCCGCCCAGCCCGACCTGCTCGTCGTCGGCGACGCGGCGAACGGCGCCGACGCGGTCACCGCCGCCCGCCGCCTCGACCCGGACGTCGTACTCATGGATGTGCGCATGCCCGTGCTCGACGGCCTGGAGGCCACCCGCCGCCTGATCGGCTCCCGGCCGGAGGGCGGCGAACGGCCGAAGGTGCTGATCCTGACCACGTTCGACCTCGACGACTACGTCTACGAGGCGCTGCGCGCGGGCGCCTCCGGCTTCCTACTCAAGGACGCGCCCGCCGCCGACCTGGTGCAGGCGGTGCGCGTGGTGGCCGGCGGCGAGGCGCTGCTGGCGCCCTCGGTGACCCGGCGGCTGATCGCCGAGTTCGCCGCCCGGCCCAGCCGCAACCGCCCGCGCCCGACCGTGCTGTCCGCGCTCACCCCGCGGGAGACGGAGGTGCTGCGGCTGATCGCACGTGGACGGTCCAATGGGGAGATCGCCGACGACCTCGTGGTCGCCGAGCAGACCGTGAAGACCCACGTCGGGCGGATCCTCGCCAAGCTCAACCTCCGCGACCGGGCGCAGGCGGTCGTCCTGGCGTACGAGACGGGTCTGGTCGCCGCCGGGGAGTAGTACCCCGGTCCTAAGGGTAAGAGCAAACCCCGGTCTGACGCGTGGAGCGTGGGCCCCGGCCCACTCTTCGTGGCATGAACCGGATCCGGTACGCCGCCACCGCCGCGCTGCTCGGCGCCGTGCTCGTCGCGCCGCCGCACGACGCCGGCGCCGCGCTCCCGGCGACCACCGCGGTCGACGTGGTCGGCCAACCGTCCACAGCGGACCGCATCGCCGTCCTGGTGCCCGGCGTCGGCACCAACTCGGCGAACCTCTCCCGGACGACCGGCGCGATGGCCCGCGCGCTGTACGCCACCGCCGCCCCGCGCACGGAACCCGGCGAGGTCGCGGTCGTGGCCTGGCTCGGCTACCGGCCGCCGGAAGGGCTCGGGCTGGAGGCGGCCCGCTCGACCTCGGCGGAGGCGGGTGCCCAGGCGCTCATCCGCTACGTCGAAGCGCTCGTGGCCGGCCATCCGCACGCACGGATCACGCTGATCGGCCACAGCTACGGCGCGCTGGTCATCGGCTACGCCGCGGCGCACCTGCCGCCGCAGGTGACCGACATCGTCGCGCTGGGCGCACCGGGCATGGGCGCGGACCGCGCGGCGGACCTGCACACCACCGCCCGCGTATGGGCCGCCGAGTCACCGCACGACTGGATCCGTTTCGTACCCGGCATCCGCCTCTTCGACCTGGGCCTCGGCACGCACCCGGCCGACTCCTCGTTCGGCGCGCGGCGGCTCCCGACGGAAGGGGTGGACGGCCATCCCGAGTACCTGACCGACGGCTCAGCCACGCTCACCGCCGTCGCCGGCATCGTGGCGGTGGACTCGTGAACGCGGACCGGGACTCTGCTGGCTGGCTCGCTCCGCTCGCTTCGGCCCCGGCCGCCGTTTCGAACCGAGCTGGCCGCTCCGCATCCAGCTCCAGGTCGAGCCAGCCCCGGGACCGGGCGGTCGACACGATCCGCGCCGTCGCCATCGCCGGCGTCGTCCTCGGGCACTGGCTGGTGACCGGGCTCGTCCTCGGCCCCGGCGGCGGGATCGACCAGGCCAGCCCACTGAGCGCGCTGCCGTCGTTCGCACCCGTGACGTGGGTGCTGCAAACCCTCGGGCTGTTCTTCTTCGCCGGCGGGTACGCCGCGGCCCGCTCCCGCCGCCCGCTCCACCGGCGCCTGCCCCGGCTGGTCCTGCCGGTGGCCGGCTTCGGTGCACTGTGGACGCTCGCGCTGGTCGTCGCCGCCATGGCCGGCGTGCCCGGCGTGACCCTGGACACGGTCGGCACGCTCGTCGTCAGTCCACTGTGGTTCCTGCTGCCCTTCGTCGCGCTGCTGGCGCTGACCGCCCCGCTGCGCCGCGCCGGACCGGCCGCCGCCATCCCGGCGGTGGCCGTGGTCGCGCTCGCCGACGCCGGTCTCGGCTGGCTCCCGCTGACGGTGCTCGCGGCCTGGCTCGTGCCGTACACCCTGGGCATGGCGCTCGCCGCCGGCCGCCTGACCGGCCGCGGCACCGGATTGGCGATGCTGGTGGGCGGCGCGGTGGCGATGGCCGTGCTGATCCGGTGGCTCGACTATCCGATGAGCGCGGTCGGCGTACCCGGCGACGGGCGCTCCAACCTGTCGCCCCCCTCACTGTTCACGATCGCGCTCGGCACCGCGCAGATCGGCGTCGCGCTGCTGGTCCGCCCGTGGCTCGACAGCCGCCCCACACCTCGCCCGGTCGCGGTGCTCAACCGCGCCGCGATGCCCATCTACCTGTGGCACCAGAGCGCGCTCATCGCCGTGGTGGCCGGCATGGCGTGGCTCACCGCCGGCCGGCCCGTACCCGGTCTGCACACCGCGCCGGAGAGCCTGACCTGGGTAGGTGCGCGGATGCTCTGGTTCCCCGTGTTCGCAACGGTTCTGGCCACCGCGTGCACGGTCTTCCCGGCCGTGGCCGGCCGGGTGGACACCGCACGCCGACCGATCGGCCAAGTAGGTGCGGCGGGTGCCCGGGGTGTACGATGACGGACGGTTCTGAGCCCGGACTACCTATGGAGGTGATCGCTGTGCGAGATAGCGATCCCCCTAGTCATAGCCGGGCCACGCGTCAGCTGAGCTGACCGGTCTCTCCTCTCCCTTTCGCGCCCGGGTCACGGCCTCGGGCGCGCCGCCGCGCGTAACTCGCCACCGGAGAACCGCCATGAACCGTTACGCTGCCCCGCTGGGCTTCACCCTCGCCGCCGTCTGGGTCGTCGTCCTCTTCGTCCTCGTCTGAAGGCTCCTTGTCCGGAGACCTGGTGCTGTGCACCGAGCGGCTGGACCTCCCGCCGCTCGACGCCACGCACACCGAGGCCCTGGCCGCCATCTACGCCGACCCCGCGGTGGCGGCGTACATCGGCGGCTCCCGACTGTCCTTTGAGGGCACTCGTCTCCAGGTGGCCCGCTTCCAGACCATCTGGCGCCAACACGGCCACGGCCAGAGCGCCGTCATCGAACGCACCACCGGCCGCCTGATCGGCCGCGCCGGCCTCCACTACTGGCCGGACGGCATGCTCGAGCTCGGCTACGTCATCGCCCGCGACGCGCAACGCAAGGGCTACGCCCGCGAGGCCAGCGAGGCGTGGCTCGCCTGGCTGTGGGCCAACCTCCCCAACGACCACGTCACCGCCGTCATCCACCCCGACAACGCGGCCAGCATCGGCCTCGCCCGCAGGCTGGGCTTCCACCTCGACCGCGAGACCTCCGAACTCACCGGCACGCCCGTCGTCGTGTACCGCCTGGACCGCCCCACCTGAACTTGTCGGACCCCACCCCGACACTGGTGGACCGTGGCTGGGTATCAACGTGTCGACGACATCCGCGCGTTTCGGCCCGACGAGGCGGGGGATCTCGAGTTCCTGCTGTTTCGTCAGGACGGGGTGATAAGTCGCCGCCAGGCGCTTCGCTACCTGTCCGCCAAGGCGATCCGGCATAGGCTCACCACTGGGCGCTGGTTGGCCGCACACCGTGGGGTCTACCTCGCGCGGACGGGAGCGGTCAGCGAGCACCAGCGCCGTTGGATCGCGGCGCTCGCCGTGGGCCGCGGGCTTGTCGCGCCGCTGGCCGGGCTGTCCGCACTCGCGGTGCACGGCCTTCGAGGATTCGCCGTCCGCCCGATCCACGTGCTTGTCGGCGCGCAGCGGCGAGACACCGATCCGCCTCCCGGCGTGGTCGTGCACCGCACGCGGCACGTCGCGGTCGAGGACCGGCACCCGGCGGGAAACCCGCCCTGCACGATGCCGGCCCGCTCGATGATCGACGCGGCCCAGTGGGCCCGCACGGACCGGGAAGCCGTCACGATCATCGCCGCATGCTTCCAGCAGCGCCTGGTCGGGCTCGTCGACGTCGAACCCGCGCTGGCCCGGATGCCGAGGGTGGGCCGACGCAAGGTCATCGTTGCGGCGATCACGGACGCGGCCGGCGGCGCCGAGTCCATCTTGGAGATCGACTTTGCCCGGCTGTGCCGCCGTGCCCGGCTACCCGAGCCGTCGCGTCAGGTCAGCCGCACCGACCGGTCCGGTCGCCGCCGCTATCGCGACGTGTACTTCGACCCCTGGGCGGTACACGTCGAGATCGACGGTGCGCAGCACATGGACGTGAAGGCGTGGTACGCGGACATGCGGCAGCACAACGAGATCGCGATCGCCGGAGAGCGGCTGCTGCGCTTTCCGGGCTGGGCGCTGCGCCAGTGTCCCGAAGAGGTGCTCACCGACCTGCGCGCCGCCCTCATAGCCGCCGGTTGGAGACCAAACTGAGCGTCCGTGGCGAGTTTTGGCCCCTCCAGGGGCCAGAAATCGCCACGGACGCTCGTGCATCCCGCGTTGCGGCCTACGGCAGGCGGGACGTCCACAGTAGGCTCATGCCTCCCGCGGCCAGCGCGAAGAGCAGCGCTATCCCCGCGTACCACTGCGTTACCTCACGCGGCTCGACCCGGTGGCCGATCGAGCTGCCCATGTCCTCGTACACCTGCTTGAGCTCGCTCACCGACGCCGCCTCGTAGAAGAAGCCCTGCGTGGTCTCGGCCAGCTCGGCCAGCGCGAGCCGGTCGACCGGCACCGGCTGGAGCTGGCCGCCGATGTCGACCACGCCGGCGTCGGTGCCGAAGGCGATCGTGGAGACCGGCACGTTCGCCGCGGCGGCGGCCGACGCAGCCTCCTCGACCGAGCGGCCGGACGTGCGGTACCCGTCGGAGAGCAGCACGATGCGCGCGGGCGGGATGCCCTGCGCGCCGTCCGCCGGCACCGAGCGCACCGCCTCCAGGCAGGTGAAGACCGCCTCGCCGGTCGCGGTGGCCTCGGCCAGGGTGAGGCCGTCGATGGCCTGCTGCACCGCGAGCCGGTCTTTCGAGGGCGGCACCAGCACGTTGGCCGACTTGGCGAACGAGACGAGCCCCAGGTTGTAGGTCGGCGGCAGCTCGGTCACGAACTGCTTCGCCGCCTCCTGCGCCGCCTCGATGCGGCTGGGCGCCACGTCGTCGGCCTCCATCGACAGCGACACGTCGATCGCCAGCATGATGGTGGCGCGTTCGAGCGGCTCCTCGCGATCGATCGAGGGGCGGGCCATCGCGGTGGCCAGCGCGAGCAGCGCGAGCAGGAAGGTGCCGGCCGCCACGTGGCGGCGCCAGCCGAGGCCCTTGGGCGCGAGGGTGCGCAGCAGGTCGAGGTTGGCGAAGCGGACCGCGTACTGCTTGCGGCGGAACTGCCGCCACACGTACACGGCCGCGATCGCGACCACCGGCAGCAGCGCGAGCAGCCACCACGGCTCGAGAAAGCGGATCATCGCGTCGTCCCTCGGGTGCGTGCGTGCCGCTGGGCGGCGACGAAGCGGACCATGTCGAGCAGCCAGTCGGAGTCGGTGCGCAGGCGCAGGTGGGCGGCGTTCGCCGCGCGCAGGGCCTGTGCGATGGCCGCGCGCTGCGCGCCGGCCGCCTCCGCGTACCGGCTGCGCAGCTTGGGGTCGGCGGTCTGCACCTCGTGCAGCGCGCCGGTCTCCGGGTCGACGAGCGTGAGCACACCCACGTCGGGCAGCTCCAGCTCGCGCGGGTCGACCACCTCGATCGCGAGCACGTCGTGGCGCACGCTCAGCTTGCGCACGGGGCGTGCCCACTGCTCGACCGGAGCCAGGAAGTCGGAGATCACCACAGCCACACCCCGCCGGCGTGGTGGGCGGTTGAGCATGTCGATCAGCGCACCCAGGTCGGAGCGTCCGGGCCTGATCTGGGTACGGGCGATCGCGCGCAGCAGCCCCTGCGCCTCTTTGCGTCCGGGGCGGGCCGGCAGGCGCTGCATCTGCGCACCGGTGCCGACCACCGCGCCGATCCGGTTGCCGCCGCGGACGGTGATGTAGGAGAGCGCCGCGGTCGCCGCGATCACCAGCTCGGACTTGAGGTGCTTGGCGGTGCCGAAGGCGAGGCTGGCGGACAGGTCGACGGCCATCCACGTCTCCAGCTCGCGGTCGGCGACGGTCTGCCGCACGTGTGGAAACGTGGTGCGCGCGGTGACCGGCCAGTCCATGCGCCGCACGTCGTCACCCGGGCGGTACTCGCGCGACTCCCCCGCCTCGCTGCCCGGACCCGGCAGCAGCCCCACGTAGTCGCCCTGGAGCAGCCCGTCGAGCTTGCGGGTGACGAGCAGCTGGAGCCGGGAGAGGACCGCGTCCGCCCGCGCCGTGGTCTGCGCGTCGAGCGGCGGGCTCATGGCAGGTTGGGCCACGCACCGGCGGGAGCGGGCTGGGCACCCATCGGCGGGCCGGAGGCGGGGGCGGGGGTCGGGCTGGCGCTCTGCCGCGGCGCGACCGTCGGCAGCGGCACCGAGGCCATCACCCGGGCCACGATGTGGTCGGCGGGCACGTCGTCGGCGAGCGCGTCGTAGCTGAGCACCAGGCGGTGGCGGAGGATGTCGGGCGCGACGTCCTGCACGTCCTGCGGGAGCGCGTAGTCGCGGCCGCGCATCAGCGCGAGCGCCCGCGTGGCGCGCACGATGCCGAGCGAGGCGCGCGGGCTGGCGCCGTACTGGATGAGCGGCGCGATGTCCGGGATGCCGTGCTCGGCCGGTGTGCGGGTGGCGAGCACCAGCCGCACCGAGTAGTCGACCAGCGCGTTGTGCACGAACACCTGGTCGGCCTTGCGCTGGAGCGCGATCAGCTCACCCGGCGTGAAGATCGCCGACGGCTCGGGCGGGCTGACGCCCATCCGGTAGACGATCTCGCGCTCCTCGGCGTCCGTCGGGTACCCGACGATGATCTTCATGAGGAAGCGGTCGCGCTGGGCCTCGGGCAGCGGGTAGACGCCCTCCTGCTCGATCGGGTTCTGGGTCGCCATGACGAGGAACGGGTGGGGCACCTCGTGGGTCTCGCCGCCGATCGAGACCTGCTGCTCGGACATGACCTCCAGCAGCGCCGACTGCACCTTGGCGGGCGCGCGGTTGATCTCGTCGGCGAGCAGGAAGTTGGCGAACACCGGGCCGAGCTCGACGTCGAACTTCTCGCTCGACTGCCGGTAGATCCGGGTGCCGATGATGTCGGCCGGCACCAGGTCGGGCGTGAACTGGATCCGAGCGAACGTGCCGCCGGTAACCTTGGCCAGCGTCTCCACGGCAAGCGTCTTGGCGACGCCGGGCACGCCCTCCAGCAGGCAGTGGCCACGCGCCAGGAGCGCCACGAACATCCGCTCGACCATCCGGTCCTGACCCACGATCACCCGCTTGACCTCGAACAACGCGCGTTCGAGCAGCGTGGCGTCCTGTGCCGGGGTGCTGCCCGCGGGAGGCGTGTCAACCGGCGCGTCGGGCTGTTCTGGCGTGGTCGCGTTGGCCACCGGTCCTCCAGTGCGGTGCGGCGTCATCGAGATTAAGGCGAGGTGCTGCCGCACCAAGCCTTACACGCCCAGCTAACCAGCCGGGGTCGCAGCGCCGGAAATCCGGTCCGTCCCGCACGTCGTGGCTGCTCGCGGCCACCGAACGTCCGGCCGCCGCTACGGCTTACGGCCAGACGCCAAAGAGGCACGACGAACGGGTAGACATGAGGGGGTTTTCAGTGTGTACGATTCAGCCGTCGCCGGGCGGCTTCCCCCGTGGCCGCCCGGCGCTCTTATTCTTTCCGTGCCCGTAAACTTCTGATCATGCTGTGCTCAGCGCGCGGATGCCAGGAGCAGGCCCAGTGGGCCCTGCGGTGGAATAATCCCAAGATCCACCAGCCCGAGCGGCGCAAGGTGTGGCTTGCCTGTGAGGCCCACCGCGAGCACCTGAGCGACTTCCTGGCCGCGCGTGGGTTCCTGCGCGAGGTTGACCGTAGCCTGGATGCGTGACCGCCCCCACCAGTGCGCTGGAGCCGTGGCCGGAGACCGTCGACTGGCGGCCCGTTTCGCGAAACCTGATCTGGGTCGAGCTGATCCAGTACGGCATCTTCATGATCTTCGTTTTCGGCGGGCTGGGCATCGGCTGGGCGCTGACCGGCCACTGGCTCTTCGGCCTCGCGCTGGCCCTCTCCGTGGTCCAGGCCGTCTGGCGGGTCATCGTGATCTTCCGGGCGGTCAAGGCCTGGGGGTACGCCGAGCGCGACAACGACCTGCTGGTCCGCCACGGGCTGCTGGTGCGCCGGCTCTCGATCGTCCCGTACGCGCGGATGCAGTTCGTCGACGTCACCGCCGGGCCGCTGGAGCGGGCGTTCGGGCTGGCCACCGTCCAGCTGCACACCGCCGCGGCGGCCTCCGACGCCAAGGTCCCCGGCCTCCCACCGGAGGAGGCGTCCCGCCTGCGTGACCGCCTGACCGCGCTCGGCGAGGACCGCGCGGAGGGCCTGTGAGCGAGCCATCAGGCTCAGGGCCGCCACCCGCCGCGAGCCGCACCGCCGGAGAGCCCCACGCCACCACCGCCGTCGCCGCCGAGCCGAGGCGGCGGCTGCACCCGCTGACGCCGTGGCTCAAGGGTGCCCGCGCGCTCGCCGTGATCATCGCGGCGCTTTCCTGGCAGACGCTCGGGCGGGTCGGTCTGGGCTGGTTCGCCGCCATGGTGGTCGCCGCCCTCATCGGCCAGCTGGTCCTCTCCGCGGTCAGCTGGTACTTCACCGGCTACCAGGTCGTCGGCCGCGAGCTGCGGATACACGAGGGGCTCGTCTTCCGGCGCACCCGGGCGATCCCGCTGGAGCGGCTCCAGTCGGTCGAGGTCGTCCGCCCGCTGCTGGCCCAGCTCACCGGCCTGGCGGAGCTGCGGCTGGAGGTGGTGGGCGGCGGCAAGACCGAGGCGCCGCTCGCGTTCCTGACCGCCGACGAGGCCCGCACGCTGCGCGAGCGGCTGCTCGTGCTGGCCGGCAAGGCGAGCGCGCCCGTCCTCGCCGAGGTGGCCGAGGGCGAGCCGGCACCCACCGCCCACGCCGAGCGGCCGATCCACGCGGTCGCCAACCGCGACCTGCTGGTCAGCCAACTGCTCACCCCGCAGACGGTGTTCCTGCCGTTCGGTGTCGCGTTCGTGGTCATCCAGTTCGTGTCGGAGGCGACCTGGTCGTTCATCGGCATCGCGAGCACCCTCACCGCGATGGCCGGCGTGCTGCTCCAGCCGGTGCGCCGCATCCTCGCCGACTGGAACTTCCGGCTGGCCAGCCAGGACAGCTCGTTGCGCCTGCGCGGCGGCCTGCTGGAGACGCGCAGCCAGACCGTGCCGCTCGACCGGCTCCAGGCGGTCACCGCCACCTGGCCGCTGCTGTGGCGGGGCAAGCGGTGGCTGCGGCTGCGCCCGCACGTGGCCGGCGTCGCCGCGCCCACCTCGGGCGACGAGTCCGGCGGCGGGCGGCTGCTGCCGGTCGGCACCCCGGAGACCGCCAGGTCCGTGCTCGCGGAGGCACTGCCCGGCGTCGCGCTCGACGAGATCCCGTTCACGCCGCCCTCGCGGCGGGCCCGTTGGCTGCACCCGCTCGCCTGGCGGGTGCTCGGCTCCGCGCTGACCGATCGGGTGGTCGCGCACCGGGAAGGGCTGCTGACCCGCGAGGTGCTCGTCGTGCCATTCGCCCGGATCCAGAGCGTGCGCGTGGTGCGCGGGCCACTCCAGCGGCGCCTCGGCCTCGCCACCGTCTACGCGGACACCGCCGGCGGGCCGAGTGCCGCCGCCCGTGACCGGGACGTCAGTGAGGCGTGGGAGCTGGCGGCGACACTGGCGGAGCGTTCGCGGGCGGCTCGGCAGCCTTCCGCCGCGCCCACCACCGCTCACCCAGCCCCACCGCCAGAAACGTGAGCCCCACGTACGCCCAGCCGACCAGCACGTCGATCACGTAGTGCTCGCCCGAGTACACGAGGGTGAAGGTCATCGCGAGCGGGTACGCGAGCAGCAGCGGCCACCAGCGCTTGCGCACCGAGTTGAGGAAGAAGGCCACCACGAAGAGCGCGAACGCGGTGTGCAGCGACGGCATCGCGGCCACCGGGTTGGCGGCGACCTGGCCCACGTTGAGCATGTTGCCGGCGCCGTGCATGCCGATCGCCTTCCAGCCCCGGGTGGAGATGCGGACGACGTCTTCGATGAGGCCGTAGCGGGCGGCCCACCACGGCGGCGCGGCCGGGTAGAGGAAGTAGGTGGCGAGGCCGGCCAGCGAGAGGAACACCCACCGCCGCATGAACGCCGCCCACCGCGGCCGCGCGATCAGCCACAGCACCACCGCGACGGTGAGCGAGACGACGAAGTGGGAGAAGTACACCCAGCTGACCAGCACGTCGTACCAGTGGACCCGATCGGGGTCGTAGAGGTGCTGCTGGAGCCAGACCGTGGGCACCTCGCCGCCGGTCGCCCAGCCGAACATCCACCGGTCGGCCGCGACGAGCTCGAGCACGTGCGGGGTGGCGCCGTTGTCGGCGAAGCCGCGGGACAGGTTGTACCCGACGAGCAGCAGCACCACCGGCAGCCAGTCGCGGGCGAAGCCCAGGTGGGAGCGCCACGGCCGCTCGATCCGCCAGGCGATCGTGGCGGTCCAGAGCCAGCCGAACGCGTACAGCGGGTCGGTCGGCAGGCCGATGACGAGCCAGCCGGCCACGAAGAGCACCGCCCAGAGGCCCATCGCGATCACTTGGCGCCGCCGGTCGCGCACGGGAGGCGGGGAATCGGCGGGCGCGGGAGAGATCGTCACGGCCATCGGGTTCCAGGTTAACCATGGTGGTACGCCGAATGGCCGGTGGGCGCGTTCGGTACGCGGATACGTGGTCTGTCCGGTTCCGGAGCGCCTACGCTATGCGGCATGGAGCAGCAGCCGGACCCTGGGGCGGGCGACCGCCGGCCCGAGGAGCGAAGCGACGAGGACGGCGGGAGCCGTCCCCCGGGTCCCAGCGTGAGCGGAGCGAGCGCCGACCAGCTCGGCCCCGGGTTCGCACCGGGGCTGACCGCCCGGGTGGAGCTGACCGTCACCGACTCCGACACCGCGCAGGCGCTGGGCTCGGGCGACGTGCCGGTGCTCGGCACGCCCCGCGTGCTCGCACTGGTCGAGGCCGCCACGGTGGTGGCGACGGCCCAGCGGATGCGGGCCGGCATGACCACGGTCGGCACGCGGGTCGAGCTCGACCACAAGGCGCCGACTCCGGTCGGCCGCACGGTCGTGGCACAGGCCCAGCTGGCCAAGGTCGACGGTCGCCGCCTGCTCTTCGAGGTGACCGTGACCGACGGCTCGACCACCGTCGCCGAGGGCCGCGTCGAGCGGGTGCTCGTCGACCGGCACAAGTTCGTGGAGCGCGCCTTCGGTGAGTGAGCGAGCGTAGCGAGTGAGCCAGAGGTGGGCCAGGTGAGTAGCTTCGCGGAGGTCGCCGACGACGTCTTCGTGCTCCGTTACCCGGTGCTCGACGTCAACGCGACCCTGATACTCGGCGACGGCGTGGCCCTGATCGTCGACACCCTCGCCACGCCCGCGCAGGCCGCCGAGCTGGCCGCCGCCGCCCGCCAGGTGACCGCCGCGCCGTGGGCGCTGGTCAACACCCACCACCACTTCGACCACACCTTCGGCAACGCGACCCTGGCCGGCGACGCGCCGTGCGACATCTGGGCGCACGAGGAGACGGTGTCGCTGCTGCGCTCGCGCCCCGAGGCGGTGCGGCGCGAAGCGTACGAGGAGGCGCTGCGGCTCGCCCCCGACCTGGCCGGCGAGCTGGCCGAGGCGCCTATCCTCGCGCCCAACCGCGCCGTGCACCAGGAGTCCACCGTGGACCTGGGCGGCCGCAGGGTCGTGCTGCGCCACCTGGGCCGCGGCCACACCGCCGGCGACCTGGTCGTGCACGTACCCGACGCCGACGTGATCGTGGCCGGCGACCTGGTCGAGGAGGGCGCACCCCCGTCCTTCGGCGACGCCTACCCCCTGGAGTGGCCGGAGGCACTGGCCGCGCTGCTGCGGCTCACCACCCCCGAGACCGTGGTCGTGCCCGGCCACGGCGCCCCGGTCGGCCCCCACTTCGTGAAGGGCCAGCACGAAGAGCTGACCGCGCTCGACTGGCTGATCCGCGACGGCCACCGCGACGGGGCCCCGGTGGCGTCGGTCGCCGCCAAGGCCCCCTTCGGCCCGGACGCCGCCCGCGTCGCCGTACGCCGCGGCTACGCCGAGCTGTCGGGCCGCGCTCAGTAACGCTCCACCAGGTGCTCGCGCCCGGCCGGCGGCTCGTAGGGCTCGGGCCAGAAGTCGGTGACCTTCGTGATCAGGCCCGCGTCGTCGAACTCGAAGAATGAAAGCGCCTGCTGCTCCTCCCCGCCCACCGTGAACCGCGCCCACGTCGCCGCGTGCCGCTCCTCACCGACCGCCATCTCCACCGTGAGGTGCCAATCCCCCGGGTACTCCACATTGAACTGGAGGTAGCGCTCCCGGCCGACGATGCGCTCCCGCGTCTGCGGCAGCTCGTAGACCACGTCGGCGGCGAGCAGCTCGGCGAAGCCCGCCCAGTCGCGCGCCTCGGCCGCCGCCCAGTAAGCCATCACCGCATCGTGTGACCTCGTCATGGCACACAGAGTGGCAGCAGGGTCTGACAGAATGGGCGCGAGTGCCATGGACGCCGAGGTCAAGACACCCGAGGAATACATCGCCACGCTCCCGGAGTCACGCCGGGACGAGGTGCGGGTGCTGCACGAGCTGATCCGCCGCGAGGCGCCCGAGCTCGAGCCACACATGCAGTCGGGCATGGTCGGCTACGGCACCTACCACTACCGCTACGACAGCGGCCGCGAGGGCGACTGGTTCGTGGTGGGGCTGGCCGGCCGCCGCGCCTACATCTCGCTCTACGTCAGCGCCTCCGACGGCGACCGCTACCTGGCCGAGACCTACCGCGACCGCCTCCCGAAGGCGGACATCGGCCGCAGCTGCGTCCGCATCAAGCGCCTGTCCGACGTAGACCTCGCCACGGTGGCCGAGCTGGTCCGCGCGGCCGCGGCCGCCCACCCGGGAGCCTAGCGGCGACGACATCGACGGGCGGCTATTGCCCTGGATATCGATTCATGGTGCAATGTCGATGCCGGGCGGCGCAGGGCTGACACGCGCCGGGCCGGTTGCCGGGTTGGGTCATGTGAGAGGCGCGTGTGCGTCCGAGATCGGACGGGTGCGTCGAGCCGACCTGCCGCGCGTTCCGTCTGCATCTCTCCCGAATCCGGTGCCCGCCACCACGCGTCACCGGAACCCGCAATGAAAGGGAGACCAAGGTGAAACTTCTACGCAGGGCAGCGGCTGCCGCCGCCGTCGCTGTGGTTGCCGCTGGCATCGTCACAGTTATCACGCCCGGCGCGGCTCAGGCGCACGGCGCCGCGATGGTGCCCGGCAGTCGTACCTTCCTGTGCTGGAAGGACGGCCTCTCGTCCACAGGCCAGATCATCCCCAACAACCCGGCCTGTACCGCCGCGGTCAACCAGGGTGGCGCCAACCCGCTGTACAACTGGTTCAGCGTCCTGCGCTCCGACGCGGCCGGCCGCACGACCGGCTTCGTGCCGGACGGGCAGCTGTGCAGTGGTGGCAACTCCACCTTCTCGGCGTACAACCTGGCGCGTAACGACTGGCCGCTGACCCACCTGACCGCGGGCGCGAACATCGAGTTCCGGTACAGCAACTGGGCGCACCACCCGGGCACGTTCTACTTCTACGTGACCAACAACAACTGGAGCCCCACGCGTCCGCTGGCCTGGAGCGACCTGGAGTCCACGCCGTTCCTGACGGTCACCAACCCGCCCCAGCGCGGTGCGGTGGGCACCAACGACGGTCATTACTACTTCTCCGGCAACCTGCCGTCGGGTAAGAGCGGCCGCCACATCATCTACTCGCGTTGGGTCCGCTCGGACAGCGCCGAAAACTTCTTCGGTTGCTCCGACGTCACCTTCGACGGCGGCAACGGCCAGGTCACCGGCATCGGCCCCGGCCAGGGCACCACCGGCCCGCCGGACACCCCGACGCCCGGCCCGACCACCAGTAACCCCGGCCCCGGTCCGGGTACCGGCGCCTGCTCGGCGACGTTCCGCTCGGTCAGCTCGTGGAACGGCGGCTTCCAGGGTGAGGTCACCGTCCGCAACAGCGGCACGGCCAACATCTCCGGCTGGTCCGTCGGCATGACGACCGCGTCGGGCCAGAGCGTCCAGAGCGTCTGGAACGGCTCGCTGTCCGGCACGGCACCAAACCTGACGGTGCGGAACGCCAACTACAACGGCGCGCTGAACGCGAGCGCGTCGACGACGTTCGGCTTCACCGCCAACGGGCCCAACACGGCACCGACACTCAGCTGTTCGGTGGCGTAACCACCGCTTCACCGTCCGGGCCCGGCGCCGAGTTCGGCACCGGGCCCGGTTTGCGGTCGACCTCCCGAACCAGGCGCAGCACTTCGGCGGCACATCCCCAGGAGAGGGTGACACCCGACCCGCCGTGCCCGTAGTTGTGCACTACGTGTGCCCCGTCGACGTCGACCCGCTCGACCCTTACGTGCCGGCGGCTCGGCCTGATGCCCACCCGGCTGGCGCGGACAGTCGCTCCCGCCAGGGCAGGCTCCACCGCCACGCACCGCCGCAGGATGCCTTCGGCGGCCGCCTCGTCCTCGCTGACGTCGTGCCGCCCCGGGACCGCCGTGCCCCCGAGCACCACGTGGTCGCCATGCGGGAGGATGTAGGTCAGCTCGGTGGGGTCGGCACCGTCGACCGCCACCTCGGCTTCGGCGAAAAACCGCTCGATGCCCGGGTTGTCGACGACGAGGAGTTGGCCACGAACTGGCGTGACCTGGGCGTCCGGCACGAGCTGATGCGCGCCGTAACCTGTGCAGTTGACCGCGACCTCCGCCAGCGTGGCCGCGTCGGCGAGCGAGCGAAGCACACCGGTCTCCAGCGCGCCGCGACCGGATTCCAGGAAACGCCGGGTGAGGTAGGCCATGTAGGTAGGCATGTCCACGGTCGGCGCCGTGTATCGCCACCCGGTCAGGTAGCCCTCGGGAAGGTCATCGGGCCCGCATATCGCGAAGCCGTCGAGGGCCCGCGCCCAGGCCGGAGGGTCCATTGTGGTCTTCGATGCCTCGACGCCGGTGGCGATGCGGATGCCGGTCTCCTCCCCCGCCAGCCGCTCCATCGCTCGCCGGGTCTCCTCGCACCAGGTGAGGACCCGGTCGTCCTCCACGAGGTACGGTCCCCAGAGCGCCCCCGCGGAGCAAGAGGTGGTGTGCAGCGGGGGCCGGGTGGCGCGGACCCGGACCATGTAGCCGGCCTCGGCCAGACACACGGCGGTCGTCAGGCCCGAGACGCCGGCGCCGATAACGAGGACGTCTGCCTGGCGTGGGGTCACCGTTCGACATTAACCGTCATCTCTCGATCGAGGAATACGCAGAGTGCCCATTAGGTTGCGCAAACCGCACAACGTGCGGTCCAATCGATGCATCGTCCCCCGGTCGCTGGAGGCGCGATGCTGACCCTCGGCGAAGTCCACACCGGATTCTTGCGAAACTCCACTTCGGTATCGCCAGGCCGATCCGCCCACGTGCTCCGCCTCGTGGAGGGCGAGCGCGTCCGACGATCGGCCCGCCCCTTGCCGTACGCGGTCTCTCCCGACGTGCTTCGCGGCGTGGATTGCAAGCTCGTGGCCGCGTCCAAGGCCCGACACCGCGCGATCGGCACCGTGGTCACCCGCGCCGCGATCACCGGGGGGCACGTGCTGCAAGGCTCCGCGTTCACCAGGGTGATTTGCAGCGAGACCGACCGCCGCCTTTCGTGGCCGCACTACCTGACCCGCCCCGGCATCGTGGAGGCGCTGGGCAAAGTGGACTCCACCGACCTGGCCGACGGCTTCCTCTCGGAGGCGTATCCGCCGGACAGCCTCGACCTTGGCGCGATGTGCACCGAGGTCATGCATCAGGTGCAGACATCGTCCGAACTGGACCAGAAGGCGCCGCTTCGCACGCAGCGAACGCACCTGCGCTGGGCCGCGATCGACGGTGACGACGAGCACCTGGTCCTGTTCGCGATCGAGGAGCGTGGCCTGCGCACCCTGCGCCTGCGCGGCGACAGCCGCGACACCGCCGCGATCGCCGAGGTGTGTGCGGACATCGCGCTACACGACTGGCTCCTGACCTGCCTCCAGTCGCTGATCGAAGGGAGCGACATCGGCGCGGTCGACCGGGCCCAGGTGGTCCGCAAGTTCGGCCCGGCCATCGACCACCTGCTCCACCTGTGGATGCCGGCCGCGCGGGTCGATCGCGACGTCTGGGAGGCACTGGAGCGACGACCGGGGATGACCCGGCAGTGGGTGGCCTCGGTCAACCGCATCCGCGACCAGCTGGCGGCCGGCACGATAGTCATGCTGAGCGAATCGGTGGCGGGCGCGGGTAGCTCATGACGAGGGGCGACGTCCGGGGGCGGATCCTGCGCAAAGTGGGGCTCACGCTGCTCACCAGTGGCATCGCCTACTTCGTGACCAACCTCGCCGACCAGCCGGACATCTACGCGGTGCTGCTGGGCGCGTTCGTAGGTGGGGTCACCCTCGTCGTCGACTTCCTGGTCGAGTTCGACAACCGGCTCTCCGCGGTCGAGGCGGGGCTGACCCGCCACGCGTCCGAGACCGAGTCGTCGGTCCGCGAGCGGTTCACCGCGGTCGCGCGGACGGTCGAGGAGAAGTTCACCAAGATCAACGAAGCGACCGAGCTATTCGGCCTTGTCGAGGCGTCCGCTATCCGCACCGACCTCGTGACGCAACTGGTGCGCCACTCCACACGAATCGACGTCACCTCCCCGGCGATCGTCTACGAGTTCGCCCAGTCGGAGATCGCGCGGATGTCGGCGTTCCTGCGGGAGTTCGGTGCCGGCTCCGACGTCACATACGACGGGGAGGACCGCGACTGGCTGCTCGGCCTGGCCCGCACCGCCAACTCCACGATCGATGCCACAAGCCTGACCACAGTGGACGCCGGGGGCGCCCGGTTCACCGACGACGGCCTCTGGCACAGCGACCTGGGCCAGCGCTACCTGGAGGCGCAGCGCGACGCGATCCGCCGCGACGTGGCGGTTCGCCGGGTCTTCATCGTCGACCAACCCGGCCTGACCAAGGACTCAGGTCTCCGGACCGTGTGTGCCCGCCAGGAGGAGATCGGCATCCAGGTGCGGATCCTCGACCCGTCGGCCAACCCGCGGCTGCGCAAGAGCTCCCTGTTCGACTTCGTCCTCTTCGACCGGGTGATCAGCTACGAGACGACGCCCGCCTCACGCATGGAGGGCGACTCCAAGCCGACGATCGTCAACACCCGGCTGGTGCGCCGGGTCAGCCGGGTCAACGACCTGATCAAGCAGTTCGAGGAGCTGTGGCTGGCGGCCGAGCCGGTCACGTGAAGGCGTAGGAGAGGCGGTCGACCAGGTTGGCGGGTAGCCGCACGCCGTCTCGCTCCGCCGACTCGCGCAGCTGCCGGATGACGTCCTGATCCGGCCACACCTGGCTGAGGATGGTCCGCACGCCAATCTCGATCGGCAGGAAGCGACTGGACAGGACCGACATGGTCGCGTAGGCGCTGAACGGCGCCGCGGTCGGATTGACCTTGATCACCGCGGGCAGCTCGTCCCAGTCGTCCGGCCACTCCTCGGTCCACGGCTGCGGCACGGCGACCGGCTCGCCCTCGTTGCGGAGCATGCCGAGACGCAGCAGCTGCCACACCGCCGCGAGGAACGAGCACGACCACGTGCGACCGCCCCGGCCCTCGTCCCACAGCTCGATGTCGACGAAGACCGAATGGCGGTTGGCCGCGTTTTGCACCGGCGGATGCCACTTCATGACGCTCCCCATGGCCTCCGGCGAGCCGCTGACCGGCGACCGTTGACCGTTGGAAAGCCAGCCCGACTCGGTCATGGGGGGCCGGGCACCGTTGGTGTCCGGCGGCGGATCGGGCACGATTCGCCCCTCGACCAGGCGCGCGAGCGGCACGCCGTCGGCCTTGGCGCAGCCTGACTCGCGCGCCAGGTAGTCGATCTCGAGGCCGCTCTCCCTGGCCAGCTCGAGCACATCCGGCACGACGGCCGCCGGCGACCTGAACCGGGTGAAATAGTCGTCGACGAGGAAGCAGGTGCTGATCCGGGGTCGC
Organism: Phytohabitans sp. LJ34; assembly: GCF_052068095.1. NCBI lineage: Bacteria > Bacillati > Actinomycetota > Actinomycetes > Micromonosporales > Micromonosporaceae > Phytohabitans > Phytohabitans sp. LJ34. The sequence goes on along the minus strand of NZ_JBQHDG010000022.1, from coordinate 65,191 downwards.
TTGCCGGGCAGGCTGTCGGCGCAGGTCTGGCGCGCGGCGGCGGTCCACGGGACGACGCGGCGGAAAAGCTCGCGCAGCCGCTCCGGCCCCTGCACGAAGTCTTCCATGTAGAGGTGACCGAGCTCGATCGAGAGGTGCGAGAGAGGCACCCGCTTGACCCGCCGCTCCGCCGCTGCCTCCCGGAAGATGGCGTCGGCGGACATCAGAGTGTCACCCAAGCCGCATCTTCGGTCAGGCGCTTCGCGAGTGTCTCGAACGCGTCGACGGTATCCCGGTTGGCGATCTGCCGGGCGTACACGTCGTTGTCGGAGATCAGCTGCTCGCGCCACTGAAGCACCGGATCCAGCGGGATCGCGCCGAGCATCGTGGTGCGTCCGACCTTGCGCGCGCTGGCCAACTCCTGAAGGTCGCGGTTGCAGTCGCGGAGCCAGGCCACCTGGGAAGAACGGAGGCCGGCGAGCTCCTCGGAGTTGGGATCGACGACGGCCGTGCGGACGTAGCGGATCGCGTCGCTGAGCCGCTGCGGGTCGTGGCCCCGGTCGCGCCCCACCTCGATGATCCCCCGCTGCCCGTGGACGAGGCCGTTGGCCGCGATGATGTGCTGCCGAGTCCAGCGGTGGAAGACCAGCCAGCGGGCGGTCACCGACTGCATCTCCGGCGCCGCCGTCGCGGCGAGCACCATCTCCGTCGCGTACGACCGGCCGGCGCTCAGGTCGAGCAGGCAGAGGTCGAACTCCTCGTCGAGCCGGCGGAGCAGCCGGATGCACCGCTTGACGACGTCGCCGTCGATCGAGAACTCGCTGCCGCCGGCGTCACCGGGGTAGAGCACCAACCGCCCCGCGCCGGGCGGGCGGTGCCGGAGGCTGGGCCGGTCGGAGTCGGTCCAGATGTCGAGCGCCAGCGGGTCCGAGACACGACCCAGCATGTACGAGTGGAGCCCGTTTCCGGTCCGCACCCCGCGCATGGCGCCGTCGACGTTGAAGATGGTGCCGGCGGTGGGCGAGCCGAAGTCGAAGTCGAGGTAGCAGACGTCACTGCCTTGCAGCGAACGCCGGTACACGACGTTGCTGCTGGTCACCGACCGCCCGGTGCCGCCCTTGTCGGAGGTCGCGAAGACAAGCACTCAGTCCGCCTCGAACACGTTTTGCCGCGCGGCCGCGAGTCGGTCGAGCTCGCGCAGCACGTCGCTGGCGAGCACGTACGCCGTGCCCGGCCGGTCACTGAGCAGCTGGCGGGCCCGGCGCAGGCTGGCCCGGGCGTTTTGCAGTGCGTGCCGCAACGCGGGGCCGGCGTCACCGCCACCACCCATGAGCTCCTGGTCGAAGAGGTGGTCTGCTTCGTTGAGCAGCTCACCTGCCAACTCGGTGAGCCGCTCACTGCGCAGCGGTGAACGACTGACGAGGTTGGCCGCGGTGACCAAGCACTCGACGACGCGCTCCGTGTAGTACCACGAAGGGGCGTCGTCGCCGCCGGTGACCGACTCGAACGCCCCGGCCGGCCGGTCCCACAGGTCACGGCCGTTGCCGTCGGTGAGGCGCCGCTTGACCAGGTGATCCCAGACCATGTCGGCCTGGGCCAGCAGCCGTCCACGCAGGTCGGGGTCGCGGACCAGACCAGCCACCTGGAGCGTGCGCTTGAGCAGCAGCGGCGAGTAGTCGGACGCGAGCCAGGTGAGCCGGGGCCCGCCCAGCTCCTCGCTCCCCTCCAGCTCGAAGGTGAAGCCTGGTGCGTGCAGGCTGACCGCCGCATCGCGCGCCAGCGGCCGTCGCGTGACACGACCCCGGTTGGCCAACTCCTCCAGGACCCGGCCGACCCGCTCGAGATCCACATCGGACCCCCGCCGGCTCTCCAGCTCCTGGACCGTCACCGCGCTTACCAGGAGACTCAGGTAGTCGTTTTCCATCTCGTCCGTGGTGCGCCACGGGATGTCCTCCAGCGGCCAGCGCACCGGATCGAACGACGCGATCGTCGCCCAGTACTGCTGGGTGAGGTCCCACCGGATCTGTAGCGCCCGGGACAGCCGCTGCTGCTCTTCGTTGAGCAGGCCCAGGATGCGGGTGCGCTCGGAGAAGAGGGCCGCGATGCCGTCGAGGGCGACCACCGTGAAGTAGAGGTAGGGGGCCTCCTGTGCGACGCCGTCGGCCTGCTCGCCGATGTCTACGTCGGGATCGTCAAGCTTGATCTTCGGCGCGTTGGCGACGATGCCCCAGGACCAGCCGCACTCGAAGAGACGGTTGGGGTTGTCGAGGTCGAGCACCTGCTGGGCACCGGAACCGATCGTGACCTCGCGCAGTGTGGCGCTGACCTGGCGGAGGGCTCGCCGCACCGAGTCGACGACCTGGCGGCTGGGAAGGCCCGTCTGGTTGGCCGTGCGGACCAGTGCACGGCCGGCCCTGGAGTCGGCGTCGAACACCGAAACGGTGAAGCTGCGCAACAACCCCACCATCGCGGCGGTCAGCCGCGTGCTGGCCAGCTTTTCCAGCGCGTCGACCTCGCCGCGGATATCCTCCCGGCGCAGCAACTCGGCACGGAACACCCGGAGGAAACCGATCGTGGCCAACGCCAGGGTCACCGACATGGCGAACGAGTCGACCACGTCGAGGGCCGCCTGCGCGTGGGTCGGCTCCTGGTCCGGCGCCGAGCTGCGGAAGTAGCTGTCACCGGAGAAGATGGGCGTGCCGGCCGGATCGGTATAGCGCTCCATGTAGTCGGTCAGGACACGGACCAGCCGCTGCGGGACCTCGACCGGGTCGCCGAGCAGGCGCAGCGCCGTGGCGACGTCATCGTCGGTCGCGTTGGGCTGGTCGATGCCGAACGACTCGACCGAGGTGGCCGGTGTCATCAGGCAGAGCAACTGCTCCGCGTCGCTGATCGAATTGGCCCGGTCACGACCGCCCCATGTCCACTTACCGTCCTGGAGGGACGATCGCGCGGTCGCCCGCCACACCTCAAGTAGCTGCTGCCGCGGCTGCATCCTCATATGTCGCGACCACCGTCCCGCAGGGCGTATCCGTCAGCTTTTCGACGCCGTACCCAGAGCAAGGATCATCGTGCCGTGATAGCCCTCACGCAGCGGCTTTTCACTGAGAACCTGATGCAGCTCGAGGTCAGGAGCCAGGCCGGTCAAGAACTCCTTGACTTGTCCGATGGTAACGGGAACCGCGGGAAAATGACATGCGCCTACCTGGTAGCCGACAGAACCCTCCATGAAGGCGGCGGCGAACGGCGCGCCGGGTTTGAGGCTTGTGAGGAATGCCCGCGTCGCCTGCTCGAACTCGCGCTGGTCGGTGGTCAGCGACTCGGCGACGAAGAACATGGTGCCGACGTCGAAGCGCGCCTTGGGCAGATCAAAGATGCTGCCTTTGTGGACGTCGACCCGCCGGGTGAGCGCGGAGCGCGGGTCGTCGACGACGGGGACCGGCCCGGCGCCGCCGGACGGCCGGCGCGTGCGGATCGCGTGCTTCCAGAAGACGTCCCAGGTGGACCGGAACGATCGCAGCTCCCTGCGGAGCCACCGCACGTTGGCGGCGGAGTACTCCCACAGAGTGATGCGCCGGCAGTACGGCAACATCGCGAGGGCGGGGTAGAGGTTGGTGCCGGGACCGACGTCGAGGCCGACGGCCGTGACCGGAGCCGGGCGGCGGCGGAGCCGGTGCCAGAGTCGCGTAACCGGCCCGAGCCGGGCACCCACCGGCGGGTTCGCCGCGAAGTAGGCCGCGACCCGCTTGAGGATGTCTTCGTCGTCGTCACGAAGCGTGCTGTAGTTGTTTTCCCAATATGCGTCGGCGTCGAACTCGTCCCACGGCGCTTCGCTGTTGCTGACCCGCGTCTGGTCGTCCGTGGTGGACCCTGAATTGATCAAGGTCCGGTCCTCGGCACGGCGAACCGCCGGTGCCTCCATACTCGACTCTCCTCTATGGGAACCTAGGGAAACTTTCACCGTACTACCTGGAGATGAAACCTCAGAACCCGCCAAATTGCGGTCTGAGCCAGACGGAGCTAAGCACACGCCCCTAGACCGTCGCTCGAAGGGCGGGTTTCGCGAGGAGGGCGGACGGGTTCCGCTCGATGCCCGGGTCGATGGACCGATCGACGAAGACGCCATGCCAGACGCAGAAGACCAGCACCGTCCACACCTTGCGGGAGTGGTCGGCCTCGCCGCGGCGGTGTTCTTCCAGCAGGTTCTGCGCGTAGCCAAGATCAAGCAGCTCGCCCGCGCCGGAGGTGGCCAGCAGGTGCCGGGCCCACTCGTACATCTCGCCGCGCAGCCACACCCGGGTCGGCGTGGGGAAACCGAGCTTGCGCCGGTTGACGATGGGCGGCGGCACGACGCCGTCGAGCGCGCGGCGCAGCGCGTACTTCGTGGCGGTGGAGCGCGGCGGCAGCTTGAGCTCGACCGGCAGCGTGGACGCGACCTCGAAGACCTCCTTGTCGAGGAACGGCACGCGCACCTCCAGCGAATGCGCCATGGAGATCCGATCCGCCTTGACCAGGATGTCTCCGCGTAGCCAGGTGTGCAGGTCGACGTATTGCATCTTGGTCACGTCGTCGAGGTCGGTGCACTCGGCGTAGATCGGCGCCGTCACGTCCGTGTACCGCACCGAGCCGTCGTTACGGCGCATGAGCTCGCGTTTTTCCGCCTCGGCGAACATCCGGGCGTTTCCGTAGTACCGGTCCTCGATCCGCGTCGTCCCGCGTTCCAGGAAGCTCTTGCCTTTGACCCCCTGCGGGATCACCCGGGACACCGCGCGCAGGCCACGCTGCATCGGGTCGGGCAGCCGCTGGACCGAGTTGAGCGACAGCGGCTCGCGGTAGATCGTGTATCCGCCGAAGAACTCGTCCGACCCCTCGCCGGAAAGCACCACCGTGACGTGCTCGGCCGCCTTCTTCGCGACGAAGTAGAGCGGCACCAGCGACGGGTCCGCGACCGGGTCGTCCAGATGCCAGACGATCTTGGGTAGCGCGTCCATCATGTCCTGTGGCCCGATCACCGTCGGGATCGTGGTGACACCGAGGTGGTGGGCCGAGTCCTGGGCCACGCCGATCTCCGAGTACCCGTCCACGTCGAAGCCCACGGTGAAGGTCAGGATGTTCGGGTTGAACTCGCGGGCCAGCGCCACGATCGCGGTCGAGTCGATGCCGCTGGACAGGAACGCGCCGACCGGCACGTCGGCCCGCATGTGCACCCGCACGCTGTCGCGCAGCGTCTCGCGGATCCGGTCGTACACCTTCTGCTCCTCGTCGACCGGCGCCGGGCGGAACACCGGCCGGTACCAGCGCTCCACCTCGACGCCACCGGCCGCCGTGAAGCGGAACAGCTCGCCGGAGCCGAGCCGCTGGATGCCCTCGTGCAGGGTGCGCGGCTCGGGCACGTACTGGAGCGTGAGGTAGTGCGAGAGGCTGGCCGCGTCGACGGGGAGCGGGCCGGCCAGCTCCAGCAGCGCCTTCTTCTCCGAGGCCAGGTAGACGCCGTCCGGAGTGTCCATGTAGTACATCGGCTTGATGCCGAAGTAGTCGCGGGCGCCGAACGCCTTCCCGGCCAGGCGGTCCCAGATCACGAACGCGAACATGCCGCGCAGGCGGGTCAGCACCCGCTCGCCCCAGTGGTGGTAGCCGGCGACGACCACCTCGGCGTCGCCCTGGGTCTTGAAGATCGCGCCGCAGTCGCGGATCAGCTCCTCGCGCAGTTCCAGGTAGTTGTAGATCTCGCCGTTGAAGGTCAGCAGGTAGCGGCCGTCGGCGTACGGAAGCGGCTCGTGGCTCGACTCCACGTCGATGATCGACAGGCGCTTGTGGGCGAAGACGGCGTCGTCGTCCACGACCTGGACGCCGGTCTCGTCCGGCCCGCGATGGTGTAGGCACTCCAGCGCGCCCGCGACAGCGTCCCGGTGGGCGCCCGCATCGCCCCGGGTGGAGAAGAAGGCCAGAATTCCACACATATGCACCATTCTGGCACCGGGTAACGTCAGACGCTGGGAATCCGGGATTACGGGAGAGTCAAGAGATGAGCGACGAGAAGCCGAGGACGGAATCACACGACCCGGACTATCCGGAACAGCTCCTGGAGTTCATGCGCACCGGCTGGCGCGACGACGCCGTGCCGGTACCCGAGCGGCCACAAGCCGCCCACCACGCCCGCCGCCGGGCCGCCGTCTCCGCGGCCTTCCCCGGCGAGATCATCGTCGTGCCGACCGGCCCCGAGCGGGTGCGGGCGAACGACAGCAACTACCCCTTCCGGCCTGGCAGCGACTTCGCCTACCTGACCGGCGACTACGACCCCGGCAGCGTGCTGATCCTGCACCCGAGCGGCGACGCGGTCCTCTACACCAAGATCCGCGCACCTCGGGAAAGCGACGAGTTCTTCCGCAGCCGCGACGGCGAGCTGTGGGTCGGGCGCCGCCAGACGCTCGACGAGAAGGCCACCGAGCTGGGCATCCGCACCGCGCCCTTGTCCGAGCTGACGGCCGCGCTGGCCGACTGCCCGCCGGGGCGCACCCGCGTGCTGCGCGGCTTCGACCCGGTGGTGGACGCGGCGGTCCTGCCGTACGACACCGAGGAGGCCGGCGCCCGCGACGCCGAGCTGGGCCGGGTGATCTCCGAGCTCAAGCTGGTCAAGGACGAGTGGGAGATCGCCCAGCTGCGCGCGGCGATCGACGCGACCGTCCGCGGCTTCGAAGACGTCGCCCGGATCCTCCCGGCCGACCGGGGCGTCTCGGAGCGGCTCGTCGAGGGCGTCTTCGGCCTGCGCGCCCGCCACGACGGCAACGGCGTCGGCTACAGCTCGATCGTCGGTGCCGGCGCGAACGGCACGATCCTGCACTGGATCCGCAACCACGGCACCACCGTCCCCGGCGAGCTGCTGCTGATGGACATGGGCGTGGAGGGCCACCACCTCTACACGGCCGACGTCACCCGCGTGGTCCCGGTCTCCGGCACGTTCACCCCGCTCCAGCGGCAGGTCTACGACATCGTGTACGCGTCGCAGCAGGCCGGCATCGAGTTCATCAAGCCCGGCGTCGCCTTCCGTGACGTACACCTGACCTGCATGCGGGTGCTCGCCGAGGGCCTGCACGCGCTGGGCGTACTGCCGGTGAGCGTCGACGAGGCGATGGACAAGGACTCGACGCTCTACCGCCGGTGGTCGCTGCACGGCTTCGGGCACATGCTCGGCATCGACGTGCACGACTGCGCGCGGGCCCGCAAGGAGAAGTACCGCGAGGGCGAGCTCGACGAGGGCAACGTGCTGACCGTCGAGCCCGGTCTGTACTTCCAGCCCGAAGACGAACTCGTGCCCGCCGAGCTGCGCGGCATCGCCGTCCGCATCGAAGACGACGTGCTGGTCACCGCGGAGGGCGCGGTCGTCCTCTCCGACGGCCTGCCGAGGCGCTCGGCCGACGTCGAGACGTGGCTGGCCGCCCAGCGGGAGGCGGGCGGACCCCGCCTCCCGTAGGCACCGCTCCGGCTACGAACGCACGAACACCGCGACGCTGCGCGCCGGCACCGTGAAGGTGCCGGTCGAGCGGTCGTACGAGGCGGTCCGCAGCACCGGGTCCGCGGACCGCCTCAGCACCGGGTGCGGCGCGGCGTCCACCCCGCGCATGCCGGGCACCGTCTGGGTGGCGGTAGAGGTCGTGGCGTTGAAGACCACCGTCACCGCGCCGCCGCCGAGCTCCATCGTGATCACGCCGGGCGTCTCCCCCGGCCCGGAGAGTGGGAACGACAGCTTCTTCTGCACCTCGGCCGCCGTGCCGAGCGAGAACAGCGGCGACGAGGCCCGCACCCGGAGCAGCTCGGCGTACCGCGCCTCGGCCAGCCCCACCGCCGCGCAGTCCGGCACCAGCGCCGGATCGGCGAGCAGCGGGCGGGCGTACTGCCACTTGTCCTGGTTGTCGGCGGCCGGCGGCAGCCCGGCGCCAAAGCCGTTGCCGCCGGCGCAGTCCCACCGGATCTGGTTGAACCAGTCGCCCGAGTTGTACGAGTTGCGGTCGAGCGACTTCGAGCGCAGCCGCTCCGAGCCGGCGGTCACGAAGCCGATGCCCTGGCCGAACACGACCGTGGCGAGCGCGAGCACCTGCATGCGCGCCCGGTCGGTCGGGCCGGTCGCCTGCGGCAGCTTGTACGCCAGCGCGTCGTACAGGATCTCGTTGTCGTGCGCGTCGACGTACGTGACCGCCTCGCCGGGCGCCGCCGTGTAGCCGGCCGGCGAGCCGTTGTAGTCGACCTGCGCGCCGGTGACCACCGCACCAGACGAGGAGGTGAAGCGGTAACCGGCGAGGTTGCCGGTGAGCCCCACCTTGATCTGGTCGTGCTGGTGCAGCAGGCGGCGGCGCTGCTCGTCGGTGGAGCCGTTGACCGGGTCGCCGTTCGGATCGGTGTACAACCCGGAAGCGAAGCCCTGCTGCCGCGGGTTGGCGTCGAACGGGCCGCCGCCGCGCACCGCGTCGCGCAGGCGGTCGTTGAAGGTGGCGATGCCGGTGCCGGCCATGTTGGCCTGTGTCGCCTGCGTGAAGCGCGCTCCCCCGGCCACCTCGCCGAAGTCCCAGCCCTCGCCGTAGAGCAGGATCGCCTTGCCGTCCACGCCGTCGCGCCTCGGCGTAAGCCCGTCGAGCGCCTTTCGCACCGCGAGCATGTTGGCCCGCGGGTGGTGGCCCATCAGGTCGAAGCGGAAGCCGTCCACTTTGTACTGCCGGGCCCAGGTGACCACCGAGTCGACCACCAGCTTGCCCATCATCGCGTGCTCGGGTGCGGTGTTGGCGCAGCAGGTGGAGTTGGCGACCGCGCCGTCCGCCAGCAGCCGGTGGTAGTAGCCGGGCACGATCTGGTCGAGCACCGAGCGGTCGTCCACACCGGACGCCGACGTGTGGTTGTAGACCACGTCCATCACGACCCGCAGGCCGTCGCGGTTGAGCGCGGCGACCATCTCCCGGAACTCCCGGGTCCGCGCGGCGCCCGAGGGATCGACCGCGTACCCGCCTTCCGGCACGGTGTAGTGCAGCGGGTCGTAGCCCCAGTTGTAGCCGTCGCGTTCGGCGACCTCGGCGACGCAGGCCTGCTGCTTGTCCGAGTCCGGCGGCAGGGCGGGCAGGTCGCACGGCGGTGTGGCCTGGTCGGCCCGGCGCTCCGGGATCGTGGCGAAGTCGAACGCCGGCAGCAGGTGCACGTGCGTCACCCCGGCGTCCGCGAGCCTGGCGAGGTGGGTCGCGCCCGCGCCGCCGGAGAAGGCCGCGTAGGTGCCCCTCTGCGCCAAAGGCACGGTCTCGTCGGCGATGGAGAAGTCGCGGATCGACAGCTCGGTGATCTGGGTACGGGTCGCGGGCACCGGCGCGGGCTTGCGCAGCCGCTCCCACCCCGCCGGGCTGAGCGCCGGGTCAGCCAGGTCGGCGACGAGGCTGTGCGTCGAGTCAGCCGCGAGGGCGACCGAGTACGGGTCGGTGACCGAGGCGGTGACGACCCGCTGCGCGGCCGGCTGCCACGCCTCGACCCGGTACTTGTAGTACTTCCCCTTCCACGGGCCGGTCGCCGACCACACCCCGGACCTGCCGTCGCGGCGCATCGGCGTGACGCTCGGGCTGCCCGACGGGGTGTCGTACAGCTCCAGCGACACCGAGCGGGCGGTGGGCGCCCAGACCGCGAGCGTCGCCCGGTCGCCCTTCACGGTCGGGCCGAGCGTGGCCGTGGTGGCCCGGCCCGCGTAGACGTCGTCGAGCACGCCGGGGAGCTGCACGCCGGTCGCGGCGAGCAGCGTGCCTTCGTGGTCGCGCTCGGTCACCACGACCTGCCCGCGCAGGAGGTCCTCGACCTTCGCCTGGTCCTTCCTCGACAGGCCGAGCACCGTGTACTGCCACAGGTGCGGGAACCTGTCGCGCTGCTTCTCGGTCAGCCCGTTGCGCCGGGCGGTGAGCGGGATCCGCGCGAACGAGCCGGCCAGCTCGCCGTCCACGATGGACAGCCCGCCGGCCGGCGCGACCGCCAGCTCGTACCGCTTGCCGTCGGTCGACGGGATCTGCCAGGCGACGCTGCCCTTGTCGATCCAGTGCGCCCGCGCCTTGGACAGGTCCTTGTCGCCGCCGGCGGTCACCGGCACGGGAAGCAGCCGCCGCGGGGTCGCGGCCAGCAGCCACGCCTCCCGCCCCGCGCTGCCGAAGTCGAGTCGCTGGTCATCCGGCAGGTCCTTCGTGTCTCCCTTGTGGACGATATAGCTCAGCCCGCCAGCACCGGCGGCCAGCGGCACCTCGAACGTCACGCCGAACGCGTCCCGCGACGCCGGCTGGAGCGGGCTGGCCCAGTCGGTGGGGCTGGCGGCGCCGTCCCACACGTGCAGCCCCCAGCCGTCGTAGTCTCCGGCCGGCCGTCTGTAGTGGAGGATCGCCACGCCCTCCTCCACGGGCGGCTTGTCGTGGCTCGTCTCGACCGCCGGGTCGCCCTGGCGCAGCCACACCTCGCCGTGCTTGGTGACGTCGACGAACCGGTCGGCCTCGACATCCTTGACGCCGTCTTCGCTGACCACCAGGAAACCGACGCTCTTCGCGCCCGGCTTGAGCTTGACCCAGGCGAACCGCCCGTACTCGTCCTCGCCGGCGAACGGCTGCCCGGCCGGCCACTGCGTCTGCCAGGCCGGGTCGATGTCGCCCCAGGCGTAGAGGCCCCAGTCGTCGTACCCACCGGCCGGGCGGTTGTAGTGCACGACGAGCCAGTCGCGGCCGCCACCCTGCGGGGGTGTGGCCACGCTCGCCCGGGACCGCACCGACGCCGTCCTCCCCTCGCTGTCGCGGACGGTCGCCCGGTACTCCAGCTTCGCGCCGGCGGGCAGGCCGTCGAGGTCGTGGCGGACGCGGTACGGCGCGCGCCGGGCCGTGCCGAGATCCGTCCACCGACCATCGTCCACCCGCGCCTCGAACGAGACCGTCGCCAGCGGGTCACCGGTGACCTCGGCCACCACCTCGGCCTGGCCGGCGACCGGGGCGGCCGGCGCGGTGAGCGCGACCGTCGGGGCGGCGCCGGGCGGGATCGGCGCGGTAGCGCGGAAAACGGTGGAGGACAGCGGTGGCACCGTGATGGTCAGTCGTCCGCCACCGGTCGCGCTCCCCTGCCCGTACACCGTCGTGAAAGAGCTGGACCACGTGTCGACGGTGACCGTGCGCGCGGTGGTGGCGTTGTTGACGGCCGCGATGTATTCGACCCGCTCCCGCGGGTCGACGCGGGAGAACGCGAAGACGCCGGCGCCGTCGTCGGCGTGGCGGGTGACCTGTACACCGTCGCGCAGCGCGGGGTGGTCGCGGCGCAGCTTGGACAGGTCGGCGATGGCGCGGTAGATCGGATGGGCGGTGTCGAACTGGTCGGTGCCGTGGGTGCGTCCGGTGCCGAGCAGGTCGTCGTCGAGGTAGTCGGGCGTGCGCGAGGCGAACATGTCCTGCCGCGCGTCCTTGTCGCCGCCCGGCCCGGTGAAGCCCTGCTCGTCGCCGGAGTAGATCACCGGCTGCCCGCGGGTGAGAAACATCAGCTCGTGCGCGAGCACGTCCCGGCGCAGGTGGGTGGCGGGGTCGGTGCCGCCGCCGGCGACGAACGAGCCGATCCGCCCCATGTCGTGGTTGCCCAAGAACGTGGGCAGCCGGGTCGCGCCGGTGTCGCGGGCGGTGTAGAGGTCGTCGGCCGCGTACAGGTCGGCCAGCGTCCGCGCCGGCGCGCCCTGTGCCGCGTAGCCGCGGGCCACCTCCTGGAACGGGAAGTCCAGCGTGGCCGGCAGCTCACCCTCGCGGACGTAGCGGGAGGTGACGGCCGGGTTGGCGTCGAAAACCTCGCCGAACATGAAGAAGCCGTCGCCCGCGACCTTGTCGATCCCGTCGACGAAGCGCGGCCAGAAGTCCATGTTGACGTGCTTGGTGGTGTCGATGCGGAAGCCGTCGACGCCCATCGAGGTGACCCAGTCGGCGTAGATCTTCGTCATGCCCTCGACCACCTCGGGCCGCTCGGTCCACAGGTCGTCGAGGCCGAAGAAGTCGCCGTACTCGCTGTTTTCACCGGAGAAGGTCGAGTCGCCCCGGTTGTGGTACATGGTCGGATCGTTCAGCCACGCCGGCACCTTGACTGTTTCGTCGGCCTTTGTGGGAAAGACCGGGGTGTATGGGCCGGCGTTCCGGTCGACCTCGGGAAACGTCCGCGTCCCGTCCGCGTAGTTGCGGTCCTCGAAAGGGCGGCCCCGCGCGTCCCGGTAGGGCTCGGTCGCCTTGTCGACGTAGCCGTACCGGTCCTCCGCGTACCGGATCACGTCGGCGGTGTGGTTGGTGATGATGTCCAGGTAGACCTTTATGCCACGCCCGTGTGCTTTGCGGATCAGCTCGCGCAGGTCGGCCTTCGTGCCGAAGTGCGGGTCGAGGTCGGTGAAGTCGGTGATCCAGTAGCCGTGGTAGCCGGCGCTGTCCGCCTGGACGGGCCGGTTCTTGAAGACCGGCGCCATCCAGATCGCGGTGGTGCCCAGCCCCTGGATGTAGTCCAGCTTGTCGATCACGCCGCGCAGGTCACCACCGTGGTAGAACCCTTTGTCCGTCGGGTCGTACCCGGTGGCGAGCCGGTCGCCCGCCAACCCGCCGCGGTCGTTGCGCGGGTCACCGTTGGCGAAGCGGTCGGGAAGCATGAAGTAGAACTGCTCGGCTTTCGTGGTGATCTCGTGCTTGGCTGGTGGTGGTGTGGTCGCTTGGGCTGGTGCCGGGGCGGTGCCGAGGAGGAGTGCGGCGACGGACAGCAGGACGGTGCGTTTCATCGACGGCCTTCCTGGGTTCGCGGGGTGCCCGCACGCTAGCCCTTGCAGAAAGATTCTGCAAGATGTTGCAAGGAGTGCCTGAAGTGATCGAGTTGGTACTGCCCGTAGCCGGCGACATCGCGGCGGCCGCCGGGCGGATCGGGCCGTACATCCGGCGCACGCCCGTCTTTCCCGCCGTCGTGGATGGACGGCCGGTGACCTTCAAGCTGGAACACCTCCAGCTCACCGGCTCGTTCAAGGTCCGCGGCGCGCTCAACGCGCTGCTCTGCTCCGGCGCGGCCGCACCGGTCGTCACCGCCTCCGGCGGCAACCACGGCATCGGGGTCGCCACCGCCGCCGCCCGGCTAGGCGTCCGCGCCACCATCTACGTGCCCGAGACCGTCCCACCGGACAAGGCCGCGCGCATCGCCGCCACCGGGGCCGACGTGGTTTACCACGGCAGCCGGTACGCCGAGGCCGAAGCCGCCGCACGGGCACACGCCGCCCGCGACGACCTGCGCTACCTGCCGGCCTACGACGATCCGGACGTGGTGGCCGGCCAGGGCACCATCGCGCTGGAAATCGCCACCCAAGCCCCCGAATGCGACACCGTCGCGGTAGCGGTGGGCGGCGGCGGCCTCATCTCCGGCATCGCGGTGGCCTCCCCACCCGGCACCGCGATCGCCGGCGTCGAACCCGAGCACTGCGCCTGCCTCCACGCCGCGATCGCCGCCGGCGAACCCGTGGACAGCCCGGTCGACTCGGTGGCCGCGTCCGCACTGGGCGCGACGAGGCTGGGCCGCATCCCGTACGCCATCCTCCGCGACGCCAACCTGCACCTCGCCCTGGTCGAGGACAAGCGCATCCTCGCCGCCCGCGACCGCCTGTGGGACGAGTTCCGCCTGGCGGTCGAGCCGGCGGCGGCGGCTCCGTTCGCCGCCTGGCTCGCCGGCGACATCCCCGGCGACCACCCGTGCCTGATCCTCTGCGGCGCCAACGCGCCTTGGAGTCCTTTCTAGAGCTACCGCGGCGTCCGTCGTGGTCGCTCTCCGTTGCTCCCGCGGCCTCACCCTGGTTTTGGGGTCGCGGTTACCCCTTCCAAGCCTCCGGACCATCAGGATGGGTGGCAGGCGAGGTGGGGTGGGGGCGCGCCGGCCGGCTGTTGCGCTGAGTAGTGGAAGATCTCCGCTGATTTGTCCGCTTGTCCAAACCTGATGGGCGCCGCCTCAAAAGATCGTGGTATTTGTTTGCCCCTCTGGGGGCAATTCCGTACCACGATCCGTTGCTGTGACTGGTGACCGTCGTGGTTGGTCGCTATGTCTCACCCGATTCGCTAACGCTGCGTTAGACGGCCGCGCAGCCTGACCCGCGTGATGATCGTTCGCCCGAAACCGACGGCGGCACGGCCCACCACGCGCCCGCGCCCTCCTGATGGTCCAGAGGTTTAAGGGGTAACCGCAACCAACAGCGAACGGTGAGTCCGCAGGAGCAACGGCATAGACCACGGCGGACGTCGGGTAGCTCAAATCTTCAAAACAACCCCGGGGCGACGCCGGCGCGACGGCAAGGTAGGCTGGGGTCGGCAACAAGACGGACGTACGGTTTCTAAGGGTTGCCTTACCGCAGCGGCGGGCACCCCTGTGCGAAAGACTGGTCAGTGGACGACACGGCAGGAGGGAGTACGACGTGGCGAGTCTCGACAGTTTCGGTGCCAAGGACCGGCTCGACGTCGGTGACGCGAGCTACGAGATCTTCGCGGTCGACAAGGTGGACGGGCACGAACGGCTGCCCTACAGCCTGAAGATCCTGCTCGAAAACCTCCTCCGCACCGAAGACGGCGCCAACATCACCGCCGACCACATCCGGGCACTCGGCGGTTGGGATCCCGCCGCCGAGCCGAGCGTGGAGATCCAGTTCACGCCCGCGCGCGTGCTGATGCAGGACTTCACCGGTGTGCCCTGCGTGGTCGACCTGGCCACGATGCGCGAGGCCGTGCGCGACCTGGGCGGCGACGCCGCCAAGGTCAACCCGCTGGCGCCGGCCGAGCTGGTCATCGACCACTCGGTCATCGCGGACCTGTTCGGGCGGGCGGACGCGTTCGCGCGCAACGTCGAGCTGGAGTACCAGCGCAACCGCGAGCGCTACCAGTTCCTGCGGTGGGGACAGACGGCGTTCAACGAGTTCAAGGTGGTCCCGCCGGGCACCGGCATCGTCCACCAGGTCAACATCGAGTACCTCGCGCGCACCGTCATGGAGCGCGGTGGCCAGGCCTACCCGGACACGGTCGTCGGCACCGACTCGCACACCACGATGGTCAACGGCCTCGGCGTGCTCGGCTGGGGTGTGGGTGGCATCGAGGCCGAGGCGGCGATGCTCGGCCAGCCGGTCAGCATGCTGATCCCCCGCGTGGTGGGCTTCAAGCTGCACGGCGAGGCACCTCCCGGCACCACCGCCACCGACCTCGTCCTCACGATCACCGAGATGCTGCGCAAGCACGGTGTAGTGGGCAAGTTCGTGGAGTTCTACGGTCCGGGCGTGGCCGCCGTGCCGCTGGCCAACAGGGCCACGATCGGCAACATGTCGCCGGAGTACGGGTCGACTGTCGCGATCTTCCCGATCGACCAGGAGACCATCAAGTACCTCCAGCTGACCGGCCGCGGCGAGCAGCAGGTGGCGCTCGTCGAGGCGTACGCCAAGCGGCAGGGCATGTGGCACGACCCCAACACCGAGCCGAGCTACTCGGAGCGGCTGGAGCTCGACCTCTCCACGATCGAGCCCTCGCTCGCCGGCCCCAAGCGCCCGCAGGACAGGGTGCCGCTGGGCAGCGCGAAGACGCTGTTCCGGGGCGCGCTGACGAGCTACGTGCAGGAAAGCGGCTCGGCCGACGAGGCCTCCGAGGAGTCCTTCCCGGCCAGCGACCCGCCCACCTACGGCCACGTGGACGACCCCGCCGACCAGCCGCGCGACCTCATCTCGGCCGCCGCGGGCGCCAACGGTCGCGCCTCGAACCCGGTGCGGGTGACCGGTGAAGACGGCACCGAGTTCGAGCTCGACCACGGCGCGGTGGTGATCGCCGCGATCACCTCGTGCACCAACACCTCCAACCCGCAGGTGATGCTCGGCGCCGCGCTGCTCGCCCGCAACGCGGTCGACAAAGGACTCAACCGCAAGCCGTGGGTGAAGACCACGCTCGCTCCCGGGTCCAAAGTGGTCATGGACTACTACGAGCGGGCCGGCCTCACGCCCTACCTGGAAAAGCTCGGCTTCCACCTGGTCGGCTACGGCTGCACCACCTGCATCGGCAACTCCGGCCCGCTGCCCGAGGCGATCTCGGCGGCGGTCAACGAGGCCGACCTCAGCGTGGTGTCGGTACTCTCCGGCAACCGCAACTTCGAGGGGCGCATCAACCCCGACGTGAAGATGAACTACCTCGCGTCGCCGCCGCTCGTGGTGGCGTACGCGCTGGCCGGCACGATGGACATCGACCTGGCCAACGAGCCGCTCGGCTTGGGCTCGGACGGGCAGCCGGTGTTCCTCAACGACATCTGGCCGAGCCCCACCGAGATCGAAGACGTGATCGCCAAGGCGATCGCGAGCGAGATGTTCACCCGTGACTACGCGGACGTCTTCGCCGGCGACGAGCGGTGGCAGTCGCTGCCCACGCCGACCGGTGACACGTTCTCGTGGGACGGCGACTCGACGTACGTGCGCAAGCCCCCGTACTTCGAGGGCATGGCGCCGGAGCCGACCCCGGTGACCGACATCGCGGGGGCGCGGGTGCTGGCCCGGCTCGGCGACTCGGTGACTACCGACCACATCTCGCCGGCCGGTTCGATCAAGCCGGACTCGCCCGCCGGCAAGTACCTGGCGGAGCACGGGGTCGCCCGGCACGAGTTCAACTCGTACGGCTCCCGCCGGGGCAACCACGAGGTGATGATCCGCGGCACGTTCGCGAACATCCGGCTGCGCAACCAGCTCGTCGAGGGCGTCGAGGGCGGCTTCACGGTCAACCACCTCACCGGCGAGCAGACCACGATCTACGACGCCTCGGTGGCGTACCAGGAGGCCGGCATCCCGCTGGTGATCCTGGCCGGCAAGGAGTACGGCTCCGGCTCGTCCCGGGACTGGGCGGCGAAGGGCACCATGCTGCTCGGCGTGCGGGCGGTCATCGCCGAGTCGTACGAGCGGATCCACCGCTCCAACCTCATCGGCATGGGCGTGCTCCCGCTTCAGTACCCGACCGGCGAGACCGCCGAGACGCTCGGGCTGGAGGGCACCGAGACGTTCACCATCACGGGCGTCGAGCGGCTCAACGAGGGCACCACGCCGCGCACGGTCAAGGTGACCACCGACGCCGGTGTGGAGTTCGACGCGGTGGTGCGGATCGACACCCCGGGCGAGGCCGACTACTACCGGCACGGCGGCATCCTCCAGTACGTACTGCGGAAAATGCTGGCCAGCTAAGCTAAACGAGCAGAAATGCCCCGGCCGTGGACAGCGGCCGGGGCATAGCCTTTTGAGCCGGCAAATAGATCCCTTCGAACGCTATGTCTCGTAACAGTAACGATCCATACTGACCAGCACGCTGGGCCTACCGACAGGGGGCGCGATGCTGGTGAAACGGTTGGTAATCCCATTCGCCGCGGTCGCGCTGCTCGTTGGAGCCTGCGGCGCCCCCCAGTACGAGTACGTCAAGAACTCGGAGCAGCAGACCTACTTCAAGGTGCCGAGCTCCTGGAGCAAGGTCGACCAGAAGGCGCTCGACCAGTGGGCGGCCGGCGCCGACCCCGACTCCGCCACCGCCAAGATCCGCGATCAGCTGATGTGGACCGTGGCGTACGACGCGGACGACGAGCCCGCCGTCTCCCACGTGTACGGGCTGTTTCCCACGCCTGAGCCGGTGGCCTGGGCGAAGGTCGAGCGGCTGCTCCCCGAGCAGAGCGACGGTGTCTCGTTCGACGCGCTGCGCAACGCGGTCATGCCGGTCACCGAAGACGCCCGTGAAGCGGCCGCGGCGGCGGGCTCGACGCTGACCGACTTCGAGCTGCTGAAGGATGACGTCATCACCCCGGAGAAGGGCCTGCACGGCGTGCGGGTCGTCTTCAACTACGCGCTGCTGGGGCAGCTGCACACGTTCGACCTGACAGCGCTGGTCAACGACGACGCGAGTCTTCTCTACATGCTCTTCCTCCGCTGCTCCGCCGGCTGCTACGCGGACCGCATGGACGAGATCCAAGAGGTCGTCACGTCCTTCACCGTGAGGAGCTGACCATGAAAGAGCAGGACACCGTCGCTCCCGTCGAGGGCCTCCGCCCGCCGGACGAAGGACCGCGCGACGACCGCCGGCCCACCCGCCCCAAGCTGCCGATGTGGGACCGGGTCAAGTTCGTCATCCTGCTCGCGCTGCTGTGGCTGATCCTGGTCTGGGCCGCAATGGCCGACAACCCGCTGCTGCCGTTCGACGACGCGGCCCGCATCGAGGCGCGCGACTCGATCTGGATCTTCGTGCTCATCGGCATCGAGGTGCTCCGGCAGATCCATTTCCTGATCAGTGAACGGTGGAGCGGCTACCACCACTTCTGGACGCACCGCTTCTTCGGCGGCATCGAGCGGGTCACCCACCGGCGGCTCAGCGACTGGACCCGCTTCCGCATCGCGCGGGCCATCAAGTGGGCGTTCTGGATCGTCGTGTTCGCGCTGGTGGCGGGCGCCGCGCTGGACACCTCACCGTTCCTTGCGCTCTTCCAGGCACCGGCGCTCATCTGGCAGTTCCTGCCGCTGATCGTGCAGATCGTGCTGCTGATGTTCGTGCTGATCCTCCAGTTCGTCGCGCTGTTCTGGTTCCTGTCCCGGGGCGGCATCGAGACGTACTACCCGGACGACATCAAGACCCGCTTCACCGACGTCTGGGGCCAGGACCACGTGCTCGACCGCATCCGGGAAAACCTGCTCTTCCTGGAGAAGCCGGACGCGATCGAGGCCAAGGGCGGCTACGTACCGGGCGGCATCCTGCTGTGGGGACCGCCCGGCACGGGCAAGACGCTCATGGCCGAGGCGATGGCGGGTGAGACCGGCCGGCCGTACGTGTTCGTCGACCCGGGCGCCTTCACCAACATGTTCATGGGCGTCGGCATCCTCAAGGTCAAGTCGCTCTTCCGCAAGTTGCGCAAGCTCGCGCTCCGGTACGGCGGGGTGATCGTCTTCTTCGACGAGGCCGACTCGCTGGGCCGCCGCGGCGCGCTCGCGCAGGGCGGGCCGGGGTTCCCGCGCGGTCTGCGGCCGGCCGTGTTCGGCGACGGCTGCCACGGCTTCTCGTACCTCTCGAAGGACACCCAGTGGCGCCTCACCCAAATGGCGATGGCCAGCGCCAGCCCGGCGCCGGACCAGCCGGGCGCCGGGCGCGACAGGGTCGTCATGGGCAACATGATGGGCGGTGGCGGCGGCGACATGGGCACGCTACAGGCCCTGCTCAGCGAGCTGTCCGGCCTGAAGAAGCCGCGCGGCCTGGTCAACCGCTACGTGCGGCGGCTGCTCGGCATGCGCCCCAAGCCGCCGCCGAAGTACCGCATCCTCACCGTGATGGCCAGCAACCTGCCGGAGGCGCTCGACGAGGCGCTGCTGCGGCCGGGCCGCATCGACCGGATCTACAAGGTCGGCTACCCGAGCAAGGCCGGGCGGATGCGCACATACCAAGGCTATTTCGACAAGGTGCGGCACGAGCTGACCGAGGAGCAGATCGACAAGCTGGCGGTCATCACGCCGTACGCCACCGGCGCCACGATCAAGGATCTGGTCAACGAGGCGCTGATCACCGCGATCCGCGACGACCGCGAGGTCATCGAGTGGCGCGACGTGATGCAGGCCAAGCGCCTCAAGCAGCTCGGCCCGCCAGAAGACGTCGAGTACATCGAGCGCGAGCGGCACGCCGTCGCGGTCCACGAGGCGTGCCACGCGGTTGCCGCGTACCGCACCCGCTACCACATGGAGATCGACATCGCGACGATCGAAAAGGGCGCCGAGTACCTCGGCATGGTGGCGAGCATCAAGCCGGAGGACCAGTTCAACCGGTGGCGCACGGAGCACGAGGCGGACATCTACGTCTCGCTCGCGTCGCTCGCCGGCGAACGGATGTTCTTCGAGGGCGACAGCTCCTCCGGCGTCTCCGGCGACCTGGAGCACGCCACCATCGTCGCCACGCAGATGGAGGGCTTCTGGGGCATGGGCTCGACGATCTCGTCGTACGCGACGTCGGCCCAGATCGGCACCGGCGCGCCCGGCGGCCGTGGCCCGGGCAACCGCGAAGACCCGGAAGACGTGGCGCGCCGCGCCCTGGCCGACCGGATCGAAGACAACCTCACCGCCCACCTGGAGCGCGTGGTCGACCTGCTCAAGGCCAACCGCCGCGAGATCCTGACGCTCGCCCACGCGCTGGAGACGCACAAGACGCTCACCGGCGAAGACGTGGTGGCGGTGCTGGAGCGCCGGCCGGGTCCACTTGTCGACGGCACGGTGTACCAGCGGGAGGAGCTGCTGCGCGAGATCGAGGACTACCACCGGGCCGCGGTCGTGGCGCACCGCGGACACGCCAAGGTGAGCGTCACGCTCCCGTTCGTCCCCACGGCCACGCCGACGCCCGACTCCGCGTGGCGCCCGCCGGCCGCGATCACCGCGACCCCGAACGGGGCGGAGCCGGCCGAGGCCGCCGAGTCGCCGAACGGCGGCGGGCCGGCGGCCGGCGACGACCCCGGGGCCACAGAGCCCGAGGCCGACCCGGCTACCGAGCGTTGAGCCACCGGCGGGCCGCCGGACTCTCGTAGGCTCATGGTCATGGAAGACACGACGATCCTGTCCGAGATCCACAAGCTGGTCGAGGAGGAGCACCGGCTCCGCTCACAGGTGCAGAAGGGCCAGATCTCGTCCGACGACGAGCGGACGCGGCTGCGCGAGGTCGAGGAGTCGCTCGACCAGTGCTGGGATCTGCTGCGCCAGCGCCGCGCCGCGCGCGAGGCGGGCCACGACCCGGAGGCCACGCAGAGCCGCCCGAAGTCCGAAGTAGAGGGTTACTTGCAGTAGGCCTTACGCGTACCGGGCTACCCCGGCCGCGGCCAGCACCGTCGCCACGGCCGGGATGATGCCCTCGGCCGTGCGCGTCGGGCGAAAACGCTCCTCCATCCAGCTGCGCCCCCGGTGCAGCCACACGCTCGGCAGCCCCATCGCGGCCGCGCCGCCGATGTCGGCCTCCGGGCTGTCGCCGACCACCCAGGCACCCTGCAAGCGCATGCGCACCCGCTGCGCGGCCATCGCGAAGATGCGCGGGTTGGGCTTGCTCACCCCGGCATCCTCGGAGATCACCCAGTCGGCGACGTAGCGGTCGAGGCCGGTCCGCCGGATCTTGATGTCCTGCTGCCGGGTCGTCCCGTTTGTCACCACGACCGGCACCCAGCCCGAGTCGTCGGCGATCCGCAGCGCGCAGGCCACCAACGGGTCGAGCGTGAGCCGCTCCACCAGGCCCTCGGTGAGCTCGTCGACGAGGTCGATGGAGGAGACGCGCAGCCGGTAGCGGTCACGGATCGCGTCGGCCACGTCCCACCGGTCGGTCAAACCGTCGGCGTCGATGGAGAGCAGCCACTGGAGGTCTTCCGGCGGGGCCCCGATCTCCGCCAGAAAGTCTTGTGCCCACGCGCGAAACGTCCCGGCCCGATCGAGCAGGGTGTTATCGAGATCGAGGAGCAGGAGGGGCACTCGCGCACCCTACGTGACCGGACGCACCCCCGAACAGACCCGCATCGTAAACAAGGGAGGCAATACGAACCTTTTTCAACGCCCCTTGCGGCCCGCGGTGGTCAAGGTCGAATCGGGCGCCAGCAACGCGCGGTCCGCGTTGAAAAGAGTTCGCTGATTAAGCAGTCAAAACCACCCGGTCGGCGCCGAGGTCGGTGCGGTGTTCGGCGAGCATCTCGTGGGCCGCTCGGACCCGCTCGACCTCGGTCGCGTCGAGGGTCGCCACCACGACCGCCTCGCCCTCGTCGGCACCACGCGCGACCGGGCGCCCCTCCGGGTCGTAGACGGCGGCACCGCCGTTGAAGCGCCACGGCGCCGCGCCGCCGACCGGGTTGGCGAACACCACGTAGATGCTGTTGTCCAGCGCCCGCGCCGCGTAGTACACGTCGCGCCGGTGCGCCGAGCCCACCAGGTACGCGCTCGGGCACAGGTAACCCCGCGCACCCGCCACCGCGGCCGCCCGCGCGTGCTCGGGAAAGCAGCCGTCGTAGCACACGCCGAGCCCGAGGCGCCAGCCGTCGACGTCGAGCGTCGCGCCCCGCGTACCCGGGACGAAAAGCTCCTTCTCCTCGGGCCCGCACATGTGCTGCTTGTCGTAGGGCGCGGCGACCCGGCCGCGGCGGTCGACCACCAGCGCCGCGCAGGTGCGGCGGCCGTCGGGGCGGCGGACGGCCGCGCCGACGACGATGACGGCCCCGCGGTCGGCGGCGGCCGCGCGGAGGGGGTCGAGGCGCGCGTCGGCCACCCACCCGCCGTCGTCGGCCGCCACGTCCGTCGTGGCCGGGCTCGCCCGCAGCGCCGGCGGGTGATAGCCGGTCAGGAAAAGCTCCGGGAGTACGAGCACCGTGGCGCCCCGGTCGGCAGCGAGTCCCGCCAAGCGGGCGGCCTGTGCGGCGTTGGCTGCCACGGCGCCGGGGACCGCCTCGGCCTGCACGGCGGCTACGGTGAGTGGTCGCATGCCACCAAGCCGTACGTACGGATTGCCGCGCCACCCGTCACCGTGACACGATCGGTCACGTGCCGAGAGTGAGCCAGGACCAGCTCGACGCGCGGCGGCAGGAGATCCTCGCGGCCGCTCGCGCCTGTTTCGCTCGGCACGGATACGAGGGTGCCACGGTCCGCCGGCTGGAGGAAGAGACCGGTCTGTCCCGTGGCGCGATCTTCCACCACTTCCGCGACAAGGAGTCGCTCTTCCTCGCCGTGGCCGAAGACGACGCCGCCGCGATGGTGGAGACCGTCGCGCGCAACGGTCTGGTGCAGGTCATGCGCGACCTGCTCGCCCGCGCCGACTCCACCGAGACGGCCGGTTGGCTGGGCAGCCAGCTGGAGGTGTCGCGGCGGCTGCGCACCGACCCGGCGTTCGCCAAGCGGTGGGCGCAGCGCGCGCAGGCAATCACCGACGCCACCCACGAGCGCCTCCGCCGCCAGCGCGAGGCCGGTGTGCTCCGCGACGACGTGCCGCTCGACCTGCTGACCCAGTTCCTCGAGCTGGCGTACGACGGGCTGGTCCTGCACCTCGCCACCGGTCGCCCGCCGGGCGACCTCGGGCGCGTGCTCGACCTTGTCGAAGAGGCTGTCCGTAAGGCGTGACAGCTTGGTCCACACTGAGCGCATGCAGACGGTTCTCGCCGCTCAAGGTGACACCTGGGGGATCCCCGGGTCCTCCTTCCTGGCGCTCTTCGCGGCCACCGCGGCCGCACTGGTGATCGCCGCGCTGATCCACCGGGCCGTGCTCTTCGCCGGCCACCACACGCCGGTCGACCGGCTCGGCCCCCAGCAGGTCGCGTTCCTCAACGGCGGCGAAAAGCTCGCCGTCTACTCGTCCCTGGCCGGCCTCAAGGGCGCCGGCGCGATCGAGGTGGGGCCCGGCCGCACGCTCACCACCTCCGGACCGATGCCGGCCGGCGCCACCCCGCTCGACCAGGCCGTCTACAACGCCGCCGGCCAGCGCGTCCGGGCCCGCGACGTGGCGGACCAGCAGTGGGTGGCGATGGCGCTCACCTCGCTCCGCGAAGACCTCCAGCAGCGCGGCCTCGCCCCGAGCGAGGGCGCCCGAGCCGCCGCCCGTGCGGTGCCGTTCCTGATGCTGGCGCTGCTGGGCCTCGGCGTGGTGCGGGTGGTCGCCGGCGTGATGAACGACAAGCCGGTGATCCTCCTTGTCGTGCTGCTGATCGCGTGGACGATCGTCACGCTGACCCTCCTCGCCAAGGTGCCGACCCGCACGCGGGCCGCCCGGCGGGCGCTGGAGGAGCTGCGGCGGCAGCACGCCTACCTCTCCCCCTCGATGGGTCCCGCCTGGGCCACCTACGGCGCCGCGGGCCTCGCGCTCGGCGTCGGCCTATACGGTGCGGCCTCGCTCTGGCAGGCCGACGCCGCCTTCGCCGAGGAGGCGGAGATACAGCGCCAGTACGCGTCGTCCGCGAGCACCGGCGGCTCCTACGGCGGCGACTCCAGCGGCTCGAGCAGCTCCGGCGGCTCGGACTCCGGCGGCGACGGCGGCGGCGGTGGTGGTTGCGGCGGCGGCTGTGGCGGGGGCTGCGGCGGATGACGGTCCCGCCCCATGCCGTCGACGGCGGCGGCTCCACGGCCGCCGCCGGCTCCCCGGCCGGCACGGACCGCGGGCGGCCCGACGACCGCGGCGGCTCCGCGGCCGGCACGGACCTCAAGCGGCCCGACGACCGCGGCGGCTCCGCGGCCGGCACGAACCTCGGGCGGCCCGACGACCGCGGCGGCGCCGGAAAGGGCGAGCTGGGGACCGGCGGCGCGGGTGCGCCGGGCGGTGGCCCGTTCGGGGTCGGGATCGGGTGGCGGCCGGAGATCGCGGGCTTCGTGGCCGCGCTGCCCGGCCTCAGCTTCACCGAGGTGATCGCCGAGTCGGTGCCGGCCTCCGGGCCGGTGCCGGCTCCCCTCGCCGCCCTGCGCGACGCCGGCGCCGCGGTCATCCCGCACGGCGTGCGGCTCTCGCTGGGCGGCGCCGAGCCCGTCGAGCCCGCCCGCGTCGCCCACCTGGCCGCCGCCGCCCGGCAGCTGGACGCCCCGCTGGTGAGCGAGCACATCGCGTTCGTCCGCGCCGGCGGCCTCGAAGCCGGCCACCTGCTCCCCCTCCCGCGCAGCCGCGAGGCGGTCGACGCCGTCGTCGCGAACGTCGCCCGCACCCAGGCCGAGCTGCCCGTGCCCATCGCCCTCGAACCGATCGCGGCCATCTTCGACTGGCCCGACGACGAGCTGGACGAGGCCGCGTTCCTCACCGAGATCCTCGACCGCACCGGCGCGCTGCTGCTGCTCGACATCGCCAACGTCTACGCCAACGCCCGCAACCGCGGCACCGAGCCCACCGACCTGCTCGACCGGCTGCCGCTGGAGCGCGTCGCGTACGTGCACGTGGCCGGCGGCGCCGAGCACGACGGCATCTACCACGACACCCACACCGACGCGGTGCCGCGCGAGGTGCTCGACCTCGTCGCCGAGCTGTGCGCACGCCACCGCCCGCCGGCCCTGATGCTCGAACGCGACGGCCACTACCCGCCCGCCGACACCCTCCGCACCGAGCTGGACGCCATCGCCGCCGCCTCCGGGTACCCGGTGGTGACATGAGCGCCCTGGCCGAGCGCCAAGCCGCGCTCGTCGCGGCCCTGGTCGCCGGTGCCCCGATCCCCGACGGCTTCGACCCCCGGCTGATCGACACGGCGCGGCAGGCCTTGTTGCGTAAGCGTTCCGGCGAGGTCGCCCGCCACTGGCCGCTGCTCGCCGCCTCGTTCGGCACCAAATGGCCGGCGGTCTTCGCCGAGTGGGCCGACGGCCGCCCCACGCAGGGTTCCTTCCAGGACGGGCTGGCGCTGGCCCGCTCGCTGACCCTGGCCGGCGCGGCGGCCGAAGAGCTCGCCGAACGCGAGGCCGCGCTCCGCCCCGGTTTCCTCCGCCGCGTGTTCCGGCGGGGGTGATGGCAGGATCGGCGGTATGGATCTGGGGCTTGCGGATCGCGTCTATGTCCTCACCGGTGCGTCGCGCGGTCTCGGGTACGCCACCGCCGAATGCCTCGTCGCGGACGGCGCCAACGTCGTCGTCTCCGCGCGCTCCCCGGAGGGCGTCACCGCCGCGGTCGAACGGCTCGGCGCGCCCGAGCGGGTGATCGGCGTGGCCGCCGACCTCGGCGACCCCCTGGCCGCCGAGCGCCTCGTGGCGGCGGCCCGGGAACGTTTCGGCCGGATCGACGGCGCGCTCATCTCCGTCGGCGGGCCACCCCGCGCCAGCGCCACCACCGTGGAGGACGCGCAGTGGCGCGAGTCGTTCGAGACCGTGTTCCTGGGCTCGGTGCGGCTGGCCCGCGACGCGGCGGAGGCCATCGGGCGCGACGGCGCGATCGGCTTCGTCCTGTCCACCTCCGTGCGCAGCCCGATCCCCGGGCTCGGCCTCTCCAACGCGCTGCGCCCCGGCCTGGCCGGCGTAGCGAAGGAGATGGCCGACGAGTACGGCCCGCGCGGCATCCGCGTCTTCAGCCTCCTGCCCGGCCGCATCCTCACCGACCGCAACCAGGAGCTGTTCGCGGCGACCGGCGACCCCGAACGCGCCCGGCGGGAAGCGGAGGCGGCCATCCCGCTGGGCCGCCTGGGCGAGCCGGCCGAGTTCGGGCGGGTGGCGGCGTTCCTGCTCTCGCCGGCCGCCAGCTACCTGACCGGCCTGTCGGTCCCGGTCGACGGCGGCGCGGTGCGGTCGCTCTAAGCGCCGTGAAGCCCACCAAGGACCAGCTTGCCGCCGCGGCCGACCGCACCATCCCCGACGTGATCGCGCCCGGCCTGGCCGTGCTCTTCAGCGGCATCAACCCCGGCCTGTACTCCGCCGCCACCGGCCACCACTTCGCCCGCCCCGGCAACCGCTTCTGGCCCGCGCTGCACAGGTCCGGCTTCACACCCAGGCAGCTGCGGCCGGACGAGCAGGAGGAGCTGCTGGGCTACAGCCTGGGCATCACCAACGTGGCGGCCCGAGCCACCGCCCGCGCGGAGGAGCTGAGCACCGCCGAGCTGGTCGCCGGCGCCGGTTTGCTGACGGCGAAGGTCCGCCGCTTCCGCCCGCGGTGGCTGGCGGTGGTCGGCGTGACCGCGTACCGCACCGCGTTTCGCCGGCCCAAGGCGGTGTTCGGCGCGCAGCCCGAGACGATCGGCACGACGAAGATCTGGGTGCTCCCCAACCCCAGCGGCCTCAACGCCCACTACACCCCCGACTCCCTCGCCGCGGCCTTCGCCCTCCTCCGCGAAGCCACGCACGCGAGGTAAGCGCCCACCGGTTTCTTCAGGCAGATTTGCCCGCGTCCGCGTCACCTGCGGGCCGCATGCTCCCGCGGGCACCGCTCCGGTCGGCGGCTCGCAGGGCTCGCCGAAACCCCCGACCTCCGCTGCCGGGTCCGCGCGACAAGCCCTCGGGTCCAGTCGCAGGCGCCACCTGTGACATCCCGACGTAACGTCACCAGCGTCGGGAGCCGGACTGTGAGATCTAGGAGACTTAGGGCTGATATGGCGCCCTGACCGTTCTAGATCCGAAAGCACCTGTCCAGGCCGGTGACACCGTGTCACCAAGCGGCGCACCGACCCTCGGGCAGCGTGCGACAAGGCCCCCCGTGGGCTTGCGGCGCGGACCTGGCAGCGCGGGTCGGGGATCTCGGCGAGCCCTGGCGAGCCGCCGACCCGCGCGTACTCCGGCGGGAGCAACGGTCCGCAGCTGACACGAACCCGGGCAACACCAGCACGACGGCGTCACCCTGATCCGGAAGGTCTCTAGAGCGCGAAGGGGCGGTGCTCCAGCGCGCGATCGATGATCTGCTCGGCCGTCAGGTCCTTCGGTGAATGGAAGATCAGGTCGCTGACGTGGGGGTTGGGGATCGAGCGCTCCAGTGCCTCCAGCCAGGCCGACGCCTCGTCGTCGCCGCCGGCGCCCGACTGGAGGAGCTCGACCAGCGCGACCATCTCCGCGCGGCTCAGGCGGCTCAGGAGTCGGCGGCGTAGTCGCGGGGTGGGACGGTGACCGGCTCGGGGTGGTCGGTGTCGGTGTAGGGCGCGGGCGAGTCGGCCACGGCGAACTGGGTGCGGTAGAGCTCCGCGTACAGCCCGCCGACCGCGACGAGCTCGTCGTGGCGGCCGCGCTCGACGATTTTGCCCTCGTCGAGGACCAGGATCTGGTCGGCGTCACGGACGGTGGAGAGCCGATGGGCGATCACCAGCGCGGTGCGGCCGGCCAGGGCGACCGACAGGGCGCGCTGCACCGCGGCCTCGGACTCGGAGTCGAGGTGGGCGGTGGCCTCGTCGAGGATGACGATCGAGGGGGCCTTGAGCAGCAGGCGGGCGATCGCGATGCGCTGCTTTTCGCCGCCGGAGAAGCGGTAGCCGCGCTCGCCGACCATCGTCTCCAGGCCGTCGGGCAGCGCCCGCACCAGCTCCTCGACCTGGGCGCCGCGCAGCGCGGACCACAGCTCGTCGTCGGTGGCGTCGGGCTTGGCGTAGCGCAGGTTTTCCGCGATGGTCTCGTGGAAGAGGTGCGAATCCTGGGTGACCACGCCGATCGTGTCGCGTAGCGACTCCAGCGTGGCGTCGCGGACGTCGACGCCGCCGACGAGCACCTGGCCGTCGGTCACGTCGTACACCCGGGAGACCAGCATCGACGTGGTGCTCTTGCCGGCGCCGGAAGGGCCGACCAGCGCCACCATCTCGCCCGGCTCGACGCTGAACGAGACGCCGCGCAGCACCGGCTCGGAGACCGTGCGGTCGAGCGTCACGACGTCTTCGAGCGAGGCGAGCGACACCTCGGCGGCCGCCGGGTAGCGGAAGCGCACGTCGCGGAACTCCAGCCGCCCGGAGCCGGCCGGGATGGCGACCGCGTCCGGCTTTTCGGCGATCGACGGGGTGAGGTCGAGGATCTCGAAGACCCGGTCGAACGAGACGAGCGCGCTCATCACGTCGACCCGCACGTTGGAGAGCGCGGTCAGCGGACCGTACAGGCGGGTGAGCAGCAGCGCGAGCGTGACGACCGTGCCGGCGCTGACCGTGCCGTTGACCGCCAGCCAGCCGCCGAGCCCGTAGGTCAGCGCCTGGGCCAGCGACGCGACCAGCAGCATCGCGACGAAGAACGTGCGCGAGTACATCGCGGTCTGTATGCCGATGTCGCGCACCCGCTCGGCCCGCTCGCCGAAGCGCTTGGCCTCGGCGTCCGGCCGCCCGAAGAGCTTGACCAGCAGCGCGCCCGCCACACCGAAGCGCTCGGTCATCGTGGCGTTCATCTTCGCGTCGAGGTCGTAGCTCTCCTTGGTGATCTCCGCCAGGCGCTTGCCGACCCGCCGCGCCGGGATGATGAAGACCGGCAGCATCACCAGCGAGAGCGCGGTGATCTGCCACGACAGCGTGAACATGACGGCGGCGGTGAGCACGAGCTGGATCACGTTGCTCACCACGCCGGAGAGTGTCGACGTGAACGCCCGCTGGGCGCCCATCACGTCGTTGTTGAGCCGGCTGACCAGCGCGCCGGTCTGCGTACGCGTGAAGAACTGAAGCGGCATCCGCTGCACGTGGTCGTAGACCTTGGTGCGCAGGTCGAGGATGATGCCCTCGCCGATACGCGCCGAATACCACCTTTGGGCGAGCGAGAGCAGCGCGTCGGCGACCGCCAGGCCGGCGATCAGGAAGGCGATCCGCACCACGGCGGTGTCGGCGTCGGGGCCGCCGCGGGTGATCGTATTGATCACGTCGCCGGCGAGGACCGGAGTGGCCACCCCGATGGCGGCCGCGATCACGACCGTGATCAGGAACACCACGATGTCGGCCCGGTAGGGTCGCGCGAACGCCAGGATGCGCTTGGCCGTGCCGCGGGCAAGCCGGTGGCCGGCCACCTTGTCGCGGGCGCGCATCGCCCGCAAGGTCTCCCAACCCCCCATGCCATACGACACGCGTCACCTCCGCGTCAGTCCCGGGACAAGTCTGCTACTCCGGTATGACAGAACTCGTCACGTAAGCGGAGTGTTCCCGCCGGCCCCTTACCCGCTCACTCGCCCAGCCCGGCGAGGTCGCGGAAGCGGCGCACCTGCGCCTCGCGCTCGGCCAGGTCCTGCTCCGCGTACGTGCGGTCGGCGGCGCCCGCGAGCAGCGCCTTGAGCTCGACGACCGCGTCGCGTGGGGCGGCCAGCACGGCGGCGGCGAGGTCGCGCGCGGCGCCGTCCAGGTCGGCTCGGGGCACCACGAGGTTGGCGACGCCGATCCGCTCGGCCTCCGCCGCGCCGACGCGGCGCGCGGTGACGCAGATCTCCAGAGCGCGTCCGTATCCGACGAGCTCGACGAGGCGTTTGGTGCCACCCAGATCGGGTACGAGACCGAGCGTCACCTCGGCCATGGACAGTTGTGCGTCGTCGGCGAGTACGCGCAGATCACACGCCAAGGCGAGCTGGAATCCGGCGCCGATCGCATGACCCTGGACGGCGGCGATGCTAACGATGTCAGGACGCCTCAACCACGTGAATCCCATTTGAAAGGCGTGAATGCGATCCACGCTTTCCTCTGGGGTGAGGCGGGCCATCTCCGTGAAAGAATTCGTCCCTTCACCACTCACTAGCGAAAGGTCCAACCCCGAGGAGAAGGCCCGTCCCTCGGCCCGTACGATTACGACCCGCACATCACCGGGCAGGTCGCGGGAGAAGTGTGACAACGCCGTCCACATCGCCGGCGTTTGCGCGTTGAGCACGTCGGGCCGGCACAACGTCAGAGTCGCGACCGGCCCGGCGCATTCCAGCCGAACACCGCTGTCGTCGGTCATCGGGGGGTTTCCGACAGCGGCAGGGTGCCGAACAGGCGAAAGGCTCTCACGCCTTCTTGCGGCGACGCGCACCGCCGCGCTGGCGGAGCTGCACGCCCGACTCGGTCAGTACCCGGTGTACGAACCCGTACGAACGGCCGGTGGAGGCCGCCAGAGCACGAATGCTCTCGCCGGACGTATACCGCTTGACCAGGTCTTTAGCGAGCGTCTGCCGCTCGGCCCCGACGATCCGGCGACCCTTCTCAGTGCTGGTGGCTGTGCCGGTGGCTGCCATGTTGATTCCTCACGTCCCAGACTGTGCGGTTTCTTTGCGGTCCTGTCTATTAGACCGCCTCGAACGATCATGCGCTAGATATCAACCCTTCGCCAAGCGACACGCACACCTTGTCGCCTACCCGATACCGTGGTGCGCCGTGATGAGCGAAGCGCGGGTGACGCGGTGGGACCTGTTCGTGTGGCTGGCTCTAGCCGCCGCCGGACTCGCGTTCACCTGGCTGGCGGTACGGTTCGCGTCACCACTCGGCACGGATGCCGCGCCTTTCCTCGGCACGTACACCGCTAACGTCAGACCGAACTCTCTGCTCGCACCAGCGGTCGCCGCGGTCACGCTCACCGTCGCCGCGCGCGGCTGGTGGGACCGCGCCCCATGGCCGATTGTGCTGCTCACCGGCTATCTCGCGGGCCTAATGTGGACCGTCGCATTGGCCATTGTCAACGGTGTTCACGGCTTGTATGGTCCGGCGAATCACTCCGGCGAACCACCGGGCCCGGCTCTCGTGTTGCGGTGGATCCACCGCGCCGGCGTCACCGACTCGCTCGCCGTGGGGCTGCTGCTCACCGCCGCCGGCGGCCTGCTCGTGCCACTCGTCCTGGTAGCCGTGCGCAACGGCTGTGGCGATCTGGAAGCCCGCCGCTACCTGCCCGTGGTGGTGCTCGCGCCGTACGCCATCTGGGTGGCCGCCAGCCTCGACGCCCTTGTCGCGGTGCTGGTCGCGGCGATGGTGGCGGCGGGCGCGTGGGCCAGCGACCACCGCCGCACCGGCCCGAAGGCGGGCGCCGGGGCGATCACCGCCGGCCTGCTGCTGGGCGTCGCGGCGATGTTCTCGTTCGCCGTACCCTGGATGGGTTTTTCGCTGGTTTGTCTGTATTTCGCGCGCCGGCGGGCGGCTCTCAACTTCCTCACCGGCCTGGGCGCGCTGGTGCCGGTGGGCGTGGCGCAGCTGCTCGGGTTTCGCTGGGTGGACGGCCTGCTCGCGGCCCAGCGCGAACGGCCGGTGCTCTGGTGGGGCGTGATCAGCCTGGCCGTGCTGCTGCTGGCCGCGGGCCCGGCGCTTGTCGCGAGCCTCCGCAAGACGCGCAACACCCCCGGTTGGCCCTTCCTGGTGGGCGCGGGCGCCGCCGTGCTGTCGACCGTGCTGGCCGGCCTGGCCCGGGGCGGGGTCGAACACGCCTGGCTCACGTTCTTTCCCTGGCTCACGGTCGCCGCCACCGCCCCCGAGCGCCAGGCCGGCCCCTCGGTCCGCAGCCCCCTTCTCCTGGTGGGCGCCGGCGCGGTGGCCGCGATCGTGCTCAGGGCGGTGCTCACCCCGTGATCCAGTCAGGCGAGCTCGACAAGTTCGAGCAGGTCGTCGCTCCAGGCGTCTTCGTCGCCGTCGGGGAGCAGGATCGCGCGGTCGGGCTTCAGGGCCTGCACGGCGCCCGGGTCGTGGGTGACCAGCACGATCGCGCCGGGGTAGCGGGCGATCGCGTCGAGCACCTGCTCGCGGCTGACCGGGTCGAGGTTGTTGGTCGGCTCGTCGAGCAGCAGCACGTTGGCGCCGGAGCAGACCAGCGTGGCCAGCGCCAGCCGGGTCTTCTCGCCGCCGGAGAGCACGCCGGCCGGCTTGTCGACGTCGTCGCCGGAGAAGAGGAACGCGCCGAGGATCTTGCGTAGATCGGTGTCGGACTGCTCCAGCGCCGCGCTGCGCATGTGCTCCAGGACGGTGCGCTCCACGTCGAGCGTCTCGTGCTCCTGCGCGTAGTAGCCGATCCGCAGGCCGTGCCCCGCGACGACCTCGCCGGTGTCGGG
Source organism: Phytohabitans sp. LJ34 (assembly GCF_052068095.1). Taxonomy (NCBI): domain Bacteria; kingdom Bacillati; phylum Actinomycetota; class Actinomycetes; order Micromonosporales; family Micromonosporaceae; genus Phytohabitans; species Phytohabitans sp. LJ34. Next base: position 32,819 of record NZ_JBQHDG010000022.1, on the reverse strand, counting down.
CTCCAGCAGGCCGCCGAGCATCCGCAACAGCGTGGTCTTGCCGGCACCGTTGAGGCCGAGGATCGCCACCCGGGAGCCGCGGTCGACGGCCACGTCGACGTCCGTGAAGATCTCCAGCGAACCGTACGATTTGGACAGTGCGGTCGCGGTCAGCGGGGTGCGTCCACACGACGCCGGGGTCGGAAAGCGCACCTTGGCGACCTTGTCGGAGACCCGCTCGTCCTCCAGGCCGGAGAGCAGCTTTTCGGCGCGGCGGGCCATGTTTTGCGCGGCGACCGTCTTGGTGGCCTTGGCCCGCATCTTGTCGGCCTGGGCCATGAGCGCGCCGGCTTTCTTCTCCGCGTTGGCCCGCTCGCGCTTGCGCCGCCGCTCGTCCGTCTCGCGCTGCTCCAGGTACTTCTTCCAGCCCACGTTGTAGACGTCGACGACCGCGCGGTTGGCGTCGAGGTACCAGACCTTGTTGACCACCGCGTCGAGCAGCGACACGTCGTGGCTGATCACCACGAGCCCACCCTTGTGCGCGGCCATGTATCCGCGCAGCCACGTGATCGAGTCGGCGTCGAGGTGGTTGGTGGGCTCGTCGAGCAGCAGGATGCCGGCGCCGTCTTCGCCCGCGTCGCGGAAGAGGATGCGGGCCAGCTCGATGCGCCGCCGCTGGCCGCCGGAGAGGGTGCCGATCGTCTGGGCGAGCACCCGGTCGGGCAGCCCCAGGTTGGCACAGATGCGTGCGGCTTCGGCCTCGGCCGCGTATCCACCGAGGGAGGCGAACTGGTCTTCGAGGGCGCCGTAGCGACGCAGCATGCGCTCGTCGTCGGCGAGCTTGCTCTCCATGGCCTTCATCTCGGCCAGCAGGGTGTCGAGGCCGCGGGCGGAGAGCACCCGGTCGCGGGCGGTGACCTCGAGGTCGCCGGTGCGCGGGTCCTGCGGCAGGTAGCCGACGGCGCTGCGCCGGTCGACGGTGCCCGTGTAGGGCATGCCCTCGCCGGCCAGCACCTTGAGGGTGGTGGTCTTGCCGGCGCCGTTGCGGCCGACCAGGCCGATGCGGTCACCCGGCTGCACGCGCAGCGTGGCGTCGGACAGGAGGATCCGGGAGCCGGCGCGAAGCTCCAGGCCCGTGGCGGTGATCATGGTGGCAAACTCGCTCTCGTCGTCGAAGGCTGGCTCAGGGCGCGCTAAAGAGCCGGCCGGTCATCGACCCGGTCGGCTCGGAGAGGCTCAGCCTTCGCAGAGCAGCACGGGAGCGATTCTACCCGGCGCCGCGTGGGCCCCCAACCGAGTAAGAATCAAGATCACTGGGTACCGATTCCGCGTGGAACTCAACGAAGATGCCCGGATCGATACCAGCCAGGTCGAGGACCGGCGCGGATCCGGCGGCGGAGGCGGTCTCGGCGGCATCCCGCTGCCGAGCGGTAAGGGTGGGTGGATCGGCCTCGTCGTGGCCCTTCTGGTGGCGCTCGCCGGCGGCGGGCTCGGCCTCAACCAGGTCACCGGCGGCGACGAGCAGGGCGACAACACGGCCCTGGAGCAGAAGTGCGCGGCGGACCAGGCGCTCGCCCAGCTCGACTGCCGCAACACGCTCTACGTGAACTCCATCCAGGCGTACTGGCAGAAGGCGCTCCCCGAGCGGTTCGGCAAGCCGTACGAGCCGGCCGACACGGTGATCTTCAGCCAGGCGGTGAACACCGGGTGCGGCGCGGCCGACTCGGGCGTCGGGCCGTTCTACTGCCCGGCGGACGACCACGTGTACATCGACCTGACCTTCTACGAGCAGCTGGCCGACCAGCTCGGCGCGCCGGGCGAGTTCGCGCAGCCGTACGTGCTGGCCCACGAGTACGGCCACCACGTGCAGGACCTGCTCGGCACCGAGGCGCAGATGCGCCGCCAGCAGCAGCGCGACCCCGGCAACGCCAACCAGCTCTCGGTGATGCTGGAGCTCCAGGCCGACTGCTACGCGGGCGCGTGGGCGAAGAACGCCACCGGCACGACGGACGCGGGCGGCCAAAGGATCTTCAAGAGCATCAGCCAGCAGGACATCCAGGAGGGCCTCGACACGGCCGCCGCGATCGGCGACGACACCCTCCAGAAGAAGTCCGGCGGGCGGATCGACGAGTCGCAGTTCACGCACGGCACGTCGGCGCAGCGGCAGGAGTGGTTCGGCCGCGGACACGAGACCGGCGACCCGAAGTCCTGCGACACCTTCGGAAACGCCCTCTGACCCCATTAGATCGTCACATTCGAAAAGCAGATGCGAGCTACCGCGATGTCCGTCGTGGTCCAGACCGCCGCTCCCGCGGCCTCACCCTCCGCCGTTGGTCCCGGCCTGCCCCAAGAGGGCAGCCCTCTTGGGGCCCGGGGCGAGCCGCCGGGGTGGGCTTGGCGCGCGGGGCTGGCAGCGGAGGTCGGGGGATTCGGCGAGCGCCAGCTCGCCGCCGGCCGGAGCGGTCTCCGGCGGGAGCGGCGGTCCGCAGCTGACGCGAACCCGGGACATATATGGCTTTTGTACCATTAGCATGACCCGCGTGGAACTTAATGAGGACGCCAACCTCGACCCCGGCCAGGTCGAGGACATGCGCGGCCGGCGGGGCGGCGGCGGCCGGTTCCGGCTCCCGGGCGGACTGGGTGGCGGCGGCCGGGGCGGCAGCGGCGGACCCGGCATCAAGCTCCCCGCCGGCAAGGCCGGGATCGCGGTCGTCGCCGTCGTGCTGCTGTGCCTGTGCGGCTTCCTCTGCCTGGGGCAGGGCGGCCTCGGTGGGCTCGGCGGCCTCGGAAGCCTCGGCGGGCTCACCGGCACCGAGACCGACACCGCGACCAGCGCGCCGCTCGACGAGACCTGCTCGCGCCAGAACGTCAACCGCTTCGACGACCCGGCCTGCGTCAACCTGGCCTTCGTCAACTCCATCCAGGCGTACTGGCAGCGCGCGCTCCCGGAGAACTTCGGCCGGCCCTACCAGACGGCCATCACGCGATACTTCTCCGGCGCGGTGAGCACCGGCTGCGGCTCCGCCGACGCGGGCGTGGGGCCGTTCTACTGCCCGGGTGACAACCACGTCTACATCGACCTGACCTTCTACGACGAGCTGGCCAGCCGGTTCGGGGCGCCGGGGCAGTTCGCGCAGGCGTACGTGATGGCGCACGAGTACGGCCACCACGTGCAGGCGCTGCTCGGCACCGAGGCGCAGATGCGCCGCCAGCAGCAGCGCGACCCCGGCAACGCCAACCAGCTGTCGGTGACGCTGGAGCTCCAGGCCGACTGTTACGCGGGTGCCTGGGCGCGCGCCGCGACGTCGACCACCGACGCCGGCGGGCAGCCGCTCTTCACCAGCGTCACCGAGCAGGACATCCGGGAGGCGCTCACCGCCGCGGCCGCCGTCGGCGACGACACGATCCAGCGGAAGGCCGGCGGGCGGGTCGACGAGCAGGCCTTCACGCACGGCAGCGCGCAGCAGCGGCAGCAGTGGTTCGACCAGGGGTACAAGACCGGCGACCCCAAGCGGTGCGACACCTTCGGCAACGCCCTCTAGACTGGCGCAATCGATTGCTATGAGCTGACCGTCAACGGCGAGCGGCACTCCGTGGAGGCCGACCCTGATACGCCGCTGCTCGACGTGCTCCGCGGCGACCTCGGGCTCGTGGGCAGCCGCTTCGGCTGCGGCATGGGCCTGTGCGGCGCCTGCTTCGTGCTCCTCGACGGCCACCCGGCGCCGGCCTGCGATACTCCACTGTGGTCGGTGGTCGGCAAGGCGGTGACCACAGTGGAGGGCCTGCGCGGGCACCCGCTGGTGGACGCGTTCCTGGCCGAGCAGGCCGCACAATGTGGATACTGCGTCTCCGGCGTCCTGGTGAGCGCCGCCGCTCTGCTGGCCCGCGAGCCGCACCCCGACGAGGCGGCGGTCAAGGGCGCGCTCGACCGCCACCTGTGCCGCTGCGGCGCGCACGGGCGGATGGTCCGCGCGGTGCTCCGGGCGGCCGGCCCATGACCCTCCCCCGGTCGCTCGCCGCGAATCCCCGGCTCTCCGGCTGGGTACGCCTCGCGCCGGACGGCTGCTTCGAGATCCGGGTCGGGAAGGTCGAGCTGGGGCAGGGCATCCTCACCGCGCTCGCCCAGATCGCCGCCGACGAGCTCGACGTGCCGCTCGACCGGGTCCGGATGGTCCCCGCCGGCACTGCCGAAGGCCCGGACGAAGGGATCACCGCGGGCAGCCTCTCCGTCGCCGACTCCGGCGCCGCGCTCCGGCAGGCCTGTGCGGAGGTACGCGCGCTGCGTGCCGCCGGAGCGACCACCTGGGACCGGGACGCGGACGGCTCGGCCCGTCCCAAGAGCGCGGCCGACCTGCGCGTGGTGGGCACCAGCGTGCCCCGGCTCGACCTGCCCGACAAGGTGGCCGGCCGCCCCCGGTACGTGCACGACCTGCGCCTGCCCGGCCTGCTCTACGGCCGCGTGGTCCGCCCACCGTCGCGCGGCGCGCGGCTGGTGTCGGTAGGACCGGGCGTGGACGCGGTGGTCGACGGCAGCTTCCTCGGCGTGGTGGCGGCCACCGAGACCGAGGCCGACCGGGCTGCTTCTACGCTCGCGCAGGCGGCGGTCTGGGACGAGGCGGACACGCTCCCCGACGAGGACGCGCTGCCGTCATTCCTGCGTGCGGGTCCACTGGAGACGTCCACCGTGGTGGCCGGCGCCGCGGTCTCCGGGGGCTTTCGCGCCTCCTACAGCCGGCCCTTCCTCGCCCACGCCTCGATCGCGCCGAGCTGCGCCGTCGCTCAGTGGGACGGCGAGAGGGTCCGGGTGTGGAGCCACACGCAGGGCCCGCATCCGCTGCGCCGGGCGATTGCCCAGGCCCTCGGCCTGCCGCCGTCGCGGGTCGAGGTGTCGCACGTGGAGGGCGCCGGGGCGTACGGGCACAACGGCGCCGACGACGCCGCCTTCGACGCCGTGCTGCTCGCCCGCACCGTGCCCGGCCGGCCGGTGCTGGTGCGGTGGAGCCGGCGGGACGAGCTGACCTGGGCGCCGTTCGGCTCGGCGATGGTCGCCGACGTCGCCGCCACAGTGGACGGTGACGGGATGGTGACGGCCTGGTCGTACGACGTGTGGAGCCAGGGGCACGTGTCCCGTCCCGGATACGCCGGCAGCCCCGGCCTGCTCGCTGCCGCACACCTGGAAGAGCCGCACCCGCTACCGCCGCCCGCCGACCCGCCGCTGGAGCGGGGCGCTGGCATCGCCCGCAACGCCGTCCCCGTCTACGCGTTTCCGGAGCGGTCGATCCGCGCGCACCGGGCCCTGCGCGCGCCGCTGCGGTCGTCGTCGCTGCGCTCGCTCGGCGCGTTCCTCAACGTGTTCGCCATCGAGTCCTTCATGGACGAGCTCGCCCTGGCGGCCGGCCGCGACCCGCTCGCACACCGCCTCGCCCACCTGACCGACCCGCGTGCCCGCGCGGTGCTGCTGGCCGCCGCCGAGCTGGGCGGTTGGGGCGGCGACAACCGGGGCATCGGGCTGGCCCGCTACAAGGAGCGCGGCGCCTACTGCGCGGTGGTCGCCGAGGTTGAGGCGGAGCAGGACATCCGGGTGCGCCGCCTCGCCATCGCCGTCGACGTGGGCCGGGTGGTCAACCCGGACGGCGTGCGCAACCAGATCGAGGGCGGCGCGGTGCAGGCGGCGAGCTGGACGCTCAAGGAGCGGGTGCGCTTCGACCGCCGCCGGGTGACGAGCGTCGACTGGGAGAGCTATCCGATCCTCCGCTTCAGCGAGGTGCCGCGCGTCGACGTGGCTCTGCTCGACCGCCCCGACGAGCCGAGCGTCGGCGCCGGCGAGGCCGCACAGGGCCCCACGGCGGCGGCGATCGGCAACGCGCTGGCGGCCGCGCTCGGCGTGCGGGTCCGCGACCTCCCGCTGACCCGCGAGCGCGTCGTCGCCGCCATCGACGCCTAGCCCAGGCCGTCGTCGACGTCGGCGGCCTCGGGTTTGAGGTCGAGGCCGGCCGCCGCGGCCTGCTGCTCCATGAGGACGGCGAAGTCGTCGCCGCCGTGGCCGCCGCTGATCACGGCTTGGATGATCTGCTGGGTCAGGGCGGCCACCGGCATCGGCACGCCCAGGTCCCGCGCGGCGGCCAGGCCGAGGTCGAAGTCCTTGCGCAGCAGCACCGGCGTGAACGTGGGCGTGTAGTCGAGCTTCACCAGCGCCGGCGTCTTGTACCGGGTGAACATCGAGCCCATCACGCTGTTGTTGAGGAAGTCGAGGAACGCGGCCCGGGAAACGCCGCCCTTCTCGGCCAGCACCGTGATCTCGGCGAGCGACTGGATGACGACGCCGAGCAGCAGGTTGTGGCAGAGCTTGACCAGCCGCGCGGTCTCGCCCTCGCCGACGTACGTGGTGGCCCGCCCCAGCACGGCCAGCAGCGGCTCGACCCGGTGGTAGACCGCCTCGGGTCCGGAGGCGACGATGCTGAGCCGGCCGGCGGCGACCACCTTGCCGTTGCCGCTCACCGGCGCGGCGAGGAAGTCGACGCCACGCTCGGCCGCCGCGGCCCGCATCGCGGCGGACGCCTCCGCGCTCACCGTCGAGCAGTCGACCACAGTGGATGGTGCCGCGTCGGTGCGGGCGAACAGATCGGTGAGTACCGCCTCCAGGTCGGTCGAGGTGGAGACCATCGTGAAGACGACGTCGCGGTCGGCCAGGTCGGTGACCCGCTCGGCGGCGCGGATCCCGTCGCTGGCAAGGGCTTCGGACTTGGCGCGGGTGCGGTTCCAAACGGTCACGTCGAAGCCGGCGCGGGCCAGCCGGCGGGCCATCGCGGACCCCATCCGCCCGGCGCCGATCCAGCCGACGGTCAAGTGGTGCGTCATAGCGGAGCGTTCCCCCTCAGTGCGGTCTTCCTCTGCACGGCCCTCAGCTGGGTGGCGACCCAGTCGGCGGTGCGCTGGCGGTGCTGGGCGGCCACGTTCATGCAGCCGTGGTTGCCCTCGGCGAGCAGCAGCAACGTGACCGGCCCGCCCGTCTCGTTGGCCAGCCGTTCGGCGTGCCACCACGGGATGAGCCGGTCGAGCTTGCCGGTCACCACCAGCATCGGGCAGCGGATGGCAGGCGCGTGCCCGGCGAGGCTCAGCGTGTGCGCGACCGCCCGGGCGGCACGCTCGTCGGAGGAGCGCGAGCGCACCCGGAACGCCTCGCGGGTCAGCGCCGGCAGGCCGTCCCAGCAGGCGCCGAAGTCGTACGGGCCGGCGAGCGCGACGCAGGCCCGCACCCGGCCGTCGGCGCTGGCGACGCGGGGCGCGTAGTAGCCGCCGAGGCTCACGCCCCACACGCCGATCCGGTCCGGATCGACCCGCTCCTGTGTGGACACCGCGTCGAGGATCGCCGCGCCCGGGGCCGCCCAGTCGCCCTGGATCGGCAGGTCGTACTCCGCCTCGCCCTGCCCCGGTCCGTCGACGCTGAACGTGCCGACACCACGCTCCAGAAACAGCGCCTCCGTCGACCGGAACTCCTCCTTGGCCGAGTCGAGCCCGGGTACCAGGACGACCACCGGATGCGGGCCCGGCCCGGCCGGAAGGCGGAGCACGCCGACCAGCCGCGCCCCGCCGTACGGGATCTCGACCCGCCGCCCGGGTGGGTCGAGGTGTGGCAGGGCGTTGTCGAGGCAGCGCACGGCCGCCATGTGCGCCGCCCGCATCTGTGCCGGGTCCTGCACGAAGAGGAACTTGGCGAAGTGGTAGTAGGTGGCCGCCTGCGCGTAGTGCTGCGCCGCCGAGCGGTGCCGTTCCTGTGCGGTCGCCTCCAGCCCGAGGCCCTCGTGCTCGGCGGCCACCCGGGACCAGGCCGCGCACCAGTCCGTCCAGCGCCTGACCAGCTGGGTCACCCGCTCGAAGTCGGCGACCGCCACGCCGTTGGTGGTGAAGCGCGGCGCCCAGTTGGCGATGGCCGAGGCGACGAGGTCATCCATTGGGTACTCCCCCGAGGTAGAGGGTGGCTATCTCGGGATGGCGCAGGATCTCCGCGGCGGTGCCGGCCAGCCTGACCCGGCCGCCCTCCATCACCACGCCCCGCGTCGCCATGCCCAGCCCGAGCCGCACGTTCTGCTCGACGAGCAACACGGTGGTGCCGCCGTCGTGCAGCCGCCGGACGAGCCCCGCCACCGCGGCGAGGGACTTCGGGTCGAGCCCGAGCGACGGCTCGTCGAGCAGGATCAGCGCCGGGTCGAGCATCAGGCACCGGCCAATCTCGACCATGCGGCGCTGGCCGCCGGACAGGTTGCCGGCCGGGTCGGCCCGGCGCTCGGCCACCAGCGGCACGAGCTCCTCCACGGCCGCGTACCGCTTGCGCAGCAGAGCCCGGTCGCGGCGGATGAGGAAGCCGCCCATCAGCACGTTCTCCCGCACGCTCATCGTCGGGAAGAGCGCCTGCGACTGCGGCACCTGGGTCACGCCGAGGCGGAGGATCTCGTCGGCCGGCCGGCCACCGATCGGGCGGCCGGCCAGCGTCACGGTGCCGGCGCGCGGCCGGATCAGGCCGCTCACCACGCGCAGGACGGTGGACTTGCCGGCGCCGTTCGGGCCGACGACGCACGTGATCGAGCCGGCCGCGCACTCCAGGTCGACGCCCTGGAGCACGTCGCCCGCGCCGTACCCGGCGACGACACCGTCAAGTGAGAGCATCGGCGATCGCCTCCTCCCCCAGGTACGCGTCGAGCACCGCCGGGTCGGCGCGGATCGCGGCCGGCGGTCCTTCGGCGATCGGCCGGCCGCGGGAGAACACCACCACCGGGTCGCAGAGGCCGAGCACCATCGGGATGTTGTGCTCGACGACGAGGAACGTCACGCCCTGCTCGTTGAGCCCGCGGACGATGTCGCAGATCCGCCCGACCAGGCTCGGGTTGACGCCGCCGGCCGGCTCGTCGAGGAGCACGAGCTTGGGCTCCATCATCAGCACCTGGGCGAGCTCGACGAGCTTCTGCTGCCCGTACGAGAGGGAGCCGGCCGGCTGGTCGGCGAGGCGCGCCAGGCCGACGAAGCCGAGCAGCTCGCGGGCCCGGTCGGCCTCGTGCCCGCGCACCGCGCCGGCCAGCATCGTGCGCCAGCGGGCGTCCGGCAGTGGCGCGACGACGTTCTGTAGCACGGTCATGCTCTTGAAGAGGCGGGTGACCTGGAACGTGCGGCCCAGCCCCAGGTGTCCGCGGGTCCACGGCGGCAGCCGGTCGATCCGCCGCCCGTCGAACCAGATCTCCCCGCCGTCCGCCCGCATGGCGCCGGTGACGAGGTTGAAGAGTGTGGTCTTGCCGGAGCCGTTGGGCCCGATGAGCGCGGTGATGGTGCCGCGCTGGACGGTGAGGTCGGCACCGTCGACGGCGACCAGCCCGCCGAAGCGCTTGGCGGCGCCACGCACTTCGAGGATGGGGCCGTCGCCATCCACGCGGGTTATCGCCGGCGTCGAGATCTGGGCCAGGGCTCCCGCTTGGTCGACGTACTCCACGGTGGACTTCCGGCGCACGCGGGCGGCGACCGCCGGCAGCAGGCCCGCCGGCAGGAAGAGCACGACGAGCACCAGCGCCACGCCGAAGAGCAGCACCCGGCTCTGCGACCCTCCACCGTAGACGGTGGCGACCTCGCTCGCGATCTGCACCAGGAACGCGCCGATCACCGGCCCCCAGAGCGTGCCCCGACCGCCGACGAGCGCGGCGAGCACGATCGTGACGCTGCCGAGGATGCCGAATGCGCCGACCGGGTTGAGGAACGTCAGGAAGTAGGCGTAGCCCGTGCCGGCCATGCCGACGAAGAACGTGCTGCAACAGAACGCCACGATCTTGTACCGCGTCGTGTCCACCCCGATCGCGGCGGCCTTGCCCTCGTCCTCCCGGATCGCCACCAGCCCGGTGCCGAACTTCGTGCGCCGGATCGCCCAGCTGAACCCGATCGTCGCGAACATCAGGAGCAGGAAGAAGTAGTAGAAGGGCACGTTCTGGAAGTCGCGGGACCAGAACGGCAGCTCCAGCGTGATGCCGTTGGAGCCGTTGGTCAGCGACGACCAGTTGGTGGCGACCACCTGCATGGCGAGCAGCAGCGCGATCGTGATGATGACGAACGCGTGGCCGCGCGCCCGCAGCACCACCGCGCCCAGCACGAGCGCGCCGAGCACGGCCACCAGCCCGCCCAACGGCGCGGCGAGAAACGGGTTGAGTCCGGTGTGGACGCCGACGATGCCGGCCGTGTACGAGCCCAGCCCGAGAAACGCGCTGTGCCCGAGCGAAACGTAGCCGGCGTACCCGGAGATGATGTTCCAGCTGACCGCCTGCACGGCGAGCAGGAAGGCGAGCAGCAGCACGGTCTGCTGGTACGTGTCGAACGGCCGGATGACCGGGTACAGCACCAGCGCCGCCAGCGGGACGGCCGCCCACTTCACGAGGCTACGTCCTCGCGCAGGCGGGCGCCGAAGAGGCCCTGCTTGCGGACGAGCAGCACGGCGAGGATCACCACGTAGAAGACCAATGTGGACCAGCGCAGCGAGCCGTACGTGGCGGTGAGCGTCTCGGCCAGCCCGAGCACGAGCGCGCCGACCAGCGCGCCGGGCAGGCTCCCCAGGCCGCCCAGCACGATGATGCCGAGCAGCCGGGAGATCCAGTCGTAGTGCGAGGCCGGGAAGAACGGGTACAGCACCGACATGATGGAGCCGCCGACGCCGGTGGTCGCCGTGCCGATCGCGAAGGCCAGCGACGCCGTCGCCGTGGCACCGACGCCGACGAGCGCGGCGCCGTCGGGGTTTTGCGCGGTGGCCCGGATCGCGCGGCCGGTCCAGGTGCGGGTGAGCACCACGTAGAGCAGTGCGAGCACGGCGACGGCGGCGAGAAAGCCGTAGAGCTGTGGCTTGGGCAGCGAGACCCCGCCGATCCGGTACGACTCCTCGAAGTAGCCGGGGGTGGCCGAGCGGAACTTGTTGCCCGCGGTCACGTTGAGCACACCTTCGACGGTCAGCGCCAGGCCGAACGTGAGCAGCACCGACATCGACGCCGACGCGCCCCGGATGCGCACGACGAGTCCTCTGTAGAGCGCCCAGCCGAGGCCGAACATCAACGGGGTCGTGACCACCGAGGCGACGATCGGGTCGATGCCGGTGTGCCGCCACATCCACCAGGTGAGCATCGCGACGAGCACGAGCAGCGCGCCGTGCGCGACGTTGACGACGTGCATCACCCCGAAGATGAGCGTGAGTCCGGAGGCGAGCAGCGCGTACACGCCGCCGATCAGCACGCCGAGCGCCAGGGCTTGCGCCAGCTCCGTCATTTCCAGGCCGGCTTCGGGTGGATCACCGTCGTGGTGGTCGCCCGGTCGGCCGGCGCCACGATCTCCACCTTGCCGCCCTGCCACTGCGCGAGCAGGAACCGGCTCTGCGGCGCGCCGGTCGCGTCCCAGCTGAGCTTGCCGAGGATCGTCTCGACGGAGTTGGCGTGCAGCCAGTCGGCGAGCGCCTTCTGGTCGATCCTGCCGACCGCCACGACCGCCGCCTGGAGCACCTGCGCCGCCGCGAACGCGTCCGCCGCGTCCTCGGCCGGCGTCTCACCGTTGTACGCCTTGCCGTACGCGGCCACAAAGTCCTCGTTCAACGGTGTCTTGGCCTTCTCGTTCCAGCTGACCGTGTAGAAGACGCCCTCGGTGTTGGCCGCGCCGACGCCGTCGCTGTACTGCCCGGCGTTGCTCGGCGCGGAGGTCTGGAAGAGCACCTTGGGCGAGAAGCCGAGCTGCTTGAGCGAGCGGACCAGCCCGACGCCGTCTTCGAACACGGCGCCCTGCGCCACGAGGTCGGGCTTGCGGGCCGCGAGCGCGCTGGCGACGGTCTGGAAGTTGGTCGTCTCCGGCGGGTACACGGTGGAGTAGACGGTGCGCACGCCGAGCGCCTCGAGGCCGGCCTGGAGCGTCTCGATGACCGGTCGGGTGAAGGGGTCGTCCTGCGTGGGGTAGGCGGCGGTCTTCGGCCGCTGGTCGGCGGGGAGCGACTTGACCCAGTCGAGCATCACGTCCGCCTGCTTGGGCGCGGTCGCGGGCTGGGCGTAGATCAGGTACTGGAAGCCGCGCTCGAACATCCGCGGCGCGCCGCCGGCCGGCTCGACGTAGAGCATGCCGTTCTTTTCCGCGACGGCCGAGGCGGGGTAGTTGAGCAGCGACGAGAACGTGCCCAACAGCAGATCGACCTTGTCCTGCGTGATCAGCCGGGTGTAGTCGGCGACCACCGTGTCCTGGTTGCTGGCGTCGTCAGTGATCTTGAGCTCGACCTGCCGGCCGAGCAGGCCACCCTTGGCGTTGACCATGTTGACCCAGACCTCGTACCCCCGCTTGGCCTGGGTGCCCGGCTGGGAGAAGTCGCCGGTCAGCGGCAGCGAGATGCCGATCCGGATCGGCTTGTCCGAGTCGGCGGAGGAGGCGCTGGGCCGCTCTCCGCAGCCGGCGACGGCGAGCGCGGCGGTCGTGACGAGTGCGAGGCGAGACAGCAGGCCAGCCATGGGCCCTCCTTGGTCCGACTAGTCCACCCCACGAAACGCTCCGCTGCGCTCCACGTTTGCGCGGGGAACTTCGGATGACCGCAATCGATTGCGACTCTCGCATCATGTGAGCCACGCCACTACGTGTCAATAGCGCTGAAGATATTGGCGCGCCGTCGATGCAATCGGTTGCGGTAGGGTGTCGCTCGTGAGGGTCACGCTGCGCTTGGGGGTGTTCAGCCCCTCGGTGCTGCTCGGCGTGGCCGCCGCCACCGGCGCGCTCGACCGGGCCGGCCTCGCCGTCGAGGAGGTGCCGGCCACCTCCTCGACCCAGCAGTTCGCCGCGCTGCTCTCCGGCGAGCTCGACGCGGCGCTGACCAGCCCGGACAATATCTTCGCCCACCCGCACTCGGGCGTGCGCATCCTGGCCGCTGTCGACCGCGGGCTGGGGCTGTCGCTGTTCGCGCGGCCCGGCATCCGCTCCAGCGGCACCGACCCGGGCGCCGGCCTGCGCGGCGGGGTCCTCGCCGTCGACGTGCCGCGCTCCGGCTTCGCCTTCGTGGCCTACGCGCTGCTCGCCCGCCTCGGCCTGCACGCCGGGCTCGACTACGAGGTGCGGCCGATCGGCCCCACACCGCGCCGGGCCGCCGCCCTGGCCGCCGGCGAGTGCACGATGAGCGTGCTCAACGCCGGCAGCGACCTGCGCGCCGAGACCGCCGGCTGCGCCCGGATCGGCCGCGCCTCCGCCCTCGGGCCGTACGTCGGCGCCGTGCTCGCCGCGCCGGCCTCCACTGTGGAGGCCAGCGGACCTTCGCTGCGGGCGCTCACGTCGGTCCTGCTCTCCACCGCCCGCGCGCTCGTCGCCGGCCGGCTGGCCCGCCCCGCCGCGGAGGTCACCGCCGCCCGCCTCGGCCTCGACCCGGACGGCGTGGCCCGATACCTGCGCACGCTCACCGACCCGCGCGAGGGCCTGGTGCCCACCGGCCGCCTCGACAGCCGGGCGCTGGAGACGATCTGCTGGCTGCGCAGCAGCCACGGCGCCGGTGGTCCGGAGCTCGACGCGCTGCTCGCACCCGACTCCGGCCTCGTCGACGAGCGATTCCTCAGTGGACTGTCACCGGCATGAAGCGGCACAACCGGCTGATGCGGTTCACCGCGCTCGCCAGCACGCTCGACAGGTTCGCGATGCCGCCGATGCTGCTGGCCATCTCGCGCGACCTCGACATCCCGGTGGCCGGGGTGGCCAGCGCGGCCGGCGCCTACTTCCTCGCGTACGGCCTCATGCAGCCGGTCTGGGGCCTCGTCAGCAGCCGCATCGGCGTGGTCCGGTCGCTGCGGCTGGCGGTGCTCCTGGCGGCGCTCGCCACCGCCGGCACCGGGCTGGCCACCGACGCCGCGTCACTCGCCGCCTTCCGCCTCGTCGCGGGCGGCGGCTTCAGCGCGGCCGTGCCCGCCGCCCTCTTCTACGCCGGCGCCACCGCGGCGCCGGGCCGGCGGCACCGCGACATCACGGCGCTGATGGCCGGCGTCGCCCTCGGCACGGCCGGAGCGACCGCCGGCGCGGGGGTGCTGGCCGCCACGGCCGGCTGGCGGTCCGCGTTCCTCGTCACCGGCGCGATCGCGGTGGTCGCCTGCCTGGTGCTGGGCCGGGTGCCCGAGCTGCCGGCCCCGCCCGCGGCCGCCGACGGCCTCTTCGCCCCGTTTCGCGCCGTCCTGCGCTCCGGGCCCGCCCGCACGCTCCTCCTCCTGGCCATTGTGGAGGGTGGCATCCTGATGGGCGCGCTGACGTTCCTGCCCGCGGCCGTAAGCGCGACCGGCAGCGGCGCCGCGGTCGCCGGCGGTGTCACCGCGGCGTACGGCGTGGCGGTGCTCGTCTGCGCCCCGATCGTCGGCCGCCTACAGCACCGCGTGCCGGCCGCGGCCCTCATCGCCGCGGGCGCCACGCTGGCCGCGATCGGCTGCGCGCTGGCCGCCGTCACCGCGGCCCCGGCCGCCGCGGCGGTCGTCTGCCTGCTGATCGGCGCGGCCTGGGCCTCGATGCACTCCACCTTCCAGGCCTGGGCCACCGAGGTAGCGCCGGAGGCCGGGCTGGCCTCGGTGTCGCTCTTCGCGTGCGCCCTCTTCACCGGCAGCGCGCTCGGCGCGGTGGCCGGCGGCCCTCCGGTCGAGGCCGGCCGGTTCGGCCTCGTCTACGGGGTGGCCGCGGCTCTCCTGGTGCCCCTCGGGGTGTTGGCGACGGCCGCACGGGCCCGGTGGCGCTCGCCCGCGGTGGTTTCGCCATGACCGGCTCGTACCATTCCAGAGTGCGGCAGCCGACCCTCCAGGACGTCGCGGACAGCGCCCAGGTGCACCGGGCGACCGCCTCGCGCGCGCTCAACCCGGCCACCCGCCACCTCGTCAACGCGGAGACCGCCGACCGGGTGGAGCGGGTGGCACGCTCGCTCGGCTACCGGCCCAACCCGATCGCCCGCAGCCTCAAGACCTCCCGCTCGGCCAGCATCGGCCTGGTCATCCCCGACCTGACCAACCCGCTCTTCCCACCGATCGCGCGCGGCGTCGAAGATGTGCTGCGGCCGGTCGGCTACAGCGCCTGGATCGTCAACACCGACAACGATCCGGCCCGCGAGGCCGACGCCGTCGAGTCGATGCGGGTGCGCAATGTGGAGGGTTTCGTCTTCGCCACCGCCCGGCTGGAGCACCCGCTGCTCGCCGAGCTGGCCGCCGCCGGCAGTCCGGTCGTGCTCGTCAACCGCCGCACCGCCGGCCCCGAGATCCCCTCGGTCACCGCCGACGACGCGACCGGCGTGGCGCTGGCCGTGCGCCACCTGGTCGAGCTGGGCCACGAGCGGATCGCCCACCTGGCCGGCCCGCAAGACCTCTCCACCGGGCGGGGCCGGCTGCGCGCGTTTCGCCAGGCGCTGCAAGACCACGGCCTCCCCGACGACCCGGCGCGGCGCGTCGTCTGTGCATCGTGGACGGAGGCCGCCGGCGCGGAGGCGCTGACCGCGCTGCTCGACTCCGATGTGGACTTCACGGCCGTGCTGGCGGGCAACGACCTGCTCGCGCTCGGCTGCTACGACGCGCTGGCCGCGCGCGGGCTGAGCTGTCCGGGCGACGTGAGCGTGGTGGGCTTCAACGACACCCCCTTCATGGACAAGCTCAGCCCACCGCTGACCACCGTGCGCATCCCCCACTACGAGCTCGGCGCGGAGGCCGCCCGCCTGCTGCTCGCCGAGATCCAGGAGCCGGATCGCCACCCGCGCTCGGTGCTGCTCCCGTTGACGCTCGTCGTCCGCGGCTCCACAGGGCGTCCAAAAAGATTTTGAGCTACCGCGACGTTCGTCGTGGTCGCTGTCCGTCGCTCCCGCGGCCTCACCCATTCGCCGCTGGTCGCGGTTACCCCGTCTCGGCCTCCGGCCCGGGAGCGTCCGTGGCGACTTGTTGCCCCCAGAAGGGCACTTATTCGCCACGGACGGCCAGTGGCACGCGCGAACGGTGAGGGGCGCTGCGCGGTGGCCTCAGCGCGGGGGTTTGGTTGTGTGGCGCGGAGGGTGAGGCCGCGGGAGCGGCGGTCCGGACCACCGCGGACGTCGCGGTAGCTCACGTCTTTGGAATTGGGCTTTCGGGGCGCGAAGGTCGCTGGGCGTCTCGGCGGCATGATCGCAAGCAGCGATCGGACAGATGCGGAAGGTGGACGTGGCCGCGGGGGCCGCCGAGAATTACAGGACGTCGATGAAGGGGCCGCCGTGGAGACCGAGCTCGACTTCAATCCCATGGTCAGCCCGCATCGGGAGGATCCGCACCTGTTCTACCGGGCGGCGCGGGAGCGGCCGGTGGCGTTCAGCAAGTCCATCGGCGCGTACATGGTGAGCCGCTACGCCGACGTCACGGCCGTTCTGGACGACCCGCGGACGTACTCCTCGTCGGCGTCGCTGCCGTGGATCTACGACAACCCGCCCGAGGTGGTCGCCGAGCTGAGGGCCGGCGGCGTGCCGGAGACCACCGTGCTGGTCAACACGGATCCGCCGGCGCACGAGCATGTGCGGGCGCTGACCGAGATCGCGTTCAGCGGGGCGCGGGTGCGGGCGCTGCTGCCGTTGATGCACCGGCGGGCGAACGAGCTGGTCGACGCCTTCTCGACCGGGTCCACCGACCTGGTCAGCGAGTACGCGGCGCCCTTCGTGCAGACGATCATCGGTGCCGTGATCGGGTTTCCGCCCGAGGACAACGCGAGGGTCCATGCCTGGACCGAAGACCTCAACCTGCTGTGGAACCATTTCGTCCCCGTGGAGGACCGGGTTGGCGCCGCGCGGCGGCTCGGCGACTACACGCGGTACCTTCAGGGGCTGATCGAGGAGCGGCGGGCGCACCCGCGTGAAGACATGATCTCGACGCTGATACACGGCGCCGAGGGCCTTCCCGGGCTCAGCGACGACTACCTGCACAACTACATCCGCGGCAAGCGGGTCGCCGGCCTCGACACCACCCGGGACGCGATCACCGCGACCGTGCTGATCGCCCTGCGCGACCCGTCGGTCCGCGCGCAGTTCGCGGCCGACCCCACGCGCACGATCGTGAAGGCCATCGAGGAGACCCTGCGCCGCGACGCGCCGCACCGCGGACTGTTTCGGATCACCACGCGCGAGGTCGAGCTCGGCGGGACGCTGCTGCCGCAGGGGGCGCTGCTGCTGCTCCTCTTCGGCTCGGCCAACCGCGACCCGAGCGTCTTCCCCGAGCCGGACGGCGTCGACCTCGACCGGCCGAACGTCCGCGGTCATGTGGCCTTCGGCAGGGGCCTGCACTTCTGCCCGGGCGCGCCGCTGGCCCGCGCCGAGATCAGGGTGGCCGTGGAGACGCTCTTCGCCCGGCTGCCCGGCCTGCGCCTGGTGGATGGCTACGAGCCGACGTACATCGCGAGCTACTTCTTCCGCGGCCTGGAATCCTTGGACGTCCTCACGGGCTGAGGTGGATCGCCACCGCGCGCGCGGCGCGTACGGCGTCGACCAGGACGGCGTGCCTCGGGTCGGGGACGTGGAGGTGGCGCTCGGCGCGGAGGGCGGCCAGCGGGGCCAGCCTCCGGTCGGCGAGGATCGTGTCGACCGTGCGGCGGTCGCCGCCGCAGACCAGCGCGGCCAGCGCGCCCGCCTCCGGCAGCAGCAGCCGCACGGCCAGGTCAGCGGCGTCGCCGGCGGCCGCCTTGGCCTGGTTTTCGCGGCGGCGGGCGAAGCGCTGCTGCGACCAGCCGCCCGCGGCCGTGCGGCTCTGCACGTAGGAAGTGTCCACCTTGGACGTCTCCAGCTTGTCACCCACCGCGATGCCGAGCGCGGCGGCGCCCTTGCGGGCCAGCAGCAAACCCACGCGTCGCGGCGCGATCGCGGCGGCCACGAACGTCGAGAGGTTGCGGTAGCCGGTGACGCCGGGCGGCGCGTGCAGCTCGGCCGTCTCGCCGTCGTCGGCGCGTAGCGAGACGCCGTAACCGGTCACCGCCGGCTCGATCGAGCCGTGCCGGGCCGCGAAGCCGTCGACCCACCTGGTCAGGCGCTCGGGGTCGACGTCGACCCAGCGCCCACCACCCGCGGCCGGTCGACTGCCCATGGGCCCGACGGTACGGCATGATCGGGCCATGACGCCGCTCGCCACCGAGGTCCTGGGCCGCCTGACCCGGGTGTTCGGCGGCGCGCGCGACCCCGAGCGGGCGCCCGCGATGGCGGCGTACATGCGCGACAAGTTTCCCTTCCTCGGCATCCAGTCGCCGGCGCAGCGGGTGCTCGCGCGGCAGGTGCTCGCCGGGCTCGACCGGCCGGCCGAAGACGACCTGCGCGACGTGGCCGAGGGGTGCTGGGCGCTGCCCGAGCGGGAGTACCAGTACTTCGCCTGCGGCCTGCTGCGCCGGCACGCGCGGGTGTGCTCGGCCGGGTTTCTGGAGACGGCGCGCTTCCTCGTCGTGACCAAGCCGTGGTGGGACACAGTGGACGCGCTCGCGGCGCATCTGGTAGGGCCACTCGTCTCCGCGCATCCGGCGCTCGTGTCCACGATGGACGCCTGGATCGACGACGAGGACATGTGGCTGGTGCGCACCGCGATCCTGCACCAGCTGCGCTACAAGGAGCAGACCGACGTGGCACGGCTGTTCCGCTACTGCACGCGGCAGGCCGGGCACCCTGACTTCTTCGTCCGCAAGGCGATCGGGTGGGCGCTCCGCGAGTACGCCAAGACCGACCCGGCCGCGGTCCGCGCGTACGTCGCCGCGCACCGGCTGGCGCCGCTCTCCACGCGAGAGGCATTGAAGAACCTCTAGGCATGACGGGGTCCGGCAAGTTACTATCCGGTACACGAATGTTCCTCACATATTAACAGTCATGAGGATCGCCATGCGCAGACCCGCCACTCTCCCGGTCCTCGCCGCGACCTTGCTCACCGCGACGACCACCCTCATCGTCCCCGTGCCGGCGGCCGCGAAAGCGCAGGCCGCAGCCGCTGTCCTCGCGGCCGACGACTACTGCCTCGAGCAGTGCTCGGACATCCTCCCGCCCGGACAGAACGGCAACGCCACACTCGTCGAGATCCTCGCCCACCAGGCGCTCGGCACCCGCCCCGCGCACTCGGCCGACCAGATCGACGAGTACGCCAACCTCGTCTACAACTACGCCGGGCTCACCGACGACCAGATCAACACCTACTTCAACAACGCCTCGTTCGGGGTACCCGCGGGGCAGGCCGAGCGGACGTACCAGCCGCGCGCCGACGTGACGGTCGTGCGCGACAAGGCCACCGGCACACCGCACATCACCGGCACCACTCGCTCCGGCACCATGTTCGGGGCCGGGTACGCCGGTGCCGAGGACCGCCTCTTCACCATGGACCTGCTGCGGCACGTGGGTCGCGGCACGCTCACCCCGTTCGCCGGTGGCGCGCCGGGCAACCGCGCGCTGGAGCAGAGCGTCTGGCGCAACTCGCCGTACACCGAGGCGGACCTCCAGGCGCAGATCGCCGCGCTGCGCCAGCAGGGCGCCCGCGGCGAGCAGCTCTACCTGGACGTCGAGGCGTACATCGCGGGCGTCAACGCGTACATCAGCGCCTGCATGGCCGGGCGCAACTGTCCCGGCGAGTACGTACTCACCGGCCACCTCGACGCGATCACCAACGCGGGCGGCCCCGAGCGCTTCACGATGACCGACCTCGTCGCCATCGCCGGTGTCGTCGGCGGGCTCTTCGGCGGTGGCGGCGGCAACGAGATGCAGTCCGCGCTGGTGCGCATCGCCGCGCGCGCCAAGTACGGCCCCACCGAGGGTGACGCGGTGTGGCGGGCGTTCCGCTCGCAGAACGACCCGGAGACCGTGCTGACCCTCCACGACGGGCAGAGCTTCCCGTACGGCTCGGCACCCGACGACGCGCCGAGCGTGGTGACGCCCGACGCCGGCTCCGCCCGTCCCGAACCGGTGGTGCGGGACCAGACCGGCTCGGCCACCGACGGCGCGGTTGCCCTCTCCGAGCTGGCCATCGGCAGCGCGCACCGCGGCATGTCCAACGCGGTCGTCATCTCGGGCCGCAACTCCACCAGCGGCCACCCGATCGCGGTCTTCGGGCCGCAGACCGGCTACTTCTCCCCGCAGCTGCTGCTCATGCAGGAGCTTCAAGGGCCGGGCATCAGCGCCCGGGGCGTCGCGTTCGCCGGCATCAGCCTCTACGTGCTGCTCGGCCGCGGCCAGGACTACGCCTGGAGCGCCACGTCGTCCGTCCAGGACATCACCGACACGTACGCGCTGCCGCTGTGCACCACCGACGGCTCGGCGCCGACGCTCGCCAGCAACCGGTACCTCCACCAGGGACAGTGCAAGGCGATGGAGGAGCTGTCGCACGTCAACTCCTGGAACCCGACCGTCGCCGACAGCACACCGGCCGGCTCGTACCGCATTGTCGCCTGGCGCACGGCGCTCGGCCTCGTCGCGTGGCGGGGCACCGTCGGCGGGCAGCCGTACGCGTTCACCCAACGCCGCTCCACGTACGGGCGGGAGGCGCAGTCGGCGATCGGCTTCCAGATGTACAACGACCCGGCCGTGATGGGGAGTGCGAACGCCTTCCTCACCGCGGCGTCCAACGTGGAGTACGCGTTCAACTGGTTCTACGTCAACTCGACCCAGTCGGCGTACTTCAACTCGGGCCGCAACCCGATACGCGCGGCCAACTCCAACCCCAACCTGCCGATGGCCGCGCAGTACGAGTGGACCGGCTTCGCACCGGCCTCCGCCCACCCGCAGTCGATCGACCAGGACTACTACGTCTCGTGGAACAACAAGCAGGCCCGCGACTTCGGCGCGGCGGACGGCAACTTCAGCTTCGGCTCGGTACACCGCGGCGAGCTGCTGGACACGCCGGTGAAGGCGACGCTGAACGCCGGGCAGAAGTTCGACCGGGCGGGCGTGGTGCGGCTCGTGGAGCACGCGGCCACAGTGGACCTGCGCGGCAAGGAGGTGCTCGACGAGCTGCTGCGGGTCATCGAGAGCCAGCCGGTGACCGACGCCGGTCTCGCCACCGCGGTGAGCCAGCTCAAGGCGTGGCAGCAGGCCGGCGCGACCCGCAAGGAGACCTCGGCCGGGTCGAAGGCGTACCAGCACGCGACCGCGATCCGGGTCTTCGACGCGTGGTGGCCGCTGCTCGTGAGTGGACAGTTCAAGCCAGGGCTCGGTCCCGACCTTTACCAAGCGCTGGTCAACACCCTCCAGATCGATGAGGCGCCCTCCGACAAGGGGTCCCAGCCGCACAAGGGCTCCTCGTTCCAGTACGGCTGGTGGGGCTACGTCGACAAGGACATCCGGCGGGTGCTCGGCGAGCCGGTGCAGGGCGGGCTCGGACGGGCGTACTGCGGCAACGGCGACCTGGCCGCCTGCCGCACGGTGCTGCTCGACACGCTGCGCGCGGCGGCGGCCCAGCCGGCGTCCACCGTGTACCCCGGCGACGAGCACTGCGCCGCCGGCGACCAGTGGTGCGCGGACGCGATCGTGCAGTCGCCGCTCGGCGGCATCACCTCACCCATCATCGCCTGGCAGAACAGGCCCACCTACCAGCAGGTGGTGTCGTTCCCCACCGGGCGGGGGCAGGGCGCCGGCAACCTCGCCGCCGGGCGCCCGGCCACCGCGACCGGCACGCAGTCGCCACACGCGGCGGCGCGGGCGTTCGACGGTGACCCGGGCAGCCGGTGGGCCAGCTCCTGGACCGACAACCAGGCGCTGACCGTCGACTTAGGATCGACCAGGACGGTGGCCCGGGTGATCCTGCGGTGGGAGGCCGCGTACGCGTCCGCGTACCGCGTCGAAACCTCGACCGACGGGGCCACCTGGACCACGGCGTGGTCGACCGCCGCCGGCAACGGCGGCACCGACAACGACACCTTCACCCCGAGAAACGCCCGGTACGTGCGCATGGTCGGCGTGGACCGGGCCACCTCCTACGGCTATTCGCTTTATGAGATGGAGGTGTACTCTGCTTAGGCCGTCTGGTGGCGCGGCCGCCGTCGTGCGTGACTTCCCTGAGCCTGATGGTTCGCTCGCAAGCTCGCTCACGCGGCCGTTCCTACCGCCAGCGCGACGATCAGCGCGCTCGACGCCAGGGCGGTTGCGAGCCGGCCGCGCGGCCCGGTGAGCAACCGCCCGACGAGCGTGCCGCCGCCGGCGATGACGAGTTGCCAGCTCGCCGACGCGAGAAACGCGCCCGCCGCGAACAGCGCCTCTCCCCCGGCGCTCAGGCTGTCGGACGCCTGCCGGCCGAGCACGAGCGCTCCGAAGTAGACGATCGTCATCGGGTTGAGGAGGGTGAGCGCCAGCAGCCCGCCGTACGCCCGCAGCGGTGAGGCGAGGCCGGCGTCGGACCGGGCCGCGCGGGCCGGGTCGCGGTGGTGCCGCACCGCCGTGTAGGCGGTGCGCCCCGCGAGCCCGAGCAGCACGACCACGGCCACCCAGCGCATGGGCGTCGCGGCCGGCTCGATCACGCCGGCGAGGGCCGCCCCGCCCACCACGGCGACGACCGCGTAGAGCCCGTCAGCGGTGGCCACGCCCATGGCCGCGGCGGCACCGACGCGGAACGAGGTGCGTGCCGCCAACCCCATGATCAGGATCGCGATGGCGCCGACCGGCACGGCCACGCCGTACCCGGCGATCACGCCGTCGACGAACGCGCCCGTCATGATCGTGGGTGGGGGATCGCAGCCGGCGGCCCGCCGCGCTGCTGTCGCGTGCCGGCGAGGACGGCACTGACAGGGACGCGGAAGGTTTTCGGCTCGATCACGCCGCCAGTCTGCGTCAACCTCCTGGCGGAGAGCTACCAATTTTTATGGTTGATCGCTGAACCATCTCGTCCCCCGCGCGTGCATCCTGTCGAGGGGTAAGGGGAGCCGGATGGTGACGTTCCGCATTCTCGGTCCGCTGGAGGTGGAGGGGGCGGAGGGCCGGCCCATGCCGCTCACCGCTACCAAGCCGCGCACCCTGCTCGGCCTGCTGCTCCTCCACGCCAACCGGCCGGTCGCCGTGGGCACGCTCACCGACGCGCTCTGGCCGCTCAAGCCCCCGCGGACGGCCGCCGGTGCGCTCCGCACGCACGTCTCCAACCTGCGCACCTCGCTCCACCTGACCGGGCTGACCGCGCGCCCGCCCGGGTACCAGATCCAGGTCGACCCGTACGACCTGGACATGCTGCTCTTCGACCGGCTCGCCGGGGAAGGGCACCGGGCGGCGGCCCGGGGCGAGCTGGCAACCGCGGCCGACCGGTGGGAGCGTGCGCTCAGCCTGTGGCGCGGCCGCCCCCTCGACGGGCTGGAGCTCGGCGCCGCGGCCGACTCCACCCTGGCCGACCTCGGCGAGCGGCGGCTCACCGTGCTGGAGCACTGGGCGCAGGCCCGCCTCGCGCTCGCCGAGCACGCCGATACGCTGCCCGCCCTCGCCGCGGCCGCCGCCGAGCAGCCGCTGCGCGAGCGGCTGCACGAGCTGACGATGCTCGCCCTCTACCGGTCCGGGCGGCAGGCGGAGGCACTGGAGACGTTCCGCCAGCTGCGGCGGCGGCTCGTGGCCGACCTCGGTGTCGAGCCCGGCCAGGCGCTGCAACGGCTCCAGCGCCAGATCCTCTCCGCCGACCCGGCACTCGACCCGCCCGGGGAAAACCGGGCCGCAAGCTCCGGACCGGTCGCACCGCGACAGCTGCCGCCGGACATCGCCGCGTTCACCGGGCGGCACCGCGAGGTGACCGCCGCCCGCTCCCGGCTCGCCGCCACCCCGCTGCGTCCCGCGCCGCTCGTCGCGATCGCCGGGCCGGGCGGGATCGGCAAGTCGGCCCTCGCGGTGTACCTGGCGCACCGGCTCGCCCACCACTTCTCGGACGGCCAGCTCTACGTCGATCTCCAGGGCGCCACCGCCGGGCTGCGGCCGCTGCCGCCGCTGGAGGTGCTCGGCCGCTTCCTGCGCGCGCTCGGTGTCCGGGACACCGATATGACCACAGTGGACGAGGCGAGCGGCGCTTTCCGAGCGGCCGCGGCCGGGCGCCGGCTGCTCGTCGTGCTGGACAACGCACACGACGCCGAGCAGGTGCGCCCGCTGCTGCCCGCCGGCCCGCACACCGCCGTCCTGCTGACCAGCCGGCCGGTGCTGTCCACTCTGGACAACGCGACCCACGTACACCTCGACGTGCTGCCGCCGGCCGAGGCGATGCTGCTGCTGAGCCGCCTCGCGGGCGCCGACCGGGTGGCCGCCGACCCGGGCGGCGCGCAGCGGGTGGCCACCTGGTGCGGCTGCCTCCCCCTCGCCCTGCGGATCGCCGGCGCCCGGCTCGCCGCGCGCCCGTCCTGGCCGGTGCGCGAGCTGGCCGACCGGCTCTCCGACACCCGGCGCCGCCTCGACGAGCTGCGCTTCGGCGAGCTGGGCGTGCGCTCCAGCTTCCAGGTCAGCTACGAGCTGCTGCGCGACGGCGCGGAGGCGGACGACCGCGCGGCGGCCCGGGCGTTTCCGCTCATCGCCCTCCCGGACGCGGCCGACCTGAGCCTGCCGGCGGCCGCCGCGCTCCTCGACCTGCCGCTCGTCGAGGCCGAGCGGATCCTCGACCGGCTGGTCGACTGCCAGCTCCTCGCCAGCCCGGCGCCCGGTCGCTTCCGCCTGCACGACCTGCTCCGGCTGTTCGGCCGGTCGGTCGCCGAACCGGACGCGGCCGCGATGGTCCGGCTCCTGCGCTGGTACTCGGCGACGGCCTGGCAGGCGTTCCGGCTGCTGCGCCCCGCCGACGCGCGGCCGGCGACCGCCGGCGAGTGGGCCGAGGGCGGCACGTCCTTCCCCGACGTGGAGGCCGCCCTCGCCTGGCTGGAGTCCGAACGCGCGAACCTGCTCGCGGCCGTACATCAGGTCGCGGAAACCCCCACGCTGCCCGCGGCGGCGGCGACGAGCCTGGCCCGCGCGCTGTTCGCGTTCTTCCACGTGCGCGGCTACCTCAACGACTGGGTCGAGGTCAACGAGGCGGCCCGCACCGTCGCCCGCCGCACCGGCGACCCGATCGCGGAGGCACACGCGAGCCGCGACCTGGGAGCGGCGTTCGAGGTGCGCGGCGAGTACCCGAAGGCGCTGGACAGCCTGCGCGAGGCCATGGACCGCTACGCCGCCGCCGGCGACCGGCCCGGCGAAGCCGCCTGCCTCAACGGGCTCGGCACGGTGTACGACAGCCTCGGCCAGCTCGGCGAGGCGGCCACCTGCCTGGAACGGAGCCTCGCCATCAGCCGCGCCCTGGACGACCGGCACAGCGCGGCGATCAGCCTCAACAACCTCGGCGAGGTCTACTGTGGACTCGACGAGCGGGCCCGCGCGGTGGATAGCCTGCGCGAGGCGCTCGACATCTTCCGCGGCACCGGAAACCGGCGCAGCCAGGCGGCCGTGCTGAGCAACCTGGCTCAGGTGTACGAGCGGCAGGGCGCGTACGCCGAGGCGCAGGCGTGCTACGAGGAGAGCTACGCCGGCTTCGTCGACCTGGGTGTCGCGGTCGGCCAGGCGACCGTGCTGTCCCAGCTCGGCCGGGTGCACCGCCTGCGCGGCCGGCACACCGAGGCGCTCGACCGCCTGGGCACCGCGCTGGAGCTCGCCGAGAAGGTGGACGAACGCCGCAGCGCGGCCGTCTGCCTCCGCGAGCTGGGCATCACCCACGAGGAGCTCGGCGAGCACTCGACCGCGCGGGAGGCGTGGCGGCGGGCGCTGGCCATCTTCGAGGCACTCGGTGTCCCCGAGGCCGACGAGGTGCGCGCCACGCTCAGCGCCAGCGGCGCAGCAGGCGCCATTGGAGGATGACCGCCGCGACGGTCAGGAGCAGCATCACCACCGTGGCCGCCGAGGCGTAGCCGTAGCGCAGGTACTCGAAGGCGTTGCGGTAGACGAACAGGGACAGGTACGTGGTGGCGTACGGTGGCGGGCCGCCGTCGGTGACGACCAGCGCCGGCACGAACGACACCTGGAAGCTCAGGATCGTGTCCCGCACCAGGAGCAGCCCGAGCACCGGCGCGACGAGTGGCAGCGTGACGCGGCGGAAGACGTCCCAGGGCGTGGCGTCCTCGACCGCCGCGAGCTCGTACACCTCGGGCGGCAGCACCAGCCGCGCGGCGAGCAGCACCAGAAACGACTCGCCGATGGTGAAGAGGCTCATGATGATGATCGCGGCCCGGGCGTCGGTCGGGTCGGTCAGCCACTGCGGCGGCGTGCGGCCGAGCGCGGTCAGGCCGTTTTCGCCGCCGACCCGCAGCAGCTGGTTGACGGGGCCGTGGAGCGGGTTGAAGAGCCAGAGCCACAGCAGGCCGTACGCCACCTCCGGCACCGCCGTGGGCAGGGCGGCCACGGTCCGGGCGGTGCCGACACCGCGCGCCCGCCGGTGCAGCAGCAGGGCCAGGCCCAGGGCGATGAGGAGCCGCAAGGGTACCGCCACCGCCGCGAACACCAGCGAGTTGAGCAGCGCGGTGCGGAAGATGCCGTCACCGGCCAGCTCGGTGAAGTTTCCGGTGCCGGTCCACCGCGGCGGCTGGACGAGATCGTAGTCGGCGAACGCCAGCGCGACCGTCACGGCGGCCGGCAGCAGGACGAGAGCGACGAGCCCGATGGCGTACGGCGCGAGCATGAAGCCGAGCTGGCGACGACTCATACGCGGATGCCGGTGGCGGCGTCGAAGACGTGGACGGCTCCCTCTCTGACGGTGACGAACGTTTCGCCGCCCGGCCTTTCCGTCGCCGGGACCCGGGCAACGACCGAGTGCTCGCCCAGTCTCAAGTAGACATGCGCGTCCTCCCCGACGACCTCGATCCGCTCGACCCGTGCCTCGACGCCGGAGGAGCCGAGGCGGAGCGCGCCTGGCCTGATCCCGATCAGGGTGCCCGGCGGGGCGAGGCCGGGCAGCGGACCGTCGGACGGCAGCAGGTTCATCGCGGGCGAGCCGACGAAGCGGGCCACGAACGTCGTCGCCGGCGCGTCCCAGATCTCGTCCGGCGTGCCGACCTGCTCGATCCGCCCCTCGCGGAGCACCGCGATCCGGTCGCCGAGCACGAGCGCCTCGACCTGGTCGTGGGTGACGTGCAGCGTGGCGCCGCCGACCCGGGCGTGCAGCGCCTTCAGCTCGGCGCGCATCTCGACCCGCAGCTCGGCGTCCAGATTGGACAGTGGCTCGTCGAGCAGGAAGACGTCCGGCTCGCGCACCAGCGCACGCGCCAGCGCCACCCGCTGCCGCTCGCCGCCGGAAAGCTGCCCCGGCCGGCGGTCGAGCAGGTGTCCACAGCCGACGGTGTCCGCCGCCCGCCGGGCCCGTTCGACCGCCTCCGCCTTCGGTACGTCCCGCACGACGAGGCCGAAGGCGATGTTTTCCACGGCGGTCAGGTGCGGGAAGAGCGCGTACGACTGGAACACCATCGCCACGTTGCGCAGGCCCGGCCGCAGCCGGGTGACGTCGCGCTCGCCGATCGCCACCCGGCCGGCCGACACCGGCGTCAGGCCGGCCACCGCACGCAGCAATGTGGACTTGCCGGCGCCGGACGGGCCGAGCACCACGAGCAGCTCGTCGCGGGCCACCGTGAGGTCGACGCCGTGCAGCACCTCCCGCGCGCCGTGCGCCACCCGCACGCCCTCCAACGCCACCGTCATGGCGCCACGCCGCGGGCGAAGATGGGCCGGGTCTCCTCGTCCAGCTGGCGGATCACGTCGTCGAGCCGGTCACCGCGATAGAGCGCGTTTTCCAGGATGCCGCCCGTGACGTCCTCGATCTCCGGCCAGGTGGAGATGGTCGGCACCCGCCGGATGGTCGGCACCGCGTCCAGGAAGACCTGCGCGTTGCGCGGGGGCTGTGCCGGGTCGAGGAAGGCTGGCGACTTGGAGACCGCGATGTTCGACGGCACGGTCCGCCCGGTGGCGGCGACGGTCCGCTGCCCCTCCGGCCCGATCGCGTACTCCAGGAACCGCCAGGCCGCGTCCTTGGCCTTCGAGCCGCTCGTGATGCAGTACGCGTCGGAGTGCAGGATGCCGGCCTGCTGCTTGCCGTACATCGGCATCGGCGCGACGTCCCACTCGAAGTTCTCGACCGTGCGGAACGTCGTGGTGACCCGGCGGGACGACAGCAGCATCGCGAGCCGGCCGTTGCTGAAGCGGGTCTCGTCGTCTTCCGCCTCGACCTCCTCGTCGGTCGGCACCACCCCGTACGCGAGGCGCAGCGCCACGAAGTCGCGGAGCGCGTCCTTGGCCGGGCTGGCGTCGAACGTGAACCGGGTCGGCTTGCGCTCGTCGTCGACGATCTGGCCGCCGGCCGACCACACGAGCGGTGCGATCCGGATCAGCGTGGGCTCGACGCCCAGGCCATGCACGGCGACCCGGGCGCTGCCGCCCTCCGACTCGGTGCCGCGCACGATCGCGCCGCTCGCGTTGCGGGTCATCGCGGTGGCGGTGGTCACCAGGTCGTTCCAGGTCCAGCCGGTCTTCGGCTCGGCGACGCCGAACTTCTGGAACAGCGTGCGGTTGTAGTACACGGCGAGGCTCGACACGTTCTGCGGCAGGCACAGCTGGCGCCCCTGCCACCGGAACGCCTCGGTCGCCTGAGGATAGAGGTCGGCGAGCTTGACCACAGTGGACTTGGCCAACCGGTCGTCGAGCGGCTCGACCGCGTTCTTCGCGGCGAACTGGCCGTAGAACCGGTAGTTCATCAGGAACACGTCCGGCGGGGAGCCGCCCGCGATCGACGTGGAGAGGCGGGTGACGAGGTCTTCCCGGTCGCTCGCCTCGACGAGCTGCACCCGCGCGCCGGACGACGCCTTGGCGTACGCGTCGACGAGCGTGCGGTACGCCTGTAGCTCCTCCGGGGCGCCGAAGACCAGCAGCCGGACGGTCTGCGGGGTGTCCGCGGTCTCGCCGCCACCGCACCCGGCGAGGAGGACGGCCGCGGCGAGTAGCGCGGTGAGCTTTCGCATCAGGTCTCCCGGTACTGGTGGACGTGGAGGTGGCGGAGAGCGTGCCGCTGGACCAGGGCGAACACCACGAGCGGCGGGATCGTGGTGAGCACCGCGCCGGCCAGGAAGACCGGGAAGTTCGTCGGGTCCAGTGTGGACAATGAGCGGAGCGCGAGCGGCAGCGTGAAGAGGTCGCGGTCGTAGACGTACACGAGCGGGTCGAGGAAGTTGGACCAGGTGAGCACGAACGTCAGCGCCGCGACCGCCGCCGTCACCGGCCGCACCAGCGGCATGCCCACCCGCCACCAGGTGCGCAGCGGCGACAGATCCTCCAGCCGGCAGACGTCGTACAGGTCAGCCGGGAGCGTCCGGAAGGCGAGGTAGAACACGAGCGGGTAGAGGGGCGAGGTGGCCAGTAGCGCGGGCGCGACGAGCGGGGCGAGCGTGTCGGTCAGGCCGAGCGCCCGAAACAGCGCGAAGCGCGGCACCAGCAGCGCGGTGGCCGGTGCCGCCAGGGCGGCGAGCGAGGCGACTACCACGGCGGTGGTGACCCGGCGCGGCAGCTGGGTCATGGCAAACCCGGCCAGCGACGCCACGAGCACGCTGACCGGCACCGCGATCGCCGCCACGACCGCGGAGTTGAGGCCGGCGCGCACGAGGCCGCCGAGGTCGATCGCCTGGCGATACCCCTCCATGGAGAGTGGATCGGGGACGAGCTGCGGACCCGGCGGGGGCGGCAGCCCCGGCTCGCGGAGTGACCCGGCCACCAGCATGAGCAGTGGCGGCAGGAACACCGCGACGACGGCTACCGCCCCGACGGTGCGCAGCCTCATCCTTTCTGATCAGGCAAGGTTGAGCCGCCACGCGGACAGGCCGTGGGTGGCCGCGTACAGGATCCGCTTGCCCGGGAGGATCGTCAGGCCGGCGACCTCCACATTGGGCATCCCCGGCGCCGCCTTCGTCCACGTCGTCGTGCCGGCCGCGTTGCGCAGCACGCCGAAGTCGGTGGAGGCGTAGAGGTCGCCGTTGACGTCGTCGCGCACCAGGTCGGTGACCGGGATGTCGCCGAAGTCGTACGACCGGTCGACCCACGTGGAGGTGCCCGCGGTCGGATCGAACGTGACCTCGAAGACGTGACCCGGCGTCGTCGTGGTGTTGACGTTGTAGCCGCTGTACGAGATCCAGGCGTGGTTGCCGTTCTTCGGGTCGACGTAGATGCTGCTGACGAACCGGCCCGGTGCCGGCGCGTCGTCGTCGACCCGGGTCCAGGTCACCGCCGACGCCGGCTCGGCGTCCACGTTGGACGTGACGAAGACGCGCCCGGTGGTCGTGGCGGCCCAGGCGCTCGACGTGTTGGCCGTCGTCCGCTCGATCGCCGCGACCGCCCCGCCGGCCCGGTCACCCCAGAACGGGTCGACGAGCCGGTTGGGCCCGAGCTCCGCCCAGTCGCCGCAGTCTTCCTCGAAGGTGCCGGTCCAGGTGTTGCAGATCCGGTTGGCTTCGGCCAGGCTGCGGTCGCCGAGCCCGAACGTCTTGGTCCGGTACGCCGTGCGGCCCGTGCCGGCGAACATCGTGCCGCTCACCTTCGGGTCGCTGATCACCGGCGAGTAGAACTGCGAGCCGGCCTGCCCGGCGAGCGGGTCGGCCGTGTAGATCCAGTCGGCCGTCGCGCCGTTGTTGAAGTTCACTTCAGGTGTCGTGTCGTTGTAGGTGTGGAACCGGAAGTTCTTCACCTTGACGTCGAAGCCGGACTGCCCGCCGTCACCGATGATGGTGTTGAGCCACAGCCGGCGGTTGCCGTAGTTTTCCCAGGTGCCGTTGTCCTGCGTGCCGCCCTGGAGCAGCTCGGGGTTGTGCGGGCTGACCGACAGGCTCATAAACTGCAATGTGGACAGTCCGGAGTTGACGCCGTCCAGTCTGGACGGGATGCGGGAGAGCATCTGCCGGCACCGCACCAGCTGAGGCGCGGTCAGCTCGCGCCGCGGGTTGTCACACCAGGCCGAGCGGTCGACGAACGTGCCGCTGGAGCGCATCACGCCGCCGTCGTTGGCCTCGAAGAACTGGAACGGGTTGCGCGGATGGGTGACGATGTCGTGCTGGTCCGGGTGCAGGCCGTTCGGGTGCAGCTCGTCGGTGCCGTCGAACGTCATGTCGGTGCCGGTGAGGCCGGCGTCGGTGGAGAGCACCACCGCCCGCTTGTTGGCGATCGTCTCGCCGTACGAGTACGACCCGCCCGCGTACACGATGTCGGGGTGGCCGTCGGGCGTGTGGATGAACACGTCGTACCAGCACTGCCCACCGCAGAGGTTGTACCAGGCGTAGCCCGGGTCGGCGACGTTGGCACTGGTCAGATCGGTGAAGGTGGGCGCGCCCGTGGCCACGTCGTCGCTGCGCAGCATCCGCGCGTACGGCGTGCCGGTGTTGCCCTCGTAGACGTACATACGGGTCTTGCCGTTGGCCAGCCGCGTGACGTCGAACGCCGGACGGGTCTGGATGATCGCCGGGTTGAGCGACTCCTTGATCTGCGTCCAGGTCGCGCCCGCGTCGTTGGAGCGCCAGATGCCCCGCGCGTACGAGGAGGCGTACACGATGTTGGAGTTGGCCGGGTCGAGCTCGACGGTGCGCACGCCGCGCGGCGAGCAGGTCGAGCCGTTGGCGAACTCGGTCGCGCTGCCGGTGCAGTCGGCCGCGTTGACCGACCCGTTGTGGATGAACGCGAACGTGCGCCCGCCGTCGGTCGACTTGTAGAGCCCCCACTTCGCCGCGCCGGGGGTGGGCCGGGTGACGCCGGTGCAGCAGACGCTCGACATGCCGGTGAGCGCTGTCGTCGTGGCGACGTACAGGGTGCGCGGGTCGCCCGGCTTGATCACGATCTCGCCGACGCCCTTGCCGCCCAGCTCCGCCTTGCCCAGCGGCCCGATCCAGGTGCGGCCCGCGTTGGTCGACTTGTAGAGGCCGACGCCCGCGCCGCAGCCGGAGCCGCAGGTGTTGGCCTCGCCGGTGCCGAGCCAGACCGTGTTGCGGCTCGGGTCGTTCTTGTCGATCGTCACCGCGCCCGCGGTGTTGATGTCGAGCGGCCCGGCCAGGTATTTCCACTCCGGCTGCCGGCGCAGGATGTCGTCGGTGCGCCAGATGCCGCCGCCGGCCGGCGTGATGTACGCCCGGCAGTTGCCCGGCCAGCACCGGTCACTCAGGGCGATCGAGGTGGTGCGCCCACCCGCCACGTAGTCGTTGGGCACGTAGTTGAAGGAGTCGCGCAGCGGCGTGTCCGGGTAGAGCGCCTGGCTCGGCCCGACCGGCAGCCAGGTGCCCTTCTTCGCCTTGCCGCGCGGAAAGCCACGGTTGTGCGAGGTGACGAACGCGCGCTTGGCCCCGTCGATCTCGGTGACCGCGACCGCGCTGTCGGGGTAGGCCCGCTTGAGGTACTCCGCCGCCGCCGCCGAGCCCGGCCCTTCGAGGGCCATGCCACTGTTGCCGGGCATGGCCTGGCGGCGCTGCTCGAGATGCTTGGCGAGCGCGGTGGGCGCCTCCGCCTCACCCGTCACCGCGGCGGGCGTGGCCGGCGCACCGGCGTAATGGAGAGCCACGATGCCGGCCGAGAGGACCAGCACCCCGGCCGAGAAAGCTGCGAGAGACTGACGACGTCGTCGGGTCACCGGGATCCCCTTCCCTGCTGCCGCCGCCGCGCAGCGAGCAGCAGAGATCGTCGGCCGTCGCTGGCAGCGCTATCCAGCAATCTTTCAGAGAAGACCCACGAGGTACAAGGATGGGGATGTAACGATCCCGAGTCACCACCGGCCCAGGCCGCTTCAGCCAGCCCGACCCACCCAAGACCGAGATCCTTTGGGCTACCGCGACGATGCTCCTATGGTTGTCAAGCGGCGGGGTCAGGGTCGTTTGTTGTGATGATTTGGTAGAGCTCGCGGGCGATGTAC